>NZ_CP043627.1:2946250-3276562 GCF_016804325.1 Methylobacterium aquaticum
TCTTGCGAGCGCTCCCCGCCGGGTGCTGATCGGCGTGTCGGAGGGCGGGGCCATCGCACCGTCGGTTGCCGCCCATGTGCCGGGCATGACCCATCTCGTCGTGATCGGCGCAGGGGCGATCCCGGGCCGGGACAGCCTGCGGCTGATCGCCGAGGCTCAGGGCTGGGACGACCTCGACGGTGAGACGGCCCGCATCCTAGCGGAGCCGGACGATGCGACGCGGATCTGGCGCGGCCACAGTTCTCGCTACTGGGCGTCCTGGCTGCGCGCCGATGCGGGCCCTTTCCTCGCCGCGCTCAAGATCCCGATCCTGATGGTGCATGGCACTGCCGACCGCAGCATGCCCGTAACCGCGGCGATCCAGGGGCGCGACCGTCTCCTCGCGCGCAATCCACGGGTGGACCTCACCCTCGATCTGGTCGAAGGCGGCGACCACGCGCTGCGGACGCCGGACGGCACCGGGCGCGGACGATTCCTGCGCCGGCTGGACGGGTGGCTGCGCGGCGAGGCTGGCCCGGTATGAACGTCGCCTCACCTCGTCGGCAGCAGGTTTACCGCCGCGCCTGAGCAGAGAGACCGAAGGCCTTGAAGGCTGTCCGCACGCCGACATGGGCCCCGAATTCCTCGGACATACCAGCGACGATGCCGCGTGGCGTGAGGTTATGCCGCGCCTCAACCCCCCCCCCCCCCCCCCCCCCCTATCTGCGCCCGCTCCGCCGCCGTGCAGGCCCGCCGCGCCCATGCCACGAATTCCTCGGGGTCGTCGCTGAGCCGGTCCGGCGCCTGCCAGTAGCTGGCGATGACGGTTACCCGGCCGCCTTTCCCGGCATAGGAGAACGGTGCGCTGCCCTCGGCCGCGAAGGACGCGGTCTCGTCGGGCGTGACCTTCAGGTACAGCACGTCGCGCACGGCTAGCCCGAACATCAGGCCATCGCGAAACAGCCCGAGCCCGCCGAACATCCGGCGGATCGAGACGCTGCCGAGGGGCGCCAGCATCTCCTCCAGGAAGGCGCGGTATCCGTGGTCCGTCATGATTCGCTCAGTGGGATGTTTCAGAGGCGGTTTGATGGGGCGCCACAGATCTGACGTCCGCTGCGTCATTCCGGGGCCGCGCAGCGGAGCCCGGAATCCAGAACCGCGGATGGTTCAGGACAAAGCGTCTCTTGTTCCGCTTCATCTTCCACCACCTGAGTTTCTGGATTCCGGGCTCCGCTGCGCGGCCCCGGAATGACATGCAGGGTATGAAGACTGTTGATCAGATCAAACAGGCTCACAGGCTGAGCGTCCCGTCCCGGCGGCGTGCCGGCCAGCCCGGCCGCGCGCCTGTGTCATCATTGTTCCGGTTTCGCGGCGCCGAGCGGGCGATTCGGCAAGATCCGTCATGATCCCGCTCAAGTCATGCCATCATGGCTCGCTGTCGAGAGACGCTGGACCCGCGCGCAGGACAGGTCTTCGGGTGACCGGATAGGCAGCGAAGCGGGACGACGACCGCCGACATCGGGCCGGCCATGCCGGGAGCGCGGCTGGATGCGATCCCGATTTCATCCGCCTGTCACGAAACGGCCCGATGACGCGCCGGTCCCGACACCCCCGGCGGAAACCCGTGACCCACGCCCTCGACATGATTCCAGCGGCCCGGCAGGTGCCTGTCGCCGCGCCCGATGCGGCGCGCCGGCCCCTGGCCGCCCTGGCCCTGCCGCTCGCGCTCCTCAGCCCCTCGCTGATCTTCCTCGCCCTGTTCACCTACTGGCCGGTGGTCGAGGTCGTGTGGGATGCGACCCACGAGGTGACGCGCCGGGGCACCCGCTTCGTGGGTTTGGCCAACTTCGCCGCCCTCTTCGCCGATCCGACCTTCCAGCGCGCCCTCCTCAACAACGCCCTCTACGCGGTCTGCACGGTGGTGCCGAGCCTGGTCCTGGCCCTCGCCTTCGCGCTCGCGCTCAACGGCGCCGGCCGGGTGCGCGCCGCGATGCGGGCTTTGTTCTTCCTGCCGGTGATGATCCCGCTGGTGGCCGCGGCCGCGCTCTTCCTGTTCCTGTTCCTGCCCGGGATCGGGCTGATCGACCACCACCTCGCCCGGCTCGGGCTTAGAGGGGCCAACTGGCTCGGCGATCCCGACCTCGCGCTCGCCGCCATCACGGTGCTCACCGTGTGGAAGAATGCCGGCTACTACATGCTGTTCATCCTGGCCGGCCTCCAGGCGATCCCCGACGAGGCGAAGGAGGCCGCCCTCCTCGACGGCGCCGGCCCGTGGCAGCGCCTGCGCTACGTCACCCTGCCGGCGCTTCGCCCGACCTTCGCCTTCGTGGGGGTGATCGCGCTCTTGAACGCCGTGACGCAGGTCGACCACGTCTTCGTGCTGACCAAGGGCGGGCCCTCGGACGCGACGAAGCTGCTGCTGTTCTACATCTACGAGCAGGCCGCCGAGCGCTACGATGCCGGCCGCGCCGCCGCGGCGACCGTGGTGACGTTGGGCCTGCTGGCTGCGCTGACCGGCCTGTCGCTCGCCCGCGGCCAGGGCCCGGAGGCGGCCCGATGAGCGCCGTCTCCTCCGGCCCGGTGACCCGCGAGGTCACCCCGCACATCGCCCGCTGGATCGTCGCCGGCCTCGCGCTGGTCTGGGCGGTGCCGTTCTGGTGGATGCTGGTGGCGGCGTTCCGGCCGGCGGGATCGGGCGCGGATGCCTCGCTCCTGCCCTCCCTGACGCCGACGCTCGTCAACTTCGCCGAGGCCTGGGCCTCGGCCGATTTCCCGCTCTACTTCCTCAACTCGCTGGTGATCTGCGCCGGCATCCTGGCGGTGCAGCTCGTCACCGCCTCGCTCGCCGGCTACGTCTTCGCGCGCCTCGAATTCCCCGGCCGCGGCATCCTGTTCGCCCTGTTCCTGGTCCAGCTGATGCTGGTGCCGGTGGTGCTGCTGGTGCCGAACCTGAAGACGATCGCGGCTCTCGGCCTCTACGACACCCTGCCGGGCGTGATGGCGCCCTATTGCGCCACCGCCTTCGGCACCTTCCTGATGCGCCAGAGCTTTCGCGAGGTGCCGCGCGAGCTGGAGGACGCCGCGATGATCGACGGCGCCGGCTGGTGGGCGCGCATCCGCCTGATCTACCTGCCGCTGACGAAGCCGGCTTTGGTCGCCTTCTCGATCGTCTCGGTCACCAGCCACTGGAACGAGTTCCTGTGGCCGCTGATGGTCATCAACTCCCCCGACAGGCGGCCCCTGACCCTGGGTCTCGCGAGCTTCACGCTCAGCGCCGAGGGCATGCAGGCCTGGGGGCTGATCGCGGCCGGCACCTTCCTGGTCAGCCTGCCGCTGCTCGCCGCCTTCCTGATCTTCCAGCGCCGGTTCGTGAACAGCTTCCTCGCCTCCGGCATCAAGTAGAGGACAAATACAGATGATTTCCTGGTGGAAGGGCGCTGCGCTTGCCCTCGTGGCGGCGGCCGGCCTCGCCGCGCCGCGCCCCGCGCTCGCGACCGACATCGAGTTGTTCTTCCCGGTCCCCGTGGACGGGGCGCTCGCCCGCAACATGTCGGGGCTGATCAAGGAGTTCAACGACTCCCATCCCGACATCAAGGCGGTTCCGGTCTTCACCGGCTCCTACGACGACACGCTCCTGAAGACCCGCGCGGCGATCAAGGCCGGCAAGCCGCCGGCCGCGGTCATCATGTCGGCGAACTTCCTCACCGATCTGGCGATCGAGCACGAGATCGCGCCGATGGACGACCTGATCGCCAAGGACGGCAAGAGCCAGGACGCCTTCACGGGCCAGTTCTTCCCGGCGCTCCTTCCCAATTCCGTCATCGACCGCAAGGTCTACGGCGTGCCGTTCCACAACTCCACGCCTCTGCTCTACATCAACGCCGACCACTTCAGGGAGGTCGGCCTCGACCCCGACAAGCCGCCGCGGACCTGGGCCGAGCTGTCCGACGCCGCCCGCAAGCTGACGAAGCGCGAGGGTGACCGCACCACCCGCTGGGGCCTGATGATGCCTTCGAACTACGATTACGGCGGCTGGATCCTCGAAGCCCTGACGATGTCCAACGGCGGGCAATACTACAACCGCGATTACGGCGGCGAGGTCTATTACGACACCCCGACGATGCTCGGCGCCCTCACCTTCTGGTCGGACCTCGTCCACAAGGCTAAGGTGCATCCGTCCGGCGAGCAGAAGGGCCCGGCGGTGACCGGCGCGTTCCTGGCCGGCCAGGCCTCGATGATGATCATCTCGACCGGCTCGCTCACCTTCATCCGCGACACCGCCAAGTTCCCGTTCAAGGTCGCCTTCGTGCCGATGAACGTGCGCCAGGCGGTGCCGATCGGCGGCGCCTCGCTGGTGCAGCCGACCGGCCTGTCGCCCGAGAAGCGCGCCGCCGGCTGGACCCTGATCCAGTGGCTGACCTCGCCCGAGAAGTCGGGCTGGTGGAGCCGAGCCACGGGCTACTTCGCCCCCAACAAGGCGGCCTACGACTTAGCTGAGATGAAGGCCTTCCTGGAGAAGAACCCCGACGCCAGGATCGCGGTGGACCAGCTCGCCAACGCCCAGCCGTGGTTTGCCACCTACCGCACCGTGCCGGTGCGCAAGGCGATCGAGGACGAATTGCAGGCCGTGCTCGCGGGCAAGCGCCAGCCGAAGGAGGCGCTCGCCGCCGCCCAGAAGGCCGCCGACGCCCTGATGCGTCCCTACGTCGAGGACACTGCGCTCCGCCTGCCGGGCGCCGAGTGATCGCCTCGCGCTGAAACGCATCCCCCCTGTCCCGGGCGTCGTCCGGGACAGGGCCCATTGCCCCCGTGCCGGACGAATCCCATGCTCATCGCCCAGATCACCGACCTGCACGTGCGCCCCCGCGGGCTGCCGGCCTATCGGGTCTCCGAGACCAACCGGATGGTCGCCCGCGCGGTCGCCCATCTCATCGCCCTCGATCCCCGGCCCGACCTGGTGCTGATCTCCGGCGACCTGACCGATTGCGGCCTGGCGGAAGAATACGAGGAACTGCGCGGCCTGCTCGCGCGCCTGCCGATGCCGGTCCATGTCATCCCCGGCAACCACGACCGGCGCGAAGCCTTGCGCGAGGTCCTGCCGGCGGCCTGGATGCCCGGCGCGAGGAGCGGCTTCATCCAGTACACGATCGAGGATCACCCCGTCCGCCTGATCGCCCTCGACACGCTGGTCCCGGGCGCGAGCCACGGCGCGCTCTGCACCGAGCGCCTCGGCTTCCTCGAGCGCGCGCTCGCCGGCGGTGACGGCCGCCCGACCCTGGTCTTCATGCACCACCCGCCCTTCGAGTGCGGCTTGGTCCACATGGACAATATTCGGCTCCTCGACGGCGAGGCGCAATTCCGGCGGCTGATCGGGGCTCAGACTTGCATCGAGCGGATCCTGTGCGGCCACCACCACCGGCCGATCGTGACCCGCTACGCCGGCACGATCGCCCAGATCGCCCCGAGCGTCACCCATCAGGTCGCCTTCGATCTGGACCCGGAGCACGCGGGCGCCCTGGTCTTCGAGCCGCCGGCCTACCTGCTCCACCGCTACACGCCGGAGACGGGGATCGTGAGCCACATGGTCTATGTCGAGAGCTTCGACGGGCCGTATCCGTTCGTGCTGGACGCGGCGTATCCGGGGCAGCATTGAGAATATAATTTTTTCGAAAAAGGTTTTCGCATCCTCCGCGTCATCCCGGGGCCGCGCAGCGGAGCCCGGGATCCATAAACGCTGACGATGCAGGATGAAGCGGGACTGGCGCCGCCTCATTCTCAAAGGTCGGCGGTTATGGATCCCGGGTTCTCGACTTCGTCGAGCCCCGGGATGACACAGTGTGGTGCCGACGGTGTTGGTCGTCCTGCCTGCTCGTGCAGGCAGTTCGTCCTCAGCTGTTCTTCAGCGCCACGCGATACTGCCCCTGCGTCTTCGCCCGCACCTCGTCCTCGGTCACCCCGTCGGCGAGTTCCACCAGGCTCATGCCGCCGTCACCCTTCTTGTCGATGGTGAAGACGCCGAGATCGGTGATCACCATGTCGACGACATGGGTGCCGGTGAGGGGCAGGTCGCAGGCCTCGAGCAGCTTCGGGGATTCCGAGCCGTCCTTGGCCTTGGCGACGTGCTCCATCACCACGACGACCTTCTTGACGCCGGCGACGAGGTCCATCGCGCCGCCCATCCCCTTCACCATCTTGCCGGGGATCATCCAGTTGGCCAGATCGCCGTTCTGGGCCACCTGCATCGCGCCGAGGATCGACAGGTCGATGTGCCCGCCGCGGATCATGCCGAAGGAATCCGACGACGAGAAGTAGCTCGTGGTCGGCAGCTCCGTAATGGTCTGCTTGCCGGCGTTGATGAGGTCGGGATCCTCCTCGCCCTCGTACGGGAACGGGCCCATGCCCAGCATCCCGTTCTCGGACTGGAGCTGCACCGACATGCCGTCGGGGATGTAGTTCGACACCAGCGTCGGGATGCCGATGCCGAGATTGACGTAGAAGCCGTCCTGAAGCTCGCGGGCGGCGCGGGCCGCCATCTGGTCGCGGGTCCAAGCCATGGTGGTCTCCTCTCTCGCTCGTTCAGATGGCGCCGCCGCCCGTCGGGGCGGGCGCGGGCTCGGCGTTGGGGGCGGCCCCAGTGCTTGATTCTTGCCGCTTGCGGGTGGTGCGCTGCTCGATGCGCTTCTCCGCGTTGGGGACGTGGATCATCCGCTTCACGAACACGCCGGGCGTGATGATGTGGTCGGGGTCGATCTCGCCCGGCTTCACCAGGTGCTCGACCTGGGCGATGGTCATGCGCGAGGCGGTGGCCATCATCGGGTTGAAGTTGCGGGCGGTCTTCCGGTAGACGAGGTTGCCCTCGTGGTCGCCCTTCCAGGCATGGACCAGCGAGACGTCGGCGAACAGGCCGCGCTCCATCACGTAGGTCTCGCCGTCGAACTCCCGGGTCTCCTTGCCCTCGGCGATCAGGGTGCCGACGCCGGTCTTGGTGAAGAAGGCCGGGACGCCGGCGCCGCCGGCGCGGATGCGCTCGGCCAGCGTGCCCTGGGGATTGAACTCGATCTCGAGCTCGCCGGCGAGGTACTGCTTGGCGAAGGTCTTGTTCTCGCCGACATAGGACGAGATCATCTTCTTGATCTGGCGCGTCTCGAGCAGCACGCCGAGGCCGACGCCGTCGATGCCGGCATTGTTCGAGATGACCGTGAGGTCCTTGGCGCCGCTCTCCCGCACCGCGTCGATGAGGACGTCGGGAATGCCGCACAGGCCGAAGCCGCCGGCCATGATCGTCATGCCGTCCCGCAGGACGCCCGCCAGGGCGGCGGTGGCGTCGGGGTATACCTTCTTCATCCCTCGTTTCCCCAATCCATTCTGGTGCCGCCGGGGCTCGGATGCCCTCGTTCCCGCACGGATGCGGCGCCTCGCCGCCCTGTTTAGCATCGTTGCGCTGCCGCACCACCGGGCGGTGGGAGGAAAATGTCCCGCCGCGCGAGCGGTGCACGCCACGCGGCAAACCGTGCCGGGGAGACAAGCCGCGCGCGAGGGACTATAGGGGGGAGGGAAGGCGTATGCCGCCGGCAGGCTCGCGAAGAAGCCGCCGGAACGGTGGCCCGGGGGGCGCACGAGTTCTCGTCCAGTCCGGCAGCCGGAGAGCGATGTCGCGCCGAACCACCCTGGCCCTCAGCGCCGCCGCCGTCACGGCGCTCGCGGTCGCGGCCGCCTCCCTGTCCTGGACGATCGCGGCCCCGCGGGCGGCCGCCTTCGCGGAACGGGACCTGGCGCGGCGCTACGGCCTCGGCCTCGCGGTCGCCGGCCCCGCCACCCTGACGCTGCTGCCCGCCCCGCGCCTGACCTTCGCCGGGGTGCGGCTCAGCCGCGGCGGCCACGACCTCGTCGCGAGCGACGGGCTCCAGGTCCAGCTCGGCCTCGCCGGCCTCCTCGCCGGACGGGCCGAGATCACCGGCCTCGTCCTCGAACGGGCCCGGATCGCCCTGCCGTCGGGCGCCGGCGACTGGGCCGAGCCGGCGGCGCGGCTCGCCGGACGGGTCGCCGCCGGGAAGGGCCGGCACCTGCGCCGCCTCGTCCTCGTCGACGCGACCGTGACCGGGCGCGATCCCCGCACCGGCACCCCCGAGACGGTGACCGGCCTCAACCTGGTGGCGAACTGGCCGCGCCCGACCGCCGGCCTCGAACTCTCCGCCGCCTTCACCTGGCGCGGCGTCGCGGCGACCCTGGCCCTGTCGGGCCTGCGCCCGCGCGAGCTCGCGGCCGGCGTCGAGACCCCGGTCGTCGTCGCCCTCACCTGGAACGGCGCGCGCGCGGGCGCCGATCCGCTCGCCGCGACCGATTCGATCGCCGCCGATTCACGGGTCGCCGAGGGCAGCGCCGAGATCGAGGGCAGCCTGGTCTGGGCCGGGGAGACGGCCAAGGAAACAGCCAGGGAAACGGCAAAGGAAACGTCCGCCGGCGCGGGCCCGCGCCTGTCCGGCCAGGGCCGCTTCGTCACCGCCGCCCTGCCCGGCACCCTGGCCTGGCTCGGAATCGCGCCCGGCCCCGCCGTGCTCGCCGGCCCGGTGAGCCTCGACGGGCGCTTCCTCGCCCGCCCCGGCGCCGTCGAATGGCCCGAGATCCGGGTGCGGGTCGGCGACAACCGGCTCGAGGGCGCGGGCGCCGCCGTCCTGGCGGGGGGGCGGCTCGGCCTCACCGGCACCCTGGCGGCGGAGCGGATCGACCTCTCGGGCCTGATCCCCGAGGCGATGCCCGAGGGCGCCTGGAGTCGGGCGCCGCTGGCCCTCGACGGGTTCACCGGCGGCGACCTCGACCTGCGCCTCTCCGCGGCCTCCGCCCGCCTCGGCCCGCTGGAGGCCCAGGACGTCGCCGCCGGCCTGCTGGTGCGCGACGGCACCGTGGAGGCGACGCTGGGACGGGCCACGGTGCAGGGCGGCACGGTCAAGGGGCGGGCGGCGCTGGCCGCCCTGCCGTCCGGCCTCGACGCCCGCCTCCAGGGCAGCGCCGACCGGGTCGATCTCGGCGGCCTCTTCGCCGATCTCGGCTGGCCGCGCTGGATCCTCGGCCGGGCGCAAGCCTCGGTCGCCCTCGACGGGGCCGGATCGAGCCCCGCCGACCTCGTCCGGCGCCTCGCGGGCCGGGCCGTCGCCACGGTCGAGGGCGGGGAGATCCTCGGGGTGAACCTCGCCGACCTCGCCCAGCGCCCCGATTCCGCCGCCACCGCCCTGCGCCGGGGCGGCCGGACCCATTTCGAGCGCGCCCGGGTCAGCCTGACGGTGAGCGACGGCATCGCCGAGATCGGCCAGGGCCAGCTCCGCGGCGCGTCCCTCGCCGCGAGCCTCGGCGGCCGGATCTTCCTGTCCGAGCGGCGGCTCGGCGCCGAGGCCCGGATCGAGCCCGGGCCCGACGGGCGGGCGGGCGGGAGCTTCGCCGT
The DNA here is from genome assembly GCF_016804325.1 of Methylobacterium aquaticum. Classification (NCBI taxonomy): domain Bacteria; kingdom Pseudomonadati; phylum Pseudomonadota; class Alphaproteobacteria; order Hyphomicrobiales; family Methylobacteriaceae; genus Methylobacterium; species Methylobacterium aquaticum. Next base: position 2,955,666 of record NZ_CP043627.1, read on the forward strand.
CGAGGGGCCGTGGCTGCGCCCGAGCCTGCGGCCGCTCGCCGCCCGCACGGTTCTGCCCACCGCCCTGCCGGCGGCCGCCAGCGCCTACGCGCCCTGAGCGCCGGCGCGACCGGCTCTATTGCCGGTAGGCGACGGCCCTGAACGTCCATGGCCAGCGCGTCCGCGGTACCTTGCAGGAGGCCTGGACCGCGTTGTCGCATGCTCCGGCCGGCGGCTCGACGGTGAGTGCGAAGACGATGCGCCGGTCGCCCCTGCGATATCCCTCCACGGTCGAGCCCGGCCCGTCGGCCGCGAAATCCGGGATCGCTTCCCAGCCCTCCACGTGCTTCTGCAGGCGCTTGAGGGCATCGTCGAAGCGGTGCGTCAGCCCCGTGGCCTGGCCGGAGAACGTGCAGGCCGTCCCGGCGGGCGTATCGTCGATCACCGTGGCCGGCGCCCCGAGACCGGCCTTGAGCGGGAAGCGGAGGGCGGCGGCGAAGTCCTTGTGCAGGGCGCCGCAGACATCCGCCGGCAGGGGCTCGGCCACCGGACCGGCCGGTGCCGCCCGCGCCGCCCCGAGGCCGACGGCCGACAGGAACAGCGCCAGAGCGAGTCGAGACATCCTTCAAGTCCTAGATCGGTGGATTGCTGAGCCGTCTCCCATCATCGTCGCGGATGCGGAGAGGCATGCGCGATCCCGCATGAGTGTCGATGCGATGTGACTATGACGAGACCTTCCGGGCCGATATGGCTCGGCGGCAACAAGCACGAGAGCCGTCGTGATTTGAGACGCCCCGCAAGATGATTGGAACGCTCTGTCCTGTTTGCCCAGGCGCATCTCGCGCCTGCGTCGAAAGCCTGACGACGATCGTCGGGAATGGCGAAGGGCAGGATTTGCGAAGGGGCTGGAGACGACCGGTGGCCGGTCGTCCATTCGGACAGGGCACGGTACCGGTTCACGGCGTCGATCCGCCGGTCTCGCGCAGGAGGCCGTCGACGAAGGCCGGCACCGCCCGCGTGGCCGGGCCGTAGGTGGCGGCATCGAACAGGCCGGCGGTGTCGGAGGGGGCGAGGTTGATCTCGTGGGTCGGGATCCCGGCGCCCCTCACCCGCGCCACGAACCCCGCCGCCGGATAGACCGCCCCGGAGGTGCCGATGGCGACGAACAGGTCGGCCTCGTCGAGGGCGTCCGCGATGGCGTCGAGATGGAGCGGCACCTCGCCGAACCAGACCACGTCCGGGCGCATCCCGCCCCGCCGCCCGCAGGACGGGCAGGCGGTCTCGACCGACAGGTCCTCGGGCCAGGGGCGGCCCTCGCCGCAGGCGGTGCAGCGCACCCGCATCAGCTCGCCGTGCATGTGGGTGACCGCCCGGGCGCCGGCGCGCTCGTGCAGGTCGTCGACGTTCTGGGTGCAGAGGAAGAGGTGGCCGCCGCGGGCGGCGAGGCCCGCCTCCAGGCGCACGAGCGCCGCGTGGGCGGCGTTGGGCGCGGCCTCCCGCACGCCCCGGCGCCGCAGGTTGTAGAAGGCGTGGACCTCGTCCGGCTCGGCGGCGAAGGCCTCGGGCGTGGCGAGCCGCATCGGGTCGAAGCGCCGCCACAGCCCACCCGGATCCCGGAAGGTGCCGAGCCCGCTCTCGGCCGAGATGCCGGCTCCGGTGAGGACGAAGAGGTTCACCGGCGGTCCTCCCGTGGGGTGCGCGATTCGGCCGACGACTGGGACACGATTGTGTCAAAGCTCGCGCCCGCCAGAACAATGCCGGCGTGAGTGCATCGCGATGCCGTCACTGTGACCTCCGTTGAGACTTTATCAATTCTTGGCATGGACAATCCCTGTCACCCATCCTAAGTGAGGATCGTGCCCGCGTGCATGGCCGCGGGCGACTGATTCCGAACAGATCGCTTCAGGACATTCAATGACGCGCCACCGCGCGAGACCGTCATTCACGGTCGAGATCAAGCGCAGCCGCACCTCCCCCCTGCCCGACGGCGAGCGGCCCCAGAGCGAGCGCCCCGCCGGAAAGCCCTCGACGGGCTTCTCGAACCCGGCGGAGGCCCTCTTCAAGCCGCAAGGCGCCGCCAAGCCCCCTGCCGCGGTCAAGCCTGCCGCCGCCAAGCCGCTGGGCGCCCCCAAGCCGGCGGCGAGCGCGCCCGGCCCGAGCGAGCCCGAGACCCGGCCCTCCTCCCCAGCCGCAACCTCTGGGCCGGCACCGGCCTCTTCGAGGAGGCCGCCGCGGCCACCCAGTCCGGCCGCTTCGACCCGCCGGAGCCGCCGATCTTCGGCAAGGCCCCCGCCGAGACGCAAGCCGACAAGAATCTTGCCGACAAGATCTTCGCCACCAAGGATTCGGCCTCGTCGAAGACTGCCGCTTCACCCAAGCGCGTCCTGCCGAGCCTGATCGCCCCGCCGGAGCCCGAGCCCGAGCCGGAGGTCGCGCCCGAGCCCGAGCCGAAGCTCCCCCGCGTCCGCCGCTACCGCACCGCGGAGCCGGCGCCCCGCCGTACTGCCGGCCCGCGCCCGGCCTTCGTGTGGCCCGAGGACTGGCCCGACGAGGCCCCGATCCAGACGCCCGCGCCGATCACCGTCCCGGCCGCCGCCCGGCGCCCGGAGAGGATCGAACTGCCGAAGACCGAGGCGGCGCCGCAAGGCCCCGAGGACGGCGAGACCCGCCCGCGGGTGAAGCGCCGCACCGGCGACGAGGACCTGCGCATCGGCCAGCGCTGGAAGCGCCGGCTGCCCCGCGTGTGCTGGTAACGGACCGGACCGGCCCTCCTCCCTCGAGGGCGGACCGGACCGGTCCGCCCTACCGGCTCGTCATCCTCGATTTCGACGGCACCCTCGCCGACACCTTCCCGTGGTTCTCCCGGGTGCTCCCCGGCGTCGCCGACCGCTACGGCTTCCGCCGGCCGGCCGCGCACGAGGTCGAGACCCTGCGGACCCTGGAGGCGCGGGCGGTGCTGCGGCATCTGGGCGTGCCGGCCTGGAAGCTGCCGCTGATCGCCCGCCACATGCGCCGCCTCGCCGCCCGCGACGCCGGCGACCTGTCGCTCTTCCCCGGCATGCCCGGCCTGCTCGCGGATTTGCGGGCCGGCGGCGTCGCCCTGGTCCTCGTCAGCTCGAACCGCGAGGACGTGGTGCGCCGGGTGCTCGGACCGGAGAGCGCCGGCCTGATCGACCGTTACGCCTGCGGCGCGGCGCTGTTCGGCAAGGCGCGGCGGTTCCGGGCCATTCTGCGGGCCAGCGGCGTCTCCCCCACCGACGTCTTGTGCCTCGGCGACGAATTGCGCGACCACGCCGCCGCGACGCAGGCGGGCCTCGCCTTCGGGGCGGTGACCTGGGGCTATACGCGGGCGGAAGCGCTCGCCAGCGCGGGGCCGGCCCATCTGTTCGCGACGCCCGAGGCGGTGGCGGCGGCGCTCCTGCCTGGCGCGGGGTGACGGCCGGAACGGTTGGATCGGACGGACCGAACTCGAACCCTCCGTCGTCATCAACTCAGTTGGCTTCGGTTGCGAGCGCGATTTTTTGCTCCTCGGCGTAGGCATCGCGCAGGCGTGCGTTGGCGATGACGAGGAGGCGTCGCATGATGGCGACGATCGCCACGATGGGCTTTTTGCCCGCTGCGATGAGGCGCTGGTAGGTGTCTTTGAGCACGGGGTTGAAGCGGGTAGCGGTCAGGGCGGGGAGGAACAGAGCCTGCTTGATCTCGGGCCGTCCGCCCTTTGTGCGTCGGTAGCGCTCGGTGGTCCCGCTCTGGTTGGGATGCGGGGCGAGTCCGGCCAGGGACGTCGCCTGGCGCCGGTCGATACGGCCGAGCTCGGGCATCAGGGCGAGCAGGATGATGGCAGAGGTGTCGCCGATGCCCTTGATCGAGGTCAGCGCCTTCTTGGCCCGGCTGAGCGCGGCGGCCTTGCGCAGGGTCTCGGCCATCGCCTCCTCGATCGCCTCGATCTGCTCGGACAGGGCGGTGATGAGGGTTTCCAGATAAGCCTGGACGGGTCCAGATCCCGGCGCGGCCAGACGATTGCGGTTGGCGGTGCGCTGAGCCACGAAGTCGGCGCGGGTGAGCACCAGGCTCTGGAGGTTTTCCTGATCGGGATCAGGGGCTTGCCAGCGGGCCAGGGAGGTGTGGCGCTCCCGGCCGTAAGCCGCCAGGGCCTTGGCGTCGAGGGCGTCGGTCTTGGCGAGGGTGCCGTAGGAGTGGATGAACGCCTTGACCTTGCGGGCGTCGGCGCGGTGGGCGGGGCATCCGACGGCGAGGAGAGCGGCCAGCAGAGCATCCTCGTAGCCGCCGGTGGCTTCGCAGATGACGAGGCAGGTCGCATCGAGGTCCGCTTTGGCGGCGAAGGCGGCGAGGTCCTTGGGCTTGTTGGGGATGGTGTGACGAGCGTTGCCGCGGCTGTCGTGGAGGACGATCTCGGCTTTGCCGACATCGGCTCCGATGAAGCGGGTGGGTGAGGTGGCGGGTTGGGTCATCCGGGTCTATCCTGAGGCCGCTTGGGATTGTCTGCGGGCGTCGAGGAGAGGCCCAGGCAACTCATCAAGCGTGGCGAGGAATGCGGACCGGCGAGCCAGATGACGACGGGCGCGAGCCCCATCCCGGGACGCTCGACCGATCCGCGCCCGGTCCGGATGGCCATCCGGACCGGGCATCCCGCCGAGGCGGAACGGGATCACTCTACAACCGAACCAACAGACAATCCCGGGGCTGCGTAGCAGAACCCGGGATCCATGACCGCCAACGAGTCCTGAAAAGGCTGGCAGCGTCCCGCGTCGTCCTGCATCGTCAACGGTTATGGATCCCGGGTTCCGCTTTCGCGGCCCCGGGATGATGGGGAGAGGTGTCGGCGGATGCGCCGGATCGACTGGAACAGTCGATCGAGCCGTCTTTCAATAATGCGGTACCGTCCGGTGTTCGACCAGCGGCGCCTCCATGCGGAAATGCAAGCCGGTCGGCTTGAAGTCGAAGCGGATGTCGGCGCCGCACTGCATGGTGAGCACCCGTTGCAGCAGGGTCGAGCCGAAGCCCTTGCGGGTCGGTTCGGCGGTACGCGGGCCGCCGCGCTCGGTCCAGTCGAGGCGCAGGCGCCGGCCGGCCTCGGCCTGGTCGACGGCCCAGGTCACGGTGATGCGCCCCTCGGGCACCGAGAGCGCGCCGTGCTTGGCGGCGTTGGTGGTCAGTTCGTGGATCGCCATGCCGGTCGGCACCGCGAGGTCGGCGGTGAGTTCGACGAGCGGGCCTTTCAGCGTGATGCGCTTGCCGGCCTCGTCGTTGTAGGGGCCGAGCTCGTTCTCCAGCATCTCCTGGAGCGAGGCCATCTGCCAGTAATCCTCCGTCAGGAGGTTGTGGGTCTTGGCGAGCGAGATCACCCGGGCCGAGAAGCCCTGGTAGAACTCGTCGACGCTGGTGGCGCCCCGCGCCGAGGCGCCGAGCAGCGCCTGCACGGTGGCGAGCGTGTTCTTCACCCGGTGGTGCAGCTCGCGGATCAGCAGGGCCTGGCGCTCGGCGGTCTGCTGGCGCTCGTGCAGGAAGGCCGCCGCCTCGCGCTGGCGCCGCCGCGCCCGCACGGCGAAGCGCGCCGCGGTGACCAGGGTGGCGGGGTGGAACGGCCGCTCCAGCAGGGTGACGTTGCCCAGCGACTCCATCAGCCGGGCATCCGGCGGCGTGCCGCGCAAGGTGAGCAGCACGAAGGGATAATCCGACCACGGCTCCTGCCCGGCGAGGTAGGCGGCGAGCCCGTGCCGGTCGGAGGCGCGCAGGGCCTCCTCGGTGAGGACGGCGCAGCTGCCCTCGTCGAGCCGGGCGACCAGCTCCGGCAGGTCGGGGCAGACCTCCGCCCGCAGGCCGGCCTCGTCCAGGATGCTGGCCGCCACCGCGGCGTCGCGCCCGGCGGGGGCGAGGATCAGGACCGGGGGATCACTCTCTCTCATCGCTGTCCCGGCCCGGCCGATCCCCAGGGGAAGTCTCGCTCTCGGCCAGCAGGCGGCCCAGCGCGCCGTGGTAGCTCGGCACGCCCGTCAGGATGCCCCGGAACCCTGCCAGCGGCTCGCCGACCCGCAAACCGTCGCCGTCGATCCGAAGTTCCCGGATGGTGTCCTCGTGCGGCCCCACCCTCTTCTTGACCACCGACACCGCCCGGCGCAAGCGCCCATCCGCCTCGAAGAAGCGAAACAGCATCACGGTGTCGCTGAGGTAGGTGAGATCGACCGTCGTCGACATCTGTCCGACGAGCCCGTGCTGGGCGAGCACGAGCAGCGTCGTCACGCCCTGCTGGTTCAGGTAGGTCAGCAGTTCGTGCATCTGCAGCATCAGGTACTGCTCGCCCGGCATCGCGTTCTGGTAGCCGGTGAGCGAGTCGATCACGACGACGCGCACGTCCTCGCGCTCGACGGCCTCGCGCACCATCGCGGCGAGCTCGCCCGGCGAGACCTCCGCCGGGTCGATCTGCTCGACCCGCAGCGACCCGTCCGCCATCGCCCCGGTCACGTCCATCCCAAGGCCGGCGGCCCGGCGCACCAGGATCCCGGTCGGCTCGTCGAAGCTCAGGATCAGCCCGCGTTCCCCCCGCGCCAGGGCCGCCGTCAGGTAGGCGAGCGCGGTCGAGGACTTGCCGACGCCCGAGGGCCCGAGCAGCATCGTGCTGGTGCCCCGGTCGAGGCCGCCGCCGAGCAGCGCGTCGAGGCCGGCATTGTCGCTGCCGAGACGGTCGATGTCGTAGGCGTGGTGATGCTCGGCCGCGATCAGGCGCGGGAACACCACGAGGCCGCCGCGGCGGATGACGTAGTCGTGGTAGCCGCCGCGGAAATGCGTGCCCCGCATCTTGATCACCCGCAGGCGCCGGCGCTCGCCGCCATAGAGCGGGGCGAGCTGCTCGAGCTGGATCACCGCGTGGCAGAGGCTGTGCAGGTTGAGGTCGTCCTGCTCGGCGGTGAGGTCGTCGAGGAGGAGCGCGGTGGTGTCGTGGATCAGCAGGTAGCTGCGGAGCGCCAGCACCTGCCGGCGGTAGCGCAGCGAGCCCTGCGAGAGCAGGCGGATCTCCGACAGGCTGTCGAACACCACCCGCTGCGGCTTGACCCGGTCGATCTCCGCGATGGCGAGCCGCACGGTCTCGCCGAGTTCGAGATCGGAGGAATGGACAAGGCTCTGCTGCTGGCGCGGATCGAGGCTCAGTTCGGGCGGCACCAGCTCGAAGATCTCGATTCCGTCGAGCGACCAGCCGTGGCGCGCGGCGACCGAGATCAGCTCGCGGCGGCTCTCCGACAGGGTGATGTAGAGGCAGCGCTCGCCGAGCCGCGCCCCGTCGCGGAGGAATTGCAGCGCCAGCGTGGTCTTGCCGGAGCCCGGCCGCCCCTCGACCAGGTGGGCGCGGTTGGCCGCGTATCCCCCCTCCAGGATGCTGTCGAAGCCCGGCACGCCGGTCGGGACCGGGGCGGCGTCGTCGGTGGGGGTCGTCACGGGATCGGTCATGGAGGGCGGGCTGGTCTTTTCGGGTTCGGTGCCGGCATCGCGGCACGAGGGGCGGGGATCGTCCGGCTTGTGACAAACAAATGCGGCGAGGACAAAGGGTTCAATCGTCCCGTGCGGCCGGCGCCCCGGAAACGCGCGCGCCTCGCGCCCGGCGTGACCCTGCCTCCACGGCGGGGGAAAACCGCGCCCTGCCCCTTGACGCGGCGGGGGTTCGCACGCATGTGGCCCTCGTCCGTGGGCGGCCGACGACTCGGCCGTGCGCGGCATCACCGGAATCCTTCATCCCCCATGCCCAGCGACAGTAGTCGACGGACCGCGCCGCCTCGGTACCGCCTCGCGTGACACGCGCCTGATCGCTGATCGGGCTCGCCCGCGACCGGCGCCGATGCGGCCGGTCGAACGAGGTGAGCCATGACCCTGATGACGACGGGCGCCCGCTCCGGCGCCGCCGCCACCCGCGACCGCAGCGTCGTGGTGGTCCTTCTTCTCATGCTGGCCCTGGTCTTCGGACCGGCCATCGGCCTCCACGTGGCCGTCAACCTGCTCGGCCCGGGGCTGCGCCGGACGGCCTCGTCTCGGCCGTCTCCGCCGAGGCGCCCCGGGGCGGCCGGGGCTGACGCGAGGGGGCCTTCAGGCCGGCCCCCGCCCGCGCAGGATCAGGACCGCGCCGCCGACCAGCAAGGCCGCCCCGATCCAGGTCTCCGGCCCGAGGCCGCCCTTGCGGCCGGTGAGCCCCATCGCATCGCCGGCGATCCCCGCCGTGAGCTGGCCCGCCACCACCAGAGCCACCGTGACGGTCGCGCCCTGCTGCCGGTAGCCGTAGAGGCTCGCGGCCACGACCAGGGTGCCGAGGAGCCCCGGCACCAGGAACCAGGGCTCCGCCCGCTCGGCCAGCCGCAGCGGAAAGGCCGGACCGCTGCGCCAGACCTCGACCAGCCCGAGCAGCGACAGCCCGACGAGAGAGTTGCACAGCAGCGCCCCGGTCAGCCCGGTGCCCCGCGCCACGATCGCGCCCATCAGGGCATTCTGCACCACCAGGGCCGCCCCGGCGACGAGGCAGAGGAGAGCCGCGCCGGTCATCGGGCGGCTCCCGGGGGTGGGAGGATGGGTCGGGACGGCATGGCATGGCTCCTGTCTGGGTCCGATTGTCTCCTATGATGGACGATTGTCAAATTCATGAAACGAGGGCGTGCCATGGCCGGGGCCGCTTTCGGGGTGACTTTTCGCGTGACCGGAAACCCGCGACGTCTGGTCCGGACCGGTTTCGGTAGGCCTCGCGCCCGGCCGGCAATGGACCGTGCTCGTCGGTGCGCACTTCGCCGTCGTAAACCGTGACGCGGATCGACGGCTTCCAGAAGACGCGTTCCCGTAGGCGCAGGGCTGTCCGGGAGGCTTTCGCGGCGAGAGGAGCGCGGTGCGTTCCCCGGGGCGAGGGTGAGCCCCTTCGGAGTTCAGGCCCTCTCCCCGCTCGCGGCAGGGCTGTCCGGGGAAAAAAGCGCGGGTTTCCCCTCTCCCCGCGGGCGGGGAGAGGCCTGAGCTCCGAAGGGGCTCAGGAAGCCCGCAGGGCGAGGGTGAGGGGGGTGTCAACGGATGTGGCTCCTTCGGAAACACCCCCTCACCCTCGCTGCGGCTTTCGCCTCCGCTCCTTTCGTCCCCGACAAGGGGGACGAAAGCCTCTCCCCGCCCGCGGGGAGAGGGAATTTCCTGCGCCTCGTCTTTCCCCGGACAGCCCTGCGCTCGCGGGGAGAGGGGGATCCCTGCGCCATTCGTTTCCCCCGAGAGCCCCGCCCCAGGCGTGGGGATGGGCCGGAACGATCACGCTGAGATGAGCCGGCATGATCGAAGACCCGGTGCCGCATCCCTCGCGTTCGGCAAAGCACCCACCCGCGAGGCGCAGGCACGACTCCACCCCACCACCTTCCCGCGCCCGCCGAAACCCGCTACGCCTCAACCCATCATGCCGACCCAATCCTCCGCGCCCGCCGCCTCGCCCGTCACCGTCGCCGCCGGCTCCGTCCGGTTCGGCAACCACCTGCCGCTGAGCCTGATCGCCGGGCCCTGCGCCCTGGAGAGCCGGAGCCACGCCCTCGAGGTCGCGGGCGCCCTCAAGGAGATGGCGGCGCGGCTCGGGATCGGCCTCGTCTTCAAGTCGTCGTTCGACAAGGCCAACCGCACCTCGGCCGGGTCGAGCCGCGGCCTCGGTCTCGACCAGGCGCTGCCGATCTTCGCGGAGATCCGGGAGACCCTGGGGTTGCCGGTCGTCACCGACGTGCACGAGCCCGGCCACTGCGCCGAGGCCGCGCAGGCCGTCGACATCCTGCAGATTCCGGCCTTCCTGTGCCGGCAGACCGACCTGCTGCTGGCGGCCGCCGCCACCGGGCGGGTGGTCAACGTCAAGAAGGGGCAGTTCCTCGCCCCCTGGGACATGGCCCATGTCGCGGCCAAGATCACCGGGGCCGGCAATCCCAACGTGCTGCTCACCGAGCGCGGCGCCTCCTTCGGCTACAACACGCTGGTCTCGGACATGCGCGCCCTGCCGATCATGGCGGGGGTGAGCGGCGGCCTGCCGGTGGTGTTCGACGCCACCCACTCGGTGCAGCAGCCCGGCGGCCAGGGCGCCACCTCCGGCGGCCAGCGGGAATTCGTGCCGGTGCTGGCCCGGGCCGCGGTGGCGGTGGGGGTCGCGGGCGTGTTCATCGAGACCCATCCCGATCCCGACCGGGCGCCCTCCGACGGGCCCAACATGGTGCCCCTGCGCCAGATGCCGGCTTTGCTCGCCGAGCTCCAGGCCTTCGACCGGTTGGCCAAAGCGCGGGGATCGGAAGGGGTCGGCGGCTGACGAGGCGGCGGCGGTGCAGGCCGCAGAGACGCCTCAGGCCAAGATGCCTCGGGCCGTGGCTTCGCAGCCCGATTCGCCCTCGCGCCTGATCGCGGTCCTGGCCGCCGGGGGCTTCGCCAGCACCTTCGCCGGCCGCGTCGTCGAGCCGCTGGTCGGCGTGCTGGCCCGCGACCTCGCGAGCCCGCCCGCCACCGTGGCGCTCCTCTCCACCGCCTTCGCCCTGCCCTACGCGCTGATCCAGCCGGTGCTCGGGCCGGTCGGCGACGCGCTCGGCAAGGAGCGGGTGGTGGTGGCCTGCCTGTTCGTGCTCACCCTGGCGCTCGGGGCCTGCATCGTCGCCGGTGACATCGGCACCCTGTTCGGCCTGCGGATGCTCGCCGGGGCGGCGGCGGGCGGGTGATCCCGCTCTCGCTCGCCATGATGGGCGACCGCATCCCGATCGCGCAGCGCCAGGTGGCGATCGGCCGCTTCCTCGTCGCGGTGATCCTCGGCCAGCTCTCCGGCTCGACCATCGCCGGGCTGATCGAGGGCGCGATCGGCTGGCGCGGGGTGTTCGGCCTCGCCGCCGGGGTCGGGGCCCTGGGTCTTCTCGGCGTCGCCCTCGGCTTCGCCCGGCGCCTGCGCGCCCCCGGCGGCCGGTTCGCCCTCGCCCCGGCCTTGTCGCGCTACCGCGCCATCCTGCGCAATCCCCGCGCCCGGGTGCTGTTCGGCGCCGTCTTCGTCGAGGCGATCGCGGTGTTCGGCATCTTCCCGCACCTCGCCCACCTGATCGAGGCCCGCGGCGAGGGCGGCCCGAAGGAGGCCGGCCTGGTGCTCGCGGGCTTTGCCGCCGGGGGGCTGGCCTACTCGCTCACCGTCGGGCTGCTGCTGCGCTTCCTCGGCCAGACCCGGATGCTGATGGCGGGCGGCGCGGTCTCGGGCGGAGCGCTCCTCGTCGTCGGCCTCGCCGGCTCCTGGCAGGCGGATGCGGCGGCGCTCGTGGCGCTCGGCCTCGGCTTCTACATGCTGCACAACACCTTCCAGGTGCAGGTGACCGAGGTGGCGCCGGAGGCCCGGGCCTCGGCGGTGGCGCTCCACGCCTTCTCGTTCTTCTGCGGCCAGGCGCTCGGCGTCGCCGTGATGGGGGTCGGCCTCGACGCCCTCGGCCAGTTGCCGGCGCTGAGCCTCTGCGCCGTCGCGATCCTGGTCCTCGGGCTCGCCACCGCCCGGCGCCTCGCCCGCGCCGGCTGACGATCCGGCCACGATCGAAGTTCAGGCTGAGTTCAGGCGGCGCCCGGCAGGATCAGCGACAGTCACGTCCCCTGGTGCGACAGCCGGATCCCGGTCCAGCGCAGCGCAGGCGGGCGGCCCCGGACGCAGACGATTGCGGGAACGCTTGATTGCGGGAACCTTTGCCGGTCACGCTCGTTATCGGGGTCATATGGCTTGAACGAAAGCAGGAGATCAACGATGCGCAAGCTGGCGATCATTCCGGCCCTCGCCGTCGCCCTCGGCGCCATGTCCACCGTCGCGCCCTCGCCGGCGCAGGCCCAGGGCTGGCGCGGCCACGGCTACGGCCACCACCACGGCTACGGCTATGGCCGCGGCTATGCCGGCCGGCCCTACGCCTATGGCGGCCGCCGCCGCGGCATCTCGCCGGGCGCCGCGGTCGGCCTCGGCATCGCCGGCGCCGCCGTGGGGGCGATCGGCGCGGCGGCTGCGGCCGACGCGGCCCGCCGCAACGGCTACGGCTATTACGGCGCCCCGGCCCCGGCCTACGGGTACGGCTACTGAGGCCTGACGCGACCGTGAGCTGAAAGAGGGCGGCCGGGGTGACCCGGCCGCCCTTCTCGTTGTCAGCCGCGGGCGCGGTAGGGCGGCACGCCCTGGTCGGGCAGCCAGACCGAGGCCGGCGGGGTGCCGGTCTGCCAGAACACGTCGATCGGGATGCCGCCGCGCGGGTACCAGTAGCCGCCGATGCGCAGGTAGCGCGGCTCCAGGAGCGCAGTCAGACGGCGGCCGATGCCGACGGTGCAATCCTCGTGGAAGGCGCCATGATCGCGGAAGCTGTGCAGGTACAGCTTCAGCGACTTCGACTCGACCAGCCACTGGTCCGGCACGTAGTCGATCACCAGGATGGCGAAGTCGGGCTGGCCGGTCACCGGGCAGAGCGAGGTGAATTCCGGCGCGGTGAAGCGGGCGCAGTAATCGGTATCCGGGTGCGGGTTCGGCACGCGGTCGAGCTGGGCCTCTTCCGGCGAGCGCGGCTGGGCGCTGAGCTGCCCGAGCTGGCGGGCGTGGTGTGACATATCTTGGGTCATGGCTGCCCTATAGACCCGCGCGGGCCGGCGCGAAACCGCGCGCGGATCACCCCGGGCTTCGCTCCCGCCTGCATGCCCCGTGGGCATCATGCCGTCGTCCCCACCCATGGGCGGCTTGCCGCAGGCGGCATCTTGGCCGATAAGCCGCGCGAACGCCGTAAAGCCTGCCCGAGAGATCCTCTCATGACCGCGATCACCAACATCGCCGCCCGCCAGATCCTCGACAGCCGGGGCAACCCCACCGTCGAGGTCGACGTCCTCCTGGAGGACGGCTCCTTCGGCCGCGCCGCCGTCCCCTCCGGCGCCTCGACCGGCGCCCACGAGGCGGTGGAGCTGCGCGACGGCGACAAGTCCCGCTACGGCGGCAAGGGCGTGCTCAAGGCCCTCGAGGCGGTCAACGGCGAGATCCTGGACGCCATCGGCGGCATGGATGCCGAGGAGCAGGCCGCGATCGACGAGGCGATGATCGAGCTCGACGGCACGCCGAACAAGGCGCGGCTGGGCGCCAACGCGATCCTGGGCGTCTCGCTCGCCGTCGCCAAGGCCGCCGCCGAGGCCTCCGGCCTGCCGCTCTACCGCTATGTCGGCGGCACCCAGGCCCGGATCCTGCCGGTGCCGATGATGAACATCATCAACGGTGGCGCGCATGCCGACAACCCGATCGACTTCCAGGAATTCATGATCATGCCGGTGGGCGCCGACTCGCTCGCCGAGGCGGTGCGCTGGGGCGCCGAGGTGTTCCACACCCTCAAGGGCGCCCTGAAGAAGGCCGGCCACAACACCAATGTCGGCGACGAGGGCGGCTTCGCCCCCAACCTGCCCTCGGCGGAAGCCGCCCTCGACTTCGTGATGGACTCGATCCGCGCCGCCGGCTTCGAGCCGGGCCGCGACATCGTGCTGGCGCTGGACTGCGCCGCCACCGAGTTCTTCAAGAACGGCGCGTACGTCTACGAGGGCGAGGGCCAGACCCGCGATCCGGAGGCCCAGGCCACCTACCTGGCGAAGCTCGTCGATTCCTACCCGATCCTGTCGATCGAGGACGGCATGTCCGAGGACGACTGGGCCGGCTGGAAGGCGCTCACCGACAAGGTCGGCGACCGCTGCCAGCTCGTCGGCGACGACCTGTTCGTGACCAACGTCACCCGCCTGTCGGAGGGCATCGCCAAGGGCACGGCGAACTCGATCCTCGTCAAGGTCAACCAGATCGGCTCGCTCACCGAGACGCTCGCCGCCGTCGACATGGCCCACCGCGCCGGCTACACCGCGGTGATGTCGCACCGCTCCGGCGAGACCGAGGACGCGACCATCGCCGACCTCGCCGTTGCGACCAATTGCGGGCAGATCAAGACCGGTTCGCTCGCCCGCTCGGACAGACTGGCCAAGTACAACCAGCTCATCCGCATCGAGGAAGGCCTGGGCACCCAGGCTCGCTACCTCGGCCGCGGCGCGCTGAAGATCGGCTGATCTGTTTCAAGGGGAGGGGCGTCGAAGGCCCCTCCCCGCTCATGACAGGATCATGCCTTGCAGGCCGCCTCCGGGCGGCCTTTTCGTTGCGCGCGCACGGCCTGCAGGGGGGCGAACACCACGGCGTTGCCGGCGAGCACCAGGGCGAAACCCAGGCCCGCGAGCGGCGTCACCCGGTAGCCTTCCGCGAAGACCGAGATCGTGAGCGCCACGACCGGAAACAGCACGGTCATGTAGGCGGCCTTCTCGGGGCCGATCCGGTGCACCACCGTCAGGTAGGCGGTGAAGCCGATCACCGAGCCCGGGATGGCGAGGTAGAGGAGCGCCCCGACGTAAGCGGGCGACGGATCGAAGCCGAACGGCACCCCGCGCAAGGCCGCGATCGTCGCCACGAGCGCGGCGCCATACAGCATCCCGTAGGCGTTCACCGTGGCGACGGGCAGCCCGTGGCGCTGGTTGCGGGCCGAGACGAGGTTGCCGGCCGAGAAGAACCAGGTGCCGAGCAGCGCCAGGCCCAGCCCGATCGCGGTGTCCCGGTCGAGGGCGGTGCTCACCAGCGTGTCCCGGAACAGGCAGGCGATGCCGACAAGCCCGATCACCGCCCCGGCGAGCACCCGCGGCGCCGGGCGGCGGCGGTGGAAGAGATAGGCGTTGGCGACGTTGAACACGGTGGCGGCGGAGAACACCACCGAGACGATTCCGCTCGGGACCGAGCGCGTGGCGAGGTAGAAGCAGGCGAAGTTGCACGAGAACAGGCAGAGCGCCTGCAACAGCATGAAGGGCTGGTGGCGCCACGGGATGGGTTTGAGCCGCCCGGCGAGGGCCAGGGCACAGACCAGCACCGCGCCGGCGAGCGCGAAGCGATAGGCGATCGAGGCCTCGAAGGCGACGGCGCCGAGCTGGTGCTTGATGGCGATCCAGGTCGTGCCCCAGACGAGCACGGTCAGGGCGTAGAGGAAGGCGGTCACGGCGTAGCGGGTTCCGGTGGGCTGGGATGTGCCGGCATAGGCCGGGTTCACGCCCGCCGGCTTCCCGTTTCCGGTGGCGGCGTTGCCGATTCTTGCGGTCTTTCCGCCCGTCATGGGGCCTGCCCCGTTGCCGGACACCGCAGCCCGCCCCTACGGTTTTTTCGCGATGTCTTCCTGGCCCACAAAGTGACCGAGCCGAATCCCGACGTCCACGATGCCCTGTCCCGCACCGGCGCGGCGCTCCTGCGCACGGCCGAGATCGGGCGCGGGCTGTCGCTGGCCGAGTGGCAGAACCGCGACAACCGCGCCCGCTACGACCGGCCGGACCATCACACCCTGAGCCTCTACCTCGAAGGCGGCGAGGGCGTGGTGCGGGAGGACGGCGCCCTGTCGGGCGGCGGGCCGGACAAGCTCTGCCTGCTGCCGGCCGGCCACGAGAGCCGCTGGCTGATCGGCGGTCGCTTGCGGATGCTGCACCTCTACGTCGCGCCCGAGACCCTGGCCTACCAGGCGGTGAGCGCGCTGGACGTCGATCCCCGCACTGTCTCCTTGCGCGAATTGACCTTCGCCGAGGATCCCGCCACCGCGATGCTGATGCGCGGCGCGGTCCTGCCCCTCGACTGGGCGGCGGGCGCCGACCGGATGGCGCTCGGCAGCGCCTGCCACCTCCTGCTCCACGCCCTGCTGCGGCGCCATGCCGGAGGCGACGCGCGGGCGGTGACGGGCGGCCTGGCGCCCGCGATCCGCCGCCGCATCGCGGAACTGATCGAGGCGCGTCTCGCCGAAGCCCTGAGCCTCGAGGTGCTGGCCGACGAGGCGGGTCTCAGCACCTTCCACTTCGCCAAGATGTTCAAGGCGAGCTTCGGCGTGCCGCCGCACCGCTACGTGACCGAGCGGCGGATCGCCCGGGCCAAGGATTTGCTGGCGGAGGGCCGGACGAGCCTCGCCGGGATCGCACTCGCCTGCGGCTTCGCCTCGCAGAGCCACTTCACCCGCCGCTTCGCCCAGGCGACCGGCCTCACGCCGGCGGCGTGGCGGGGGGCTGCGTGAGCCTCTACGGTGATGTCCCGCGTTACGCCGCCGGCTTGTCGGCCCGCTTGACGCTGAGCTGGAGGCCCAGCGCCTGCAACACCGCCCGCACGGTCTCGAAGCTCGGATTGCCGGTCTGCGAGAGCGCTTTGTACAGGCTCTCTCGGCTCAGGCCCGCCTCGCGGGCGATCTGGCTCATCCCGCGGGCCCGGGCAACGATCCCGATGGCGTCGCGGATCAGCGCCGGGTCGCCGTCCTCGAGGACGGCCTCGATGTACAGGGCGACGTCCTCGTCGGTTCTCAGATGCTCCGCCGTATCGTGCGGAAGGGTCTCCAGCGGCATCGTCACACCTCCTTCGACGATATTCGATTCGTTGGAAGAAGAGGCGCAGGTCTCCCCTCTCCCGTTTGGGAGAGGGGCCGGGGGTGAGGGTGGCTCGGCTTCCGAAACGACCCTGAGCCGTCGAGCTGCGCAGCTTGACGCTCCGTGCTTCATCCTGAACCCGAGCCACCCTGCGCGATCTTCGATCGCCCCTACCCCTCTCCCACTCGGGAGAGGGGATCCCGCGCATCATTCTTTTCCCGAACGTGTTCGGGGACAAACCTGCCTCACAAGAGACCTGTCGACCGAAAGCCCTTTACGCCTTCCTTAACCCTCCCGCCCCATGCTCTCCCGCATGGTAGTCCGTCGTCGCGCCCGTGCCGTCCTGTTGCCGCTCGGCCTCTACGCCGTGTCGATCCTCGTGGTCGGCTACTTTCTGCACGAGGCCGAGAATGGAAATCGCGGCCTCGAAGCCAAGCGGGCCTTGAAGATCCAGGCCTACAACCTCCAGCAGGAGCTCGACGCCACCAAGGCCGACCGGGCCGAGTGGGAGCGGCGCGTCGCCCTGCTGCGCAGCGACCAGATCGACCGCGACCTCCTGGAGGAGCGGGCCCGGGTCGTGCTCGGCCGCGTCCACCCCAACGACGTGGTCATCATCAACCCGTGAGGCGCAAAGCCTGCGGAGAGACCGCGCTGGGAAGCGGCTTTCCGTCCCGAACCGCTCGATTTGCGCGGCCACCTGCCCTAGAAACGCTCCCAACAGGGTAGCAGCCGGGAGGGTGCCGATGGATGCCGCGAAAGAGGCCCGCCGCGGGAGCGACAAGACCCGCGAGAAGGCGGCCCCGCCGCCCACGGCCTCGAACGTGCCGGCCTTCAGCCGGGACGAGGACCTGCACGCCTATCGCGAGATGCTGCTGATCCGCCGCTTCGAGGAGAAGGCCGGCCAGCTCTACGGCATGGGCCTGATCGGCGGCTTCTGCCACCTCTATATCGGCCAGGAAGCCGTGGTGATCGGGGTCCAGATGGCCTCGAAGGACGGCGACCAGGTCATCACCGGCTACCGCGACCACGGCCACATGCTGGCCTGCGGCATGGAGCCGAAGGGCGTGATGGCCGAGCTGACCGGCCGCAAGGGAGGCTACTCCCGCGGCAAGGGCGGCTCGATGCACATGTTCTCCCGCGAGAAGAACTTTTATGGCGGCCACGGCATCGTCGGCGCGCAGGTCTCGCTCGGCACCGGCATCGGCTTTGCCAACAAGTACCGCGGCGACGGGGCGGTGAGCCTCACCTACATGGGCGACGGCGCGGCCAACCAGGGCCAGGTCTACGAGAGCTTCAACATGGCGCAGCTGTGGAAGCTGCCCGTGGTCTACGTGATCGAGAACAACCGCTACGCCATGGGCACCTCGGTCTCGCGGGCCTCGGCCCAGACCGATTTTTCCAAGCGCGGCGTCTCCTTCGGCATCCCGGGCGAGCAGGTCGACGGCATGGACGTGCGCGCCGTGCGCGAGGCGGCGACCCGGGCCATCGCGCATGCCCGCGACGGGGAAGGCCCCTACATCCTCGAGATGCAGACCTACCGCTACCGCGGCCACTCGATGTCCGATCCGGCCAAGTACCGGACCAAGGACGAGGTCGCCCGGATGCGCGAGGAATCCGACCCGATCGAGCAGGTCCGCAAGCGCCTGCTCGGAGCCCACAAGGTGGCGGAGGACGAGATCAAGGCGGTCGACGCCAAGGTGCGGGAGATCGTGAACGAGTCGGCGGATTTCGCCACCAGCGATCCCGAGCCGGATCCGTCCGAGCTCTGGACCGACATCCTGCTCTGACCGCGCCGCTCCGACGCCCCCGGCCGCCCGCCCCTGCGCGGACGGCTTCGTCCCTGGCCGGCGCCCGACCCGGCGCGCCCCTCTCCCGGATCGACAGAGTCCCCCATGCCGACCGACATCCTGATGCCCGCCCTCTCGCCGACGATGGAGCAGGGCAAGCTCGCGAAGTGGCTCAAGAAGGAGGGTGACCCGGTCAAGGCCGGCGACATCCTGGCCGAGATCGAGACCGACAAGGCGACCATGGAGGTCGAGGCGGTCGACGAGGGCGTGCTCGCCAAGATCCTGGTCGCCGACGGGACCGACAACGTCGCGGTCAACACCCCGATCGCGGTGCTCGCCGAGGAGGGCGAGGACCCCAAGGGTGTCCAGGCGGGCGGTTCGAAGCCGAACGGCAAGGGCGGGCAGGAGGGCCAGAAGGCGCCTGCCCCCGACATGCACGCCGAGGGCCAGGCCGAGCGCCCCGCCCCGGCCGCCAAGACCGAGGACGACAAGCCGGTCGAGACACCGGCTTCGCCGGCCGTCATCACCAATCGCGGCCAGGATCCGGCGATGGCCGAGATCCCGGAGGGCACCGAGATGGTGACCCAGACCGTCCGCGAGGCCCTGCGCGACGCGATGGCCGAGGAGATGCGCCGCGACGACAAGGTCTTCGTGATGGGCGAGGAGGTCGCCGAGTACCAGGGCGCCTACAAGATCACGCAAGGGCTGTTGCAGGAATTCGGCGCGAAGCGCGTCGTCGACACTCCGATTACCGAGCATGGCTTCGCCGGCGTCGGCGTCGGCGCGGCGTTCACGGGCCTGCGGCCGATCGTCGAGTTCATGACCTTCAACTTCGCCATGCAGGCGATCGACCAGATCATCAACTCGGCGGCCAAGACCCTGTACATGTCCGGCGGCCAGCTCGGCTGCCCGATCGTGTTCCGCGGTCCCAACGGCGCGGCGGCCCGGGTCGGCGCCCAGCACAGCCACGACTACGCCGCCTGGTACTCCAACGTGCCGGGCCTGAAGGTCGTGATGCCCTACACCGCCTCCGACGCGAAGGGCCTCCTGAAGAGCGCGATCCGCGACCCGAACCCGGTGGTCTTCCTCGAGAACGAGATCCTGTACGGCCAGTCGTTCCCGGTGCCGAAGCTCGACGACTTCACGGTGCCGATCGGCAAGGCGAAGGTGCATCGGGAGGGCAAGGACGTGACGATCGTCTCGTTCGGCATCGGCATGACCTATGCGCTGAAGGCCGCGCACGAACTCGCGGAAGCCGGAATCGAGGCCGAGGTGATCGACCTGCGCACCATCCGGCCGATGGATTCGGAGACCGTGGTCGCCTCGGTGAAGAAGACCGGCCGCTGCATCACCGTGGAGGAAGGCTTCCCGCAATCCGGCGTCGGCGCCGAGATCGCCGCGCGCCTGATGGTCGATGCCTTCGACTATCTCGACGCCCCGGTCCTGCGCATCACCGGCAAGGACGTGCCGATGCCCTACGCGGCGAATCTCGAAAAGCTCGCCCTGCCGAACGTCGCCGAGGTGATCGAGGCGGCCAAGGCCGTCTGCTACCGGTGAGCGACATGACCGACGACGCGCCCCGCTTCGAGGCCCTCGACATCCCGCCCGACGCCCTTGAGCAGGGCGGGATCGAGGTGTTGCGCGCCGCCGTGGTCGACGGGGCGGTGAGCATCGCGCTGCGCCGCTCCTTCGACGACCCGGCGACCTGGGGGCGCCTGTTCATCGACCTCGCCCGCCAGGCGGCCGTGGTCTATGCCCGCGAGACCGAGATGTCCGAGGAGGAGGCCTTCGCGCGCATCCGCGCCGGGATGGAGGCCGAGAGCCTCGATCCCGAGAGCTTCAACTGAGGCTCCCCATGGCCGAGGCCGCGCCGCGTTGGGCCACCTATGCCGACCTCGAGGCGGTGCCGGACCACCTCGTGGCCGAGATCGTCGATGGGGTGCTGGAGACCCATCCGCGGCCGCGGCCGCTGCACAGCATCGCGTCGGCGCGGCTGTCGGGTGAACTGGATCGCCCGTTCTCCCGGGGCGCGGTGGCCCCGGCGGCTGGATCTTCATGATCGAGCCCGAGCTTCACCTCGGGCCTCATGTGGTCGTGCCCGATCTGGCTGGCTGGCACCTCGAACGCTTGCCGGCCATTCCGAAGACCGCCTTCATCGAGACTCCGCCCGACTGGGTCTGCGAGATCCTGTCCCCGTCCACCACTCGGCTCGACCGCGGGCCGAAGCGGCGGATCTATGCCGAGTTCGGCGTCGGTCACCTCTGGCTGCTCGATCCCGCCAACGGTGTCCTCGAAGGCTTTGCGCTCGTGGGTGACCATTGGTTGCTCCTCGGCACCGTGGCGCGGGGTGGGGACGTCGTGCTGCCGCCCTTCGATGCCGCCCCGTTTCCGCTCGACGATCTCTTCCCCATTGAGGCTTCGCCTCCTGACGATCCGGCCGCCCCTCCTCACGCCGAGACCTGAATCCATGCCGATCAACGTCCTGATGCCCGCCCTCTCGCCGACCATGGAGAAGGGCAACCTCGCCAAGTGGCTCAAGAAGGAGGGCGACACCGTCAAGTCGGGCGACATCCTGGCCGAGATCGAGACCGACAAGGCGACCATGGAGGTCGAGGCGGTCGACGAGGGCGTGCTCGCCAAGATCGTGGTGCCGGAGGGCACCGCCGACGTGCCGGTCAACGACCTGATCGCCCTCATCGCCGAGGAGGGCGAGGACCCCAAAAGCGTGACGGCCGGGGGCAACGGGCAGGACAAGGCGGCGAAGGCCGAGACGCCGCCGGCCGGCAACACGGAGGGCGGCAAGGCCGAGGGCGGAAAGCCCCGGGCGCCCGCCGGCAACGAGACGCCCGGCGGCGGCACGATGTCGTACGAGCGGGTCGACACCGCGCCGGAGGGCGCGCGACCGGCAGCGGCCGGCAAGCAGGAGGGCGGGCGCCTGTTCGCCTCACCGCTCGCCCGCCGCATCGCCAAGCAGGAGGGCCTCGACCTCGGTGCGGTGACGGGTTCGGGCCCGCACGGCCGGATCATCGAGCGCGACGTGCGCGCCGCCATCGAGGCCGGGACGGCCAAGGAAACGGGCCAAGGGACGGCCGGTGGGACGGCCAAGCCCGCCCCGCAAGCCGCCGCCCAGGAGGCCCCCGCCGCCAAGCCCGAGCCCGCACCAGCCCCGAAGCCCGCCGCCCCGCCCTCCGGCATGACCGCCAAGCAGGTGATGGGGATGTTCGAGCCGGGCTCCTTCGAGGAAGTCCCCCTCGACGGCATGCGCAAGACCATCGCCAAGCGCCTGGTCGAGTCGAAGCAGACCGTCCCGCATTTCTACCTCTCCCTCGACGTCGAGCTCGACGCGCTCCTGGCCTTGCGCGAGCAGGTCAATGCCGGGGCCTCCAAGGACAAGGACGGCAAGCCGGCCTTCAAGCTCTCGGTCAACGACTTCGTCATCAAGGCGCTCGCGCTGGCGCTCCAGCGGGTGCCGGCGGCCAATGCCGTCTGGGCCGAGGACCGCATCCTGCGCTTCCGCCACTCCGATGTCGGCGTCGCAGTGGCGATCGACGGCGGGCTGTTCACCCCGGTGATCCGCCGCGCCGAGCAGAAGACCCTCTCGACCATCTCGGCCGAGATGAAGGATCTCGCCGCTCGCGCCCGCACCAAGAAGCTCAAGCCCGAGGAGTACCAGGGCGGCACCACCGCGGTGTCGAATCTCGGTATGTTCGGCATCAAGTCGTTCGGCGCGGTCATCAACCCGCCCCACGGCACCATCCTGGCGGTCGGCGCCGGCGAGGCCCGGGTGGTGGCGAAGAACGGCGCCCCCGCGGTGGTCCAGGCGATGACGGTGACGCTCTCCTGCGACCACCAGGTGGTCGACGGGGCGCTCGGCGCCGAATTGCTCGCGGCCTTCAAGGGGTTGATCGAGAACCCGATGGGTATGTTGGTGTAGCACTTTCCCCTCCCCCTTGTGGGGAGGGG
Source organism: Methylobacterium aquaticum (assembly GCF_016804325.1). NCBI lineage: Bacteria > Pseudomonadati > Pseudomonadota > Alphaproteobacteria > Hyphomicrobiales > Methylobacteriaceae > Methylobacterium > Methylobacterium aquaticum. Next base: position 2,977,823 of record NZ_CP043627.1, read on the forward strand.
GCAGGGGTGGGGGTGGTGCAGAAGGCACCGCTGAGCTTTCTCCGGCACCACCCCCACCCCTAGCCCCTCCCCACAAGGGGGAGGGGAAGGCGTTCTACTTTCGTCCCGATCAGCGGAAGTGATTGCTCCATGCCCTGGAACGGATCGCCCGATCAGTCGGCATCACCGCGGGCAAAAGCGAACGCCAAGGTCATGCGGCATGCCCTTACGCCAGCCGAGAAGCGGCTGTGGTGGCATCTGCGCCACCGGTTGCCGGTCGAGGGATCGCACTTCCGCCGGCAGGTCGCGCTCGGACCATACATCGCCGATTTCTGCTGTCTCGGAGCCCGGCTGATCGTCGAAGTCGATGGCGGCCAGCACGGCTTTCACAATCAGCAAACCTATGATGCCGCGCGCACGGCCGCCCTCGAAGCGCGAGGCTTCCGGGTTCTGCGCTTCTCGAATGCGGATGTCATTCGCGCGATCGACAACACCCTCGACACGATCATCGCTGCTTTGGCTGCCCCGCCCTCCCCGGAGACCTGAATGTCCGACACCTACGACGTCCTCATCATCGGCGCCGGTCCCGGCGGCTACGTGGCGGCGATCCGGGCAGCCCAGCTCGGCTTCAAGACGGCGGTGGTGGACCGCGAGCACTTAGGCGGCATCTGCCTCAACTGGGGCTGCATCCCCACCAAGGCGCTGCTGCGCTCGGCCGAGATCTACCACTACATGCAGCACGCCAAGGATTACGGCCTCTCAGCCGACAATGTCGGGTTCGACATCTCGGCGATCGTCAAGCGCTCGCGCGGCGTGTCGAGCCGGCTCAACGGCGGCGTCGGCATGCTGCTGAAGAAGAACAAGGTCGACGTGATCTGGGGCGAGGCGACGATCGAGGCAGCGCCGAAGGGCAACGAAGCCGGCCGGGTCGTGGTCAAGGAGACGAAGCGCGCCGAGGCCCCGAAGGGCGCCAAGGCCGCGGGCACCTACGGAGCCAAGCACATCATCGTGGCGACCGGCGCCCGGCCGCGGGCGATCCCGGGCATCGAGCCGGACAGACGCCAGATCTGGACCTATTACGAGGCGATGGTCCCGGAAAAGATGCCCAAGAGCCTGCTGGTGATGGGCTCGGGCGCGATCGGCATCGAGTTCGCCTCGTTCTACCGCACCATGGGCGTCGAGGTGACGGTGGTGGAGTTGCTGCCGCAGATCCTGCCGGTGGAGGACCACGAGATCGCCGCCCACGCCCGCAAGCGCTTCGAGAAGCAGGGCATTAAGATCCTCACCGGCGCCAAGGTGACCAAGGTCGAGAAGGGCGCCGACGCGATCACCGCCACGGTCGAGACCGAGGGTGGGAAGACGCAAGGCATCACGGCCGAGATCCTGATCTCGGCGGTCGGCGTCGTCGGCAACATCGAGAATCTCGGCCTGGAGAAGCTCGGCGTGACCATCGAGCGCGGCATCGTCGCCACCGACGGGCTCGGGCGCACCGGCGTGCCGGGGATCTACGCCATCGGCGACGTCGCCGGCCCGCCGATGCTGGCCCACAAGGCCGAGCACGAGGGCGTGCTCTGCGTCGAGACCATCAAGGGCCTGCACACCCACCCGATGGACAAGGGCAAGATCCCGGGCTGCACCTACTGCCAGCCGCAGATCGCGTCCGTCGGCCTCACCGAGGCCAAGGCCAAGGAGCAGGGTTTCGATGTCCGGGTCGGCCGCTTCCCCTTCGCGGGCAACGGCAAGGCAATCGCGCTCGGCGAGCCCGACGGCCTGGTGAAGACGATCTTCGACCGCAAGACCGGCCAGCTGCTCGGCGCCCACATGGTCGGGGCCGAGGTGACCGAGCTGATCCAGGGCTACGTCGTGGCGATGACCCTCGAGACCACCGAGGAAGAGCTGATGCACACGGTCTTCCCGCATCCGACGCTCTCGGAGATGATGCACGAGAGCGTGCTCGACGCCTATGGGCGGGTGATCCACACCTAACCTCGCCTCTGCCCTTCCGGCAACGCAACCCAGCTTTGCCGCGAACCGGAATGCCGGGTTCGGTGTTGACCCGCCTGGAAGAGCCGGAGAGGTCGAATGTCGTTGCCGTTGATCTGCGCCGCCGCCCTGGCGGGAGCCGTCCTGCTCCTCGCGCCCACCGGCGCGAGTGCTCAGGGGACCGAGCGGCAGCGCCTGGCCTGCATGACCGACGCCATGACGCTGTGCGCCGCCGACGTTCCCAACACGCGGCGCATCGAGCGCTGCCTGCGCCGCAACTATGCCAGCGTCAGCCCGCCCTGCCAGGGCGAGCTGGATGCCGCCAGTGCCGCGTCGGGCCGCGACGCGGGCGGCGCCCCGCGGCAGGGTTACTGAGCGTTTGTTCGACCTGATCGACAGTCTTGACCCCTCCTCGTCATTCCGGGGCCGCGAAAGCGGAGCCCGGAATCCAGACACTCGGGTGAGACAGGATCAAGCTGAATCGGATCCGCCTTCTTCTGAACTCTCAGCGGTTCCGGATTCCGGGCTCCGCTTTCGCGGCCCCGGAATGACTCGGTGGGTCCGATGTCTGTCGGGTTCGATCGCGCAGAGCCTGGGCGATTTCGTTTTCTCGAAACGAAGCTCAATTTCCTGACCGTGCCGGCCCGGTGGCCTGAACCGGGACACCGCGCTAAGCTCCCTCGCCTGCGGCGCCGCCGGGATCAACCCGTCCGGTGACCGCACGGACGGGAGGAAGACCATGGAACGGACCGAGACCTGCTCGCGGCGCGTCCTGCTGGCCGGCATGACGATGGGGGCGATGGCGGCCCCGATACTCGGATCGGGCGCGGCCCGGGCCGCGGACGGGACCGAGGCGGTGGCCCAAAAACTCGAGGCCCTGCGGGTCGCGATCGTGGATGGCGACGCCAAGGCGCTCGATGCCCTCACCCACCCGCAGCTCAGCTACGGTCATTCGAGCGGGCGCAAGATCGAGACCAGGCCCCAGTTCATCGCCAGCCTCGCCGGCAAGACCAACTACAAGTCGCTGACCTTCTCGGAGCCGTGGTTCCAGATCGTCGGCGACACCGCCACGGTCCGCCACGTCTGGGACGGCGCCGACATCCTGCCCAACGGCGAGACCGGCCGCTCCTACATCGCGGTGATGCAGGTCTGGCTGAAGGATGGCGACTGGCGGCTGCTGGCCCGGCAGAGCTGCCCGCTCAAGCCCGCCTGATCCCGCGCCCTCTCCCGGACGGTGATCCGGGAACGACGCTCAAGCTCGGGCGTTTTCGCTCGCCGCAACCGATGCCCGGTCGCGGCGAGGCGGGAGCGTGAGCTTTGCGGGCCGACCGGCAGGTGAGCACGATCAGGCTGGTCGTCGAGGCCATGCGCCTCGCGAGCAGCCTGGCGGTCAAGGAGATCACGCTGTTCTCCGACGAGGTCGACCGGATCATCCGCGTCGTCTCGGGCTGGACCCTGTGGGGCGGCGCGATCCTGCTCTTTGCCTGCGTCAGCGGGTTCCTGCTGCTGATGGCCCTGGTGAAGGGGCTCGCCGCGCTGCTCGGGTCGGAGCCGATCGCGGCCGTGATCGGGGCGGCGCCCTTCGCCGTCATGGCCGTCCTGCTGACCGTCCGGGGGCTGCGGAAGATGGACATCCGGCGCTGATCGGGCCGGCCCCGCGGCGTAGCCTCACCCATGTGCTTCGAGCATGGCCGTTTTGCGCTGCAAACCGATTGCTTTGTGCGCTGCAGCATGAGAGAACGGAGTCGTACCGCAGCGATGGCGTCGCGGCGGTGCAGCCCTCTTTGGGCGTTTCCTCCCTAGACTTCGGGCCGCCTCGCAAGGGCGGCCTTTTTTCTGTCCGGTCGGGGTCATAGCCGAGGCGGGCCCGGCCCGACAAGCACAATCGTGCCCTGTCGATCGCGGGATGGCACGATCCTGCACGCAATCGGGCAGGCCGGGCGATCGCCCGCCGGCGCCATGCCTGCCGCCGCGCCGCTTCCCCACCCGCGACCGCCCAGTCCCATCGGGCACGGCACCGGCCGGAAGCCGCGCCCGTGTCGACGGCGCCACAGGACCGCCTCATCCGCTCTGGTATGAGGGATGCTCCACCGCATGCCCCCATTTCCTGCCCCCATCGAGAGTTCAGGACCCCGCATGATCGTCGTCGAGGACACCACCGGTCCGAACGGGCCTCATCCCGTCCTGGCCGTGACCGGCCTGGCCCGCGAGGCGCGGCTGGCCGCCGGGCCGGGCGTGGCGACGGTGGGGGCCGGGGGCAATCCGGAGCGGTTGCGGGACGTGCTGAAGGGGCGCAGCGGCCCGGGCTGCCGGGCGGTGATGAGCATCGGCATCGCCGGCGGGCTCGATCCGGCCCTGGTGCCCGGCGACGTCGTGGTGGCGACTGGGGTCGTCTCGGCCGGGCGGCGCTTCGCGGCGCATGCGGAGGTGGTCGCGGCGCTCGCCCGCCGGCTGGCGGACGCGCCGGGGCGGGTGATCCAGGCGGATGTCGCGGGGGTGGAGGCGGCGGTGCTGTCGCCGCATGCCAAGGCGGTCCTGCATGCCGAGACCGGGGCTGCCGCGGTCGACATGGAGTCGCAGGTCGCGGCGGCCTTCGCGGAGTTCCACGGCCTGCCGTTCTGCGCCGTCAGGGTGGTGTGCGACCCGGCCGACCGCGCCCTGCCGGCGGCGATCGCCAAGGCCCTCAAGCCGGACGGCGAGCCCGATATCCTCGCCGTCCTGTCGGCTCTGGCGCGCCGGTCGGCGAGCGTGGGCGGGCTGGTGCGCCTCGCCCGCGACTCGTCGGCGGCCTTCGCCTCGTTAGGCCGCTGTCGCGCGCTTCTTGGCGTCGGCCTTGGCGTCCCGGATCTCGGACAGCTTCTGCGCGACGTTGCGTGAGAACACGAACTCGGCCGGGCGCTGGTTCTCGAGGGAGATCTCGGGAGCCATCTCGCCCTCGGTCTTGATCCCGCGGAGCGCATAGATCACCGGCTTCCACGGCTTCTTCACCGAGTCGACCACCGAGGACGCCTCGTAGCCCGAATGCACCATGCAGTCGGCGCACTTCTCGTAGTTGCCGGTGCCGTAGGAATCCCAGTCCGTGGTCTCCATCAGCTCCTTGAAGGTCTTGGCGTAGCCTTCGCCGAGCAGGTAGCACGGCTTCTGCCAGCCGAAGACCGTCCGGGTCGGGTTGCCCCACGGCGTGCAGTGGTAGGTCTGGTTGCCGGCCAGGAAGTCGAGGAACAGGCCCGACTGCTGGAAGGTCCACTTCTCGCGGCCCTTCTCCTTGCCGAGGCGGAACACGCCGCGGAACAGGTCCTTGGTGGCCCGGCGGTTGAGGAAGTGCTGCTGGTCGGGGGCGCGCTCGTAGGCGTAGCCGGGGGAGACGGTGATGCCGTCGATGCCCATCCGGGTCACGCTGTCGAAGAAGTCCGCGATCTTGTCGGCCGAGGAGTTGTTGAAGAAGGTGCAGTTGATCGTGACCCGGAAGCCCATCTCCTTGGCCTTCTGGATCGCCGCCACCGCCTTGTCGTAGACGCCGCGCTGGCACACCGACTGGTCGTGCATCTCCTTGTCGCCATCGAGATGGATCGACCAGGTGAAATACGGGCTCGGCTTGTACTGCGCGATCTTCTTCTCGAGGAGCAGCGCGTTGGTGCAGACGATCGCGAACTTCTTCTGGGCGATGATGCCCTCGACGATCTGCGGCAGGTCCTTGTGCAGCAGCGGCTCGCCGCCGGCGATGACCACCACGGGTGCGCCGCACTCGCGGACCGACTCGAGAGCTTCGTCGACCGGAAGGCGCTTGTTGAGGATCTCGTCCGGATAGTCGATCTTGCCGCAGCCTGCGCAGGCGAGATTGCACCGGAACAACGGCTCCATCATCATGACAAGCGGGTAGCGCTTGCGGCCGGTGAGGTGCTGCTTGAGGATGTAGCCGCCGATCTTCGCGACGTACCGGAGAGGAATGCCCAAGACCAAGGCTCCTTGTGTCGTGGTTCGTGTCGAGTGCTGTGCCAAGCGGGCTGATTAGCCCGAAAAGTGGCGGATTTCCAGCAAGCTAGGTTCGAAAGAGTCCAGGCTGGGTGCGTATCGGCCTAACTGTGGCCCAAACTCGACGGGAGCGGGAAGCTCGCGCTCTCGATAACGCCCGGAAGCGTGGAAATCCGCACGGGGGTGCGACGCTGCAGCGCAGCAATCACCTCGGCGATCACCACCTCGGGGGTCGAGGCGCCGGCGGTCAGGCCCAGCGTGCGCACGCCGTCTAGGGTGAGGCGCTCCAGATCCTCCGCCCCCTCGACGAGGTGGCTCGGCCGGCCGGTCTCGGCGGCGATCTCGCGCAGGCGGTTGCAGTTCGAGGAGTTCCTCGCGCCGACCACCAGGATCGCGTCGGCGACCTCGGCGAGCGCCCGCACGGCGGCCTGGCGGTTCTGGGTCGCGTAGCAGATGTCCCGGGTCTCGGGCCCGACGAGGTCGGGAAAGCGCCTGTGCAGGACCGCGATGATCGCCCGGGTGTCGTCGACGCCGAGCGTCGTCTGGGTGACGTAGGCGAGCGGCGTGCCGGCGGGCAGGTCGAGGCCTTCGGCGTCCGCCACGCTGCCGACGAGATGGACCGTGCCGTCGATCTGCCCGAGCGTCCCCTCGACCTCGGCATGGCCCGCATGTCCCACCAGGATCACCGTGCGCCCCTGCGCGGCGTAGCGGCGGCCCTGGGCGTGGACCTTGGCGACGAGCGGGCAGGTCGCGTCGACGACGGCCAGCCCCCGGCGGGCGGCCTCCGCCTCGACGGCCCGCGAGACGCCGTGGGCCGAGAAGATCGTGGTGGCGCCGTCGGGCACCGCGTCGAGGCTCTCGACGAAGCGGGCGCCCTTAGCCTCGAGATCGGCGACGACGCGGCCGTTATGGACGATCGCGTGGCGGACATGGACCGCGGGATCGCCGCGGGCGAGCACCCGCTCGACGATGTCGACCGCCCGCACCACCCCGGCGCAGAAGCCCCGCGGCTGGGCCAGCACGAGGTCGATCCCGGTTTCCCGCTCTGCCGCCACCCGTTCCCCTCGCGACGACGCCCTCGGGCCCCGTCCCTGCCGGGCCGGGCCCTTCCGGTCGCGAGATCTACGGTGCGGCCGGCGGCGGCGTAAAGCCGAGCCTGCTCGGGGGACGGGGCCGGCGCGGGCCGGCCGGATCGGGGATCCGTTTCGCGCCAATGCGTTGCAATCGGGCCTGCGGGTCATTACCTAGCGCGCCACGGACGTTCCCCGGAGCGTTGCCGTGACGCCGATGCACCCCGTGACCATGGCCGTCGCCACCCCGCGCGCTATGTTGGTCCCGGCCGGTGCGGTCCTTGCAGGATCGCTTCTGCAAGGGAAGCCTCGGCAAGGGGCGCCTTGCACGGGAGATCGCCGTGGCAGGGCCGTCGGGCCGATCGTCAGGATTCCACCGGGCCGCCGCAGGGCCCGCGAGCTAGAGGCAGGCTTCGCATCGTGATCGAACGGCTCGTGGCGTTTTCCGTACACCGGCGCTGGCTCGTCCTCGTGGCCGCGCTGCTGCTCACCGTCGCGAGCGCCGTCACGGCGGCGCATCTCTTCCGCATCAACACCGACGTCGAGCGCCTGATCACCTCGGACGTGCCGTGGCGCCAGGACGAGATCCAGTTCGAGAAGATCTTTCCGCAGCGCAGCAGCCTGCTCGTCATGGTGGTCGACGGGCAGACGCCGGAACAGGCCGAGGAGGCGGCGACCCGCCTGACCCAGGCCCTCTCGACCCACAAGGACCTGCTACCGATCGTCTACCGGCCCGATGGCGGGCCGTTCTTCGAGAAGAACGGCCTCCTGCTGATGCCCCAGAAGGAATTGGACCAGACCACGGAGCGGCTGATCCAGCAGCAGGGCCTGCTCGGGCCGCTCGCCGCCGACCCGTCCCTGCGCGGCATCATGCAGGCCATGGTGATGGGCGCCCAGGGGGTGAAGGCCGGCCAGGCCAAGCCCGAGGATCTCGTCGGCCCGATGGGCCAGATGAAGGAGGTCTTCGACCGGGTGCTCAAGGGCGAGCGGGCCCAGCTTTCCTGGCAGTTGCTGCTCGCCGGCGGCAAGGCGGAGCCGAGCGACCTGCGCCGCTTCGTCATCGCACAGCCGGTGCTCGACTACGACGCCCTCCAGCCCGGCGAGAAGGCGAGCCAGCTCATCCGCGAGACCGCCCGCAGCCTCGGCCTGACCGAGGCCAACGGGGTGCGGGTGCGCCTCACCGGTCAGGTCGCGGTGGCGGACGACGAGTTCGCGACGCTGGCCGACGACGCGGCGCTGAACTACTCGGTCACCGGCGGCGCCATCGTGCTGTTCCTGTGGCTGGCGCTCCGCTCGGGCAGCCTCGTCGTCGCGGTGCTCGTCACCACCTTCGCCGGCCTCATCGTCACGGCGGCGCTCGGCCTCCTGATGGTCGGCGAATTGAACCCGATCTCGGTCGCCTTCGCGGCCCTGTTCGTCGGTCTCGGCATCGATTTCGGCATCCAGTTCGCCGTGCGCTACCGCGCCGACCGCTTCTCCGAGGGCGATCTCGAACGGGCGATCCGCTCGGCCGCCCGCGGCGTCGGCTGGTCGCTGACGCTGGCCGCGGTGTCGCTGCTCGCCGGCTTCTTCTCGTTCCTGCCGACCGACTTCCGCGGGGTGTCGGAGCTCGGCCTGATCGCCGGCGTCGGCATGATCGTCGCCTACCTGTTCTCCCTCACCATGCTGCCGGCGCTGATCGCCGTGCTGCGGCCGCCGGGCGAGAAGCAGGAGGTCGGCACCGCCAGCATGGCCTCGGTCGATCACTGGATCCTCGAGCACCGCAAGCTGGTCCTGGTGCTCACCGGCGTCGTCACGGTGGCGGGCCTGCCCCTGCTCTACTGGCTGCCCTTCGATTCGAACCCGATGCACCTGCGCAGCGCGAAGGTGGAATCGGTCGCGACCTATCTCGACCTCGCCAAGGACCCGAAGACCAGCCCGAACTCGATCGACGTGGTGGTGCCCAACCGCGACGCCATCGACCCGATGGTCAAGAAGCTGACGGCCCTGCCGGGGGTCGCCGGGGTCATCGACATCAACACCTTCGTGCCCGCCGACCAGGACCAGAAGCTCGCGACGATCGAGGACGCCGCGCAGGTGCTCGGGCCCGTCCTCAACCCGCCCCGCGTCGCTCCCCCGCCGACCGACCGCGAGGTGGTGACGGCGATCCGCAACGCGGTCACGGCGTTGCGCGGCATCGCGCAAGGGTCGAAGGACCAGGGAGCGGCCGCCTCCGGCCCGCTCGCCACCATCCAGGGCTTCACCGACACCCTCGACCGCCTGGCCAATGCCGAGCCCCCCGTGCGCGAGGCCGCCGCCGCCGCGGTGGTGCCGAACCTGAAGGTCCTGCTCACCCGCCTGCGCGGCCTGCTCGCGCCGGAGAAGGTCACGCTCGAGAACCTGCCCAAGCAGATCCGCTCGGAGTGGATCGCCGCCGACGGCAAGGCCCGGATCGAGGTGCAGCCGAAGGGCAACTCGAACGACAACCTGGTGCAGCGCCGCTTCGCCAAGGAAGTCCTGACCGTCGCCCCCCACGCCACCGGCGCGCCGGTCGCCACCACCCTGTCGAGCCACACCATCCTCGGCGCCTTCATCGAGGCGGGCCTGCTGGCGCTGCTCTCGATCTTCATCATCCTGTCGGTGGCCCTGCGCCGCCCCTGGGACGTCGCCATGGCGCTCGGGCCGCTGGTGCTCGCCACGCTGTGGACGCTGGAGGCGCTCTACCTCATCGGCATGCCGCTGAACTTCGCCAACATCATCGCGCTGCCCTTGATGCTGGCGGTGGGCGTGGCCTTCCACATCTACTACGTGATCGCCTGGCGGGCCGGCGTCGCCGACATGCTGGCCTCGAGCCTGACCCGGGCGATCTTCTTCTCGGCGCTCACCACCGGCACCGCCTTCGGCTCGCTGGTCCTGTCGAGCCATCCGGGCACCGCCAGCATGGGCAAGCTCCTCGCCCTGTCGCTGTTCTTCACCCTGGTGGCCGCCTTCTTCATCGTCCCGGCCTTCCTCGGCCCGCCGCCTAAGCAGAAGGCGAAGGACGGGGTGCCGGAGAATGCGGCGCGAAAGGACCCGTTGATCCCGGCCTGAGTGTCGGACGACGCTCCGCAATGACAAGGCCCGCCCCTCCGCCGAGGGGCGGGCTTTTTTCTTGATGGCACGACGCCCGAACCCTCCCCCCTCTGCGGGGGAGGGTAGCGAGCGGATGCGAGCCGGGAGAGGGGCAGCGCGACGCTGCTCCAGCGGGCGCCCTTCATGACGGTCACGACCTCTCCGGAAGCGGTGTCCCCTCTCCCGCCCCACTCCGTGGGGGCACCCTCCCCCGCAGAGGGGGGAGGGTGAAACCCGCGCCATCCTCGTCTTGGTTGGTTCCCGATAACCCTGCGCCCAGCCGTCGCGACTTTAATCCCCTCGCCCGGTTGCACCGCAGCGAAGACCCGTGTACGCACGGATCCATGATGCAGGATCGAGCCATTCAGGTCTCGCGGCCCACGCCGCCGTAGCGCCCCGCTCTCCCGCGTCCTCTTTCCACGCCTGTCCGTCTTGCCCGTCCGCCTCGCGCGGCGGATCGTCCTCGCGCGCGCCGTCGCGCCTCCATCCGAAAGCTCAGATTCCATGAACCTCGTCCGCCTGCGGCGCGAATGGGCGCCCGACGTCACGCGCGAAATTCTGGCCGGCACCGTCGTCGCCCTCGCCCTCATCCCGGAGGCGATCGCCTTCTCGATCATCGCCGGGGTCGACCCGAAGGTCGGGCTCTACGCCTCGTTCTGCATCGCGGTGGTCACGGCCATTGCCGGCGGGCGCCCGGCGATGATCTCGGCCGCCACCGGCGCGATGGCGTTGGTGATGACGACGCTGGTGAAGGATCACGGCCTCGGCTACCTCTTCGCGGCGACGATCCTGACCGGCTTGATCCAGCTCGCCGCGGGCGCGTTCAAGCTCGGCAACCTGATGCGCTTCGTCTCGCGCTCGGTCGTCACCGGCTTCGTCAACGCGCTCGCCATCCTGATCTTCATGGCCCAGATGCCGGAGCTGATCGGCCGCGGGCCTGTCGTCTACGCCATGACCGCGGCCGGGCTCGCGCTGATCTACGGCCTGCCCTACCTGACGAAGGCCGTGCCCTCGGCGCTGGTGACGATCGTGCTGTTCACCGCCCTGTCGATGAGCCTCGGCCTCGGCATCCGCACCGTCGGCGACATGGGCGCCCTGCCGAGCGAGTTGCCGAGCTTTGCCCTGCCACAGGTGCCGCTGACCTTCGAGACCCTGCGGATCATCCTGCCCTACGCGCTGACGCTGGCCATGGTCGGCCTGCTCGAGAGCCTGATGACCGCGGCGATCGTGGATGAGCGCACCGACACCACCTCGAACAAGAACCGCGAATGTGCCGGCCAGGGGCTCGCCAATGTCACCGCCGGCCTGTTCGGCGGCATGGCCGGCTGCGCGATGATCGGCCAGTCGGTCATCAACGTCTCGTCGGGCGGCCGCGGCCGGCTCTCGACCCTGTGGGCCGGCGCCTTCCTGCTGTTCCTGATCGTGGTGCTCGGTCCCTACGTGGCGCAGATTCCGATGGCGGCGCTCGTCGCCGTGATGATCATGGTGTCGATCAACACCTTCCAGTGGCGCTCGATCCGTACGCTCGTCACCCACCCGACCACGTCGAGCATCGTGATGCTCGGCACCGTCGCGGTGGTGGTCGCCACCCACGACCTCGCCAAGGGCGTGCTGTTCGGCGTGGTGTTGAGCGGGCTGTTCTTCGCCCACAAGGTCACGCGGTTCTTCGCCGTCGCCTCCTCGCGCGAGGGCCGGACCCGCACCTACCGGGTGACGGGCCAGATCTTCTTTGCCACGGCGGAAGCCTTCCATGCCGGCTTCGACTTCCGCGAGGAGGATCTGGAGCGCGTGGTGATCGACCTGACGCAGGCCCATTTCTGGGACCTGACCGCCGTCAATGCGCTTGACCGGGTGGTGCTGAAGTTCCGCCACCACGCGGTGCCGGTGGAGATCGTCGGCCTCAACGCCGCCTCGGCGACGCTGGTCGAGAAGCTCGGCACCCACGACAAGCCGGGGGCGGCGCTGGCGTCGGGGCATTGAGCGGCTGATTGGTCGCTCATCACGGAGTTGAAACCCTCCATGTCATCCCGGGGCTCGTCGAAGACGAGAACCCGGGATCCATAACCGCGACGGAGACGAAAAAAGCGGGATCCGCTCCGCTTCACCCTGCATCGTCAGCGGTTATGGATCCCGGGTTCCGCTGCGCGGCCCCGGGATGACCCTGTGGGTATGAATTCCGTCGAGGACGCCGAAGGGGACCCTGCCCAAGCCCCTACCCCGCCCGCGCCGTCGCGCCATGCACCATGGCGACCACCCCGGCCCGCAGGAGGTCGTACTTGGTCGGCAGGCCCGGCCCGGTCGGCAGCCGGCCGGCGGCGGCGAGCGTCGCGATGCCGTGGGACAAGGCCCAGACTTCCAGCGCGACGAAGCGCGGATCGACGCTCCCCGAGAATCCATCGGGAAAGGTGCTCCGCAGCGCCTCGACCAGGAGCCCGAAGGCGTCGCGGTCCCGCGGCGCCTGGGCGGGAGCGCAGCCGTCGGGCCCGAGGGGCCGGGCCTCGAAGATCGCCGCGTAGTAGCCCGGCTCCTCCTCGGCGAAGGTCAGGTAGGCCTCCCCCATCCGGGTGAAGCGCTCCAGCGGCGTGCCGGGGCCGCGCAGGGCCCGGGCCAGGCGTTCGGCCAGCTCGGTGAAGCCGCGCTCGGCCACCTCTTCCAGCAGGGCCTCGCGGCCGCGGAAATGGCGGTAGAGCGCCGCCGGCGAGACGCCGACGAGGCGGGCCGCGTCGACCAGGGTGAAGCCGCCGATCCCGCGCTCCGCGATGAAGCGGCGCGCGGCCTCGATCAGGGCCTCCTTGAGGTTGCCGTGATGGTAGCCGCGCCGGTCGGACGGGTCACTGCGCCAGGGTCGCACCGTGTTCGTGTCTCTTCGCGGGGCCGGGCCGGCCACCTGCACAGCCCATAGAGCATTTTTTCGCCCGCGGCAGGCTCAACCGGTGCGGCGTTCGAGATGGAAGCGCGGCACGTGGTCCGGCCGCAAGGTCGTGGTCGCCACCGGCAGCACCGGGCGGTCGCCGTCGAGGGAGAGCCGAAGGTCGCGCATCAGGCGCGCCAGGACCAGGGTCGCCTCGGCGAGCGCGAGCTGCGCGCCGATGCAGATCCGCGGGCCGGCGCCGAACGGCAGGTAGACGAAGCGGTCCGGCTCCGGACCGTCGAGGAAGCGGCCGGGCTGGAAGGCCTCCGGCCGCTCCCACCAGAGCGGGTTGCGGTGGAGCACCCAGGTCGGGATCATCACGATGCTGCCGGCCGGGATCGTCGTCCCCTCGACCGTGCTCGCCCGGGCGGCGCGGCGGGGGATGACGTAGACCGGGGGGTAGAGCCGCAGGGTTTCCTGCGCCACCGCCTTGGCGAGACGCAGATGCGGCAGCGCCGCGCTCGCACCCTCCTCCGACAGGTCGAGCCCGACGGCCTCGGCCGCGAGGGCATCCTGCAGGCCCGGCTCGCGGGCGAGCAGCGTGCAGGCCCAGAACAGGGTCGAGGCGGTGGTCTCGTGGCCGGCGACGATCAGGGTGCCGACCTCGTCGGCGAGCAGCCCCCCGGGCGCGTCGCCATGCGCCTCGACGAGGAGGTCGAACAGGTCCCGGGCCGCACCGGCCGGGCCCTGCTCCCGCCGCGCCGCCAGCACCGCCCGCACGGTCCCGAGCCAGCGGCGGCGAAACAGCGCCCGGCGCGGGCTCGACGGCGTCGGCCAGCCGGGGGGCAGCAGGAAATCGGCGATCGTCGGACGGCCCAGCCGGTCGAGATAGCCGGAGACCAGCGCGCGGATCTCGGTGCCGAGCGCTCCGGTCTCCAGGGAGAACATCGAGGTGGTGGCGATGTCGAGGGCGACGCGCTGCATCTCGGAGCGCAGGTCGGCCGGGGCGCCGAGGCCGGATTCCAGCCGGCGGCAGGACTCCTCCGCGCTGCGGGCGACGAAGCGCAGCATCATCGGCAGGGTGCGGGGCGTGAAGGCGGGGGCCAATACCTTGCGCTGGTGGCGCCAGGCCTCGCCGTCGGCCAGCACCAGGCCGTTGCCGGCGATCGGCCCGATCGCCCGCCGCCCGGCGGGCAGCCGCAGGAAATCCTCCGTCGCCGTGAGCAGGACGTGGCGGGCGCCGGCCGGCGTCGACAGCAGCACGATCCGGCCGCCCCCTGGCAGCGGGACCGTCACCGCCGGGGTGTCGAGGCAGGCGCGGGGCAGGGCCTCCAGGGTGTTGCGCCGGAACGCGCCGAGGAGCTTGAGCCAGCCGACCCGCTCGGCGAGGGCCGGCACCGGCGGCGCGTAGGCGCCGGGCGCAGGCGCGTCGACCGAGAGATTGCCGGGAGCCGTCATGGTCAAGGCGCGAGGTCTCCGGTGGCGCGAACGAGCCTGTCTTATACCAATGGCCCAAGATGCTGACGCATCGGGCCATTGAGCCATCTCGAATTGTCTATCCCAAGCCAGAGGCTTGACGAAAATTCGAGAACGGAACCAAAGGTCGTTTCCAACGACCGTTGGTATTACGCGAGCGGCCGGAGTGCCGCCAAGCTGGCCTCGGCCAGACCGAGATGGTCCGCCACCATCCGGCCGATCGCCGAGAAGCCGAGCCGCCCGAGGGGGCCGGGCGCGATGCCCGGCCCGAAGGCCAGGACCGGCACCTGCTCGCGGGTGTGGTCGGTGCCGCTCCAGGTCGGGTCGTTGCCGTGATCGGCGGTGACGAGGCAGAGGTCGCCGCCTCTGAGCGCCGCCCTGATTTCCGGGATCCTGGCGTCGAAGCGCTCCAGGGCCGCGGCATAGCCCGGCACGTCGCGGCGGTGGCCGTACTCGGTGTCGAACTCGACGAGGTTGGCGAACACGAGACCGCCCTCGGGCAGGTCGGCGAGCGCCGTAAGAGCGGCGGTGAGGCAGGCGTCGTTGCCGCCGGGCTTGATCTCGCGGCCGGTCGCCCGATGGGCGAAGATGTCGCCGATCTTGCCGACGCTCACCACCGGCCGGCCGGCGACCTCGAGCCGGTCGAGGAGCGTGTCGCCGGGCGGCGGCACGGCGTAGTCGCGCCGGTGTGCGGTGCGGGTGAAGCCGGAGGTCGCATCGCCGATGAACGGCCGGGCGATCACCCGGCCGATGCGGCAGGGGTCGCAGAGCCGGCGGGCGATGGTGCAGAGGTCGTAGAGCCGGTCGAGCCCGAACGCCTCCTCGTGGGCGGCGATCTGGAACACGCTGTCGACGGAGGTGTAGCAGATCGGCTTGCCGGTCCGGACGTGCTCCGCCCCCAGTTCCTCGATGATCGCGGTGCCCGACGCGTGGCAATCGCCCAGGATGCCCGGAAGCCCGGCCTCCGCGATCAGCGCCCGGATGAGGTCGGGCGGGAAGGCCGGCCGCGTCGCCGGGAAATGGCCCCAGGCGAAATCCACCGGCACCCCGGTGATCTCCCAGTGGCCCGACACCGTATCCTTGCCCTGCGCGCTCTCGACCGCGTGGCCGTAGGCGCCTCCGACCGGCCCGGACGGGGCGAGGCCCGGCGGGATCCGCCCGCTCGCGCCTTGCGCGGCGAGCCCGAGGCCGAGGGCGGCGAGGTGCGGCAGGTGCAGCGGGCCGCCGCGCAGGCCCGCCCGGTCGCCGGCCCCGCGGGCGCAGGCCTCGGCGATGTGGCCGAGCGTGTCGGCGCCCGCGTCGCCGAAGGCGTCGGCATCCGGCGCGCCGCCGATGCCGACGGAATCGAGGACGATGAGGAGCGCCCGGCTCATTCGCGCACCGCTCCGGTCGGCGCCGCCGCGAGGTCGAAGGCGGCGGCGAACAGGGCGCGGGTGTAGTCGGTGCGGGGCCGGGAGAAGATGTCTTCCGCCGCGCCCTCCTCCACCACCTGCCCGCCCTGCATCACCATCACCCGGTTGGCGAGCGCGCGGACCACCTTGAGGTCGTGGCTGATGAACAGGTAGCCGAGGCCGCGCCGGGCCTGCAGGTCGCGCAGCAACTCGACGATCTGCGCCTGGACCGACATGTCCAGCGCCGAGGTCGGCTCGTCGAGGACGACGAAGCGCGGATCGAGCGCCATGGCGCGGGCGATCGCGATGCGCTGGCGCTGGCCGCCGGAGAATTCGTGGGGGTAGCGGTCCATCGCCGCTGGATCGAGCCCGACATCGGTCAGCGCCCGGGCGACGATCTCCCGGCGCTCGGCCTCGGTGCGGCCCTTGCCCTGCACCTCCAGCCCCTCGGCGACGATCTCGGCCACCGACATCCGGGGCGAGAGCGAGCCGTAGGGGTCCTGGAACACCACCTGCATCTCGCGCCGCAGGGGCCGCATGGCGCCCGCCGACAGCCCGTCGATGCGCCGGCCGAGATAGACCACCGGCCCTTGCGAGGCGATGAGGCGCAGGATGGCGAGGCCCAAAGTGGTCTTGCCCGAGCCCGATTCGCCCACCACCCCGACGGTCTCGCCCTCGCGCACGCTCACGGCCACCCCATCCACCGCCTTGACGTGGCCGGTGGTGCGCCGGAGCAGGCCGGTCTTGATCGGGAAATGGACACGGATCGGCCCGGCCTCGACCAGGATCGGCGCCCCGTCCGGCACCGGGTTGCCGCGGCCCCGCGGCTCGGCGTTAAGCAGGCGGCGGGTATACTCGTGCTGCGGATTGGCGAACACCTCGGCGACCGGGCCGGTCTCGACGATGCGGCCCTGCAGCATCACGCAGACCCGGTCGGCGACCCGGCGCACGATGCCGAGATCGTGGGTGATGAACAGCATCGCCATGCCGAGCCGCGATTTCAGGTCGGCCAGCAGCGACAGGATCTGGGCCTGGACGGTGACGTCGAGCGCGGTCGTCGGCTCGTCGGCGACCAGCAGGTCGGGCTCGCAGGCGAGCGCCATGGCGATCATCACCCGCTGGCGCTGCCCGCCCGAGAGCTCGTGCGGATAGGCGCCGAGGCGCTTGTCCGCGTCGCGGATGCCGACGAGGTTCAGGAGTTCGAGGGTGCGGGCACGCGCCGCCTCGCCGCTCATCCCTTTGTGCAGCCGCAGCACCTCGCCGACCTGCTCGGCGATGCGGTGCAGCGGGTTCAGGGAGGTCATCGGTTCCTGGAACACCATGGTGATGTCGGCGCCGCGGATCCCCCGCATCTCGGGCTCGGACAGCGCCAGCAGGTCGCGGCCCTTGAACCGGATGTGTCCCTCCGGCACCGTGCCGTCGAGGAGGCGCAGGATCGAGAGCGCCGTCACCGACTTGCCGGAGCCCGATTCGCCGACGAGCGCCACGGTCTCCCCCGGCGCGATGGCGAAGGAGACGCGATCGACGGCGCGGGTCTCGCGCCCGCCCTGGCGGAAGGCGACGGAGAGGTCCTGGACGGAGAGGAGCGGGTCGGTCATCGGCTCACGGGATGGGCGGCGAGGCGCCGGTGGACCGGTTTAGGGCATTCCCCGGCGGGCGGGAACCGGGGCGTGCGGCGGGGGTGATTCGGCGGTTTGCCCTCGACCCTGGCGATTGTCGACTGGCCCTCACCGATTTGACACCCACAGGGTCATTCCGGGGCCGCGCAGCGGAGCCCGGAATCCATAAACTCAGTTGGGACAGGATAAAGCGGAACGCGATCCGCTTTGTTCTGAATGTCCTGCGGTTCTGGATTCCGGGCTCCGCTGCGCGGCCCCGGAATGACGCGGTGGGTGTCGGATTCGTCGCGCACGGTCTTAGGATCATCCAGCAGATGGACTGTCCCTCACTCGTCCACCCGCGGCGCCTGGCCGCGATCGATCGGCAGCGGCGTGAACTGTTTCAAGGCCTCGCCGCTCGGCAGGCTGCTGGTGTCCCAGCCGCCGCCGATGGCGCCGATCAGCGAGACCGCGTTGGTGAAGCGGTTGAGCCGGACCTGGAGCGCCGTGACCTCGTTGTTGAGCTCCAGCGCCTGGGCGGTGACGACGGTGGTGTAGTTCTGGGTGCCGGCGCGGTACTCGTTGAGCGCGATCTCGACCGCCCGGCGCGAGGACTGCACCGCTAGTTCCTGCGCGCCCTGCTGGCGGGCGAGGATGCGCTGGCCGGCCAAGCCGTTCTCGACCTGCTGGAAGGCGGTGAGCACGGTCTGGCGGTAATTGGCGACCGCCGCGTCGTAGGCCGCCTCGACGGCCTGGAGCGCCGCCGTGCGGGCGCCGCCGTCGAACAGCACCTGAGACCCCGAGGCCGCCACCGACCAGAACGTGTTGGCGGCTGCGAAGAAATTGCGCGCCGGATCGCCCGCGATGCCGCCGCTCGCCGACAGGGTGACGGTCGGGTAGAACGCCGCCACGGCGACGCCGATCTGGGCGCTCTGCGACTGCACGGTCCGCTCGGCGAGCGCGATGTCGGGCCGGCGCTCCAGGAGGTCGGAGGGCAGGCTGACCGGCACGTTGGGCGGGCGCGACGGCAGGCTGCCGCGGGCCAGCGACACCTCGGCCGGTGGACGGCCGATCAGCGTCGCGATGGCGTGCTCCAGGTTCGCCCGCTGCAGCCCGACCGCGATGGCGTTGGCCTGGGTGGTCTGGAGCTGGGTCTGGGCGGTGATGACGTCGGAGCGGGCGGCGACGCCGGCATTGTATTGGTTCTGCGCGATGGTGAGCGAGCGCTGGTAGGCCTGCACCGTGCGCTCGAGCAGGCTCTGGAGCGATTCCTGGTAGCGCAGCTGGTAATAGGCGATCGCGAGCTGCGTCTGGAGCGCGAGGCGCACCGAGGCGATGTCGGCGGCGCTGGCCTGGGCGGCGGCGACGTCGCTTTCGATCAGGCGGCGGACGCGGCCGAACAGGTCGGGCTCCCAGGTCGCCGAGCCTTGCAGCGACAGCGTGGTGCGCTCGATGCCGCCGGTGCTGGCGCGGCTGATCGCGGGGGCGCCGAGCACGGTGGGAAACAGCTGGGCGCGGGCCTCCTGCACCAGGGCGCGGGCCTGCCGGTAGGCGGCGACCTGGGCGCGCAGGCTCTGGTTGTCGACGTCGATCAGGCGGATCAGCCGGTCGAGGGTGGGATCGCGAAACACCCGCCACCAGTCGCCCCGCTCCGCCTCGTCGAGGGGCCGCACCGGCCGCCAGTTGCGCGGCGGCATCGGCCGGGCGCCGCCCTCCTTGAAGGCGGCGGGGGTCTCGACGGTGGGGCGGGTGTAGTCGGGGCCGACGAGGCAGCCGGCGAGGGCGATGGGAAGGATGGCCGTGGCCGCGAGGCGGACAGGCGCCCACCCGACCCTCCCCCCTCTGCGGGGGAGGGTGGCCCCTGCGTCAGCAGGGGTCGGGAGAGGGGACGACGCCTCCGGAAAGGTCGCGCGAGCGATGAAGGGCGCCACCTGGAACAGCGTCGCGGTCCCCTCTCCCGCCCCGCGCCGCGGGGCACCCTCCCCCGCAGAGGGGGGAGGGTTCAGGCGCGCGTCCGCGGCCAACGGCACGGATGAGGTGTGGAAGAAGGTCATTCGGCCGGCAGCGCCCGCGTGGCGGAGCCCCGGCGGCGGCCGACCCAGAGCCGGAACCGGTCGAGGTACAGGTAGACGACGGGGGTGGTGTAGAGGGTCAGGACCTGGCTCACGATGAGGCCGCCCACGATGGCGATGCCGAGGGGACGGCGCAGCTCGGAGCCCTCGCCGCCGTCGAAGATCAGCGGCAGCGCGCCGAGCAGCGCGGCCAGGGTTGTCATCATGATCGGGCGGAAGCGCAAGAGGCAGGCTTCGCGGATCGACTCCCGCGGGCTCAAGGCGCGGGTGCGCTCGGCGTCGAGGGCGAAGTCGATCATCATGATGGCGTTCTTCTTCACGATGCCGATGAGCAGGATGACGGCGATGAGCGCGATCACCCCGAACTCCTCGCCGGCCAGCATCAGCGCCAGGATCGCCCCGATCCCCGCCGACGGCAGGGTGGAGAGGATGGTGAGCGGATGCACCCAGCTCTCGTACAGGATGCCGAGCACCGCGTAGACCGCCAGCAACGCCGCCAGGATCAGCAGCGGCTGGCGCGAGGACGAGGACTGGAAGCTCTTGGCGGCTCCGGCGAACTCGCCGTGGATGGTGGCGGGCAGGCGCAGGTCGCGCATGTGGCCGTCGATCGCCGCGGTGGCGTCGCTCAGGCTCTTGCCCGGCGCCAGGTTGAACGACAGCGTGGTGGCGACGAACAGGCCCTGGTGGCTGACCTGGACCGGGGTCGAGCCGGTCTCGAAGCTGGCGAAGGCCGCGAGCGGCACCATCGTCTCCTTGTTGCTGCTCACCGCCGCACTCGACGAGGCGCTGGAGCGGCCGGCCGCCGCGATGGAATTGGTGGCGGCGTTGCGGGCCGAATCGGTCGCGACCGCGGCGGCCGCGCTCGTCGCGTCGGTCGGGGCCGTCGCGGCGCTCGCCACCGTGCCGGCGACCGCGTTGGTGGTGGCCGAGCCGCGGGCCCGCGCGCCCGAGGTCGAGACGTAGATCAGCTTCAGCGTCTCGGGGTTGTCGAGGTAGCGCGGCGCGATCTCCATCACGACGTGGTACTGGTTGAGCGGGTTGTAGATTGTCGAGACCTGACGCTGGCCGAAGGCGTCGTAGAGGGTATTGTCGATCTGGTCCGGGGTCAGGCCGTAGCGGAAGGCGGTCGGCCGGTCGATGACGAGGCGCGTTTCCAGGCCGCCCTGCTGCTGGTCCGAGGTCACGTCGGTGAAGGTCGGGTCCTTCTGGAGCGCCTCCAGGAACTTGGGGGTCCAGGTATACAGCTCCTCGCTGGTGTCGCCCTGCAGCGTGTACTGGTACTGCGAGAAGCTCTGGCGCCCGCCCATCGAAAAATCCTGGCGCGGGAACAGGTAGAGCCGGGCGCCGGGAATCGCGGCGAGCTTCGGCCGCAGGCGGGTCATCACGTCGCTGATCGGGTCGCGCTGGTCCCGGGGCTTGAGGCCGACGAACACGTTGGCCGAGTTGGTGCCGCGCCCCCCGGTGAAGCCGACCACGCTCTCCACCGCCGGATCGGCCTGGACGATGGCGGTGGCGCGCCGGAGCTTGGCGCTCATCGCCTGGAACGAGATGCGCTGGTCGGCCTGGATGCCGCCGATCATCTGGCCGGTATCCTGCTGGGGAAAGAACCCCTTCGGCACGATCACGTAGAGGTAGACGTTGAGCACCACCGCGCCGAGCAGCACCAGCATCACGATGACGCCGTGGCGGAGCGCCCAGTCGAGGGTGACGCGGTAGCCCGACAAGAGCCCCTCGAACGCGCCCTCCAGCCCCCGCGCCAGCAGGCCCGGCCGGGCGCCGTGCACCTCGGGCTTCAGGAACCGGGCGCATAGCATCGGCGTGGTGGTGAGCGAGACGATCAGCGAGATCAGGATCGCCAGGGACAGGACGACGGCGAATTCCTGGAAGAATCGCCCGATGATGCCGCCTGCCAGCAGGATCGGCAGGAACACCGCGATCAGCGACAGGCTCATCGACAGGACCGTGAAGCCGACCTCGCGGGCACCCAGCAACGCCGCCTCGATCCGCGAGCGCCCGTCCTCGACGTGGCGCTGGATGTTCTCCAGCACCACGATCGCGTCGTCGACGACGAAGCCGGCGGCGATGATCAGCGCCATCAGCGAGATGTTGTCGAGGCTGTAGTCGCACAGCCACATCGCCGCGAAGGTGCCCACCAGCGAGATCGGCACGGCGACGGCCGGGATCAGCGTCGCGCGGGCGGAGCGCAGGAAGCCGAACACCACCAGGATGACGAGCCCGACCGAGATCAGCAGCGTGCGCTCAGCTTCCGCCAAGGAAGCCCGGATGGTGAGCGAGCGGTCGCCGGTGACGATCAGCTCGGTGTCGCCGGGCAACGCCGCCTTGAGCTGCGGCAGGGCCGCCTTCAACCGGTCGATCGTCTCGACGACGTTGCCGCCGGGCTGCTTGTAGACGATCAGGAGCACGCCGCGCTGGCCGTTGACGAGGCCGAGGTTGCGCCGGTCCTCGACGCCGTCGACCACCTGGCCGACGTCGCGCAGGCGCACGCCGGCCCCGTTGCGGTAGGCGACGACGATGTCCTGGTAGTCGGCGGCCTTGCGGCCCTGGTCGTTGGCGTAGAGCTGGTAGCGCCGCTCGCCGGCCTCGATCGCGCCTTTGGGCGAGTTGGCGTTGGCGCTGGC
The DNA here is from genome assembly GCF_016804325.1 of Methylobacterium aquaticum. NCBI lineage: Bacteria > Pseudomonadati > Pseudomonadota > Alphaproteobacteria > Hyphomicrobiales > Methylobacteriaceae > Methylobacterium > Methylobacterium aquaticum. The sequence continues at coordinate 2,999,944 of NZ_CP043627.1, forward strand.
GAGCGCCGCGCGGATGCCTTCCAGGCCGATGCCGTAATGGAACAGGGCGTTGGGATCGAGCTCGACCCGCACCGCCGGCAGCGACGAGCCGCCGATATCGACGTTGCCGATCCCTTCCAGCTGCGACAGCTTCTGGGCGAGCACCGTCGCGGCGGAATCGTAGAGCGCGCCGGGGCTCAGCGTCTTCGAGGTCAGGCCGAGGATCAGGATCGGCGCGTCGGCGGGGTTGAACTTGCGGTAGGTCGGGTTGGTGCGGAGCGCGGTGGGCAGGTCGGCGCGGGCGGCGTTGATCGCCGCCTGCACGTCGCGGGCGGCGCCGTTGATGTCGCGGTCGAGCCCGAATTGCAGCACGATCCGGGTCTGCCCGACGGAACTCGTCGAGGTCATCTGGTCGACGTCGGCGATCTGGCCCAGCCGCCGTTCGAGCGGCGCGGCCACGGTCGTCGCCATGGTGTCGGGGCTGGCGCCGGGCATCGAGGCCTGGACCAGGATGGTCGGGAAATCGATCTGCGGCAGCGGCGCCACCGGCAGCCGCACGAAGGCGAACAGCCCGGCGAGCAGCACGCCCAGGGTGAGGAGCGTGGTGGCGACCGGGCGCAGGATGAAGGGGGCGGAGAGGTTCACGGGGCGGCCCTGGGCGCGCCGCCGCCGTGAACCCTCCCCCCTCTGCGGGGGAGGGTGGCGAACGCAGTGAGCGCAGCGGGACGAAGTCCCGCCGAGAGGGGCAGCGCGACGATGCTGAGGAGGGCGCCTGTCAGGACACGCGCGACCTCTCCGGAAGCGTCGTCCCCTCTCCCGCCCCGCATCCGCGGGGCACCCTCCCCCGCAGAGGGGGGAGGGTTCATGCGCGCGACCGTCGCGACCCTCACGGCACCGCCTCCCCGGGCGCGAGCCCGCTGTCGCGCCTGCCGGAAAGCCGCCGCCCGAGCCGGTCGAAGGCGAGGTAGATCACCGGGGTCGTGTAGAGCGTCAGGATCTGGCTCACGATCAGCCCGCCGGCGATCGAGATGCCGAGGGGCTGGCGCAGCTCTGAGCCGGTCCCCGTGCCGAGGATCAAGGGAATCGCCGCGAACAGCGCCGCGAAGGTCGTCATCAGGATCGGGCGGAAGCGCAGGATACAGGCCTCGTAGATCGCGTCCCGCGGAGTCATCCCCTCCTCGCGCTCGGCCTGGAGCGCGAAGTCGATCATCATGATGGCGTTCTTCTTCACGATGCCGATCAGGAGAACGATGCCGATGATGCCGATGATGTCGAGGTCGTGCCCGAACACCATCAGCCCGGCCAGCGCCCCGATGCCGGCGGACGGCAGCGTGGAGAGGATCGTGATCGGGTGGACGAAGCTCTCATACAGAACGCCGAGCACGATGTAGACCGTCACGATGGCGGCCAGCACCAGGAACAGGGTGTTGTCGAGCGAGGCCTGGAAGGCGAGCGCCGAGCCCTGGAAGATCAGCCGGAAGCTGTCCGGCATCCCCATCTCCCGCTCCGCCGCCTTGATCGCCGCCACCGCCGGCCCGAGCGAGGCGCCGGGCGCCAGGTTGAATGAGATCGTGGTCGCCGGGAACTGGCCGAGATGGCTGATGAGGAGCGGCGCGCGGCGCTCGCTCACCTGGGCGATGGCGGTGAGCGGCACCTGGCCGTTGGTGGCGGTGGAGGACGGCAGGTAGATCCGCTGCAGCGAATCGAGCGTCCGATGCAGCGCCGGATCGGCCTCCAGGATCACCCGGTACTGGTTCGACTGGGTGAAGATCGTCGAGATGATGCGCTGGCCGAAGGCGTCGTAGAGCGCGTTGTCGACGGAGGCCGGGGTGATGCCGTAGCGGCCGGCCGTGGCCCGGTCGATGGTGATGTAGGCCGACAGCCCGCTCGCCTGCCGGTCGCTCGCCACGTCGGCGAGATCCGGGATTGCTTTGAGGCGATCGACGAGGCGCGGGACCCAGGTGTCGAAGGCGGCCGGGTCCGGGTTCTCCAGGATGAACTGGTACTGCGTCGCGCTCACCGCCGTGTCGATGGTGAGGTCCTGGACCGGCTGCATGAACAAAGCGATGCCCGGCACGTCGCCGACCCGGGCGGCGATCCGCCGGATGATCGCGCTCGCATTCTCCGCCCGTTCCTCGCGCGGGCGCAGGTTGATGAGGAAGCGGCCGGAATTGAGCGTCACGTTCTGGCCGTCGACGCCGATGAACGACGACAGGCTGACCACGTCCGGGTCCTTCAGGATCTCGGCCGCCAGGCGCTGCTGGCGCTCGGCCATGGCGCCGTACGAGACCGTCTGGTCGGCCTGGGTGATGCCCTGGATGAGGCCGGTATCCTGGACCGGGAAGAAGCCCTTCGGGATCACGACGTAGAGGTAGACGGTCAGCACCAGGGTGCCCACTGCCACCAGCAGCGTCAGCCACTGGTGGGCGAGCACGCCCCGCAAGGTGCGGCCGTAGAATGCGATGCCGCCCTCCATCAGCCGGCGCCCTGCGCTCGACAGGCGCCCTGCGCTCGACAGGCGTCCGGCGGCGCGGGCCTGGGGGGCCTCGTGGCGGAGGAGCCGCGCGCACATCATCGGCACCAGGGTCAGCGAGACCACGCCCGAGATCACGATGGTGGCGGCGAGCGTGATGGCGAATTCGTGGAACAGGCGCCCCACCACCTCGCCCATGAACAGGAGCGGGATCAGGACGGCGAGCAGCGAGACGGTGAGCGAGATGATGGTGAAGCCGATCTCGCGCGAGCCCTTGAGCGCCGCCTCCATCGGGCTGTCGCCCTCCTCGACGTGGCGGGCGATGTTCTCGATGACGACGATCGCATCGTCCACCACGAAGCCGGTCGCGATGGTGAGCGCCATCAGCGACAGGTTGTCGAGGGAGAAGCCCCACAGGTCCATCACCGACAGCGCGCCGACGAGCGACAGCGGCACCGACAAGCTCGGGATCAGGGTCGCGGGCAGCGAGCGCAGGAACAGGAAGATCACCAGCACCACGAGCGCGATGGCGAGCAGCAATTCGAACTGCACGTCCTCGACCGAGGCGCGGATCGTCACCGTGCGGTCGGTGAGCGGGGTCACCTGGATCGCCGCCGGCAGGGTCGCCTGGAGCTGGGGCAGCAGCGCCTTGATCCGGTCCACCACCGCGATGACGTTGGCGCCGGGCTGGCGCTGGATGTTGAGGATCACCGCCGGGGTGGTGTCCATCCAGGCGCCGAGCTGGGTGTTCTCCGCCCCCTCCACCACCTCGGCCACCGCCGAGAGCCGCACCGGCGCGCCGTTGCGGTAGGCGATCACCGCGTCGCGATAGGCGTTGGGGTCGCGGATCTGGTCGTTGGCGTTGATGGTGAAGGACTGGGTCGGCCCGTCGATCGAGCCCTTCGGGGTGTTGACGTTGAGGTTGTTGATGGTGGTGCGCAGGTCGTCGATGTTGAGGCCGTAGGCCGCGAGCGCCGAGGCGTTGAAGCGCACCCGCACGGCCGGCCGCATCCCGCCCGCCATCGAGACGAGGCCGACGCCCGAGACCTGGCTGATCTTCTGCGCCAGCCGCGTCTCGGCGAGGTCGCGGACCTGGGTCAGCGCCAGGGTCTTCGAGGTGAGCGCCAGCGTCAGGATCGGCGCGTCGGCCGGGTTGACCTTGGCGTAGACGGGAGGCGCCGGCAGGTCGCCGGGCAGGAGGTTGCCGGCGGCGTTGATCGCGGCCTGGACCTCCTGGGTCGCGATGTCGATGCCGAGATCGAGGTTGAACTGGAGCGTGATGACGGAGGCGCCGGCCGAGGACTGCGACGTCATCTGGTTGAGGTTGGCGAGCTGGCCGAACTGCCGCTCCAGCGGCGCCGTCACCGCCGAGGTCATCACCTCGGGGCTCGCTCCCGGATAGAAGGTCTGGACCTGGATCGTCGGGTAGTCGACGGACGGCAGCGCCGAGAGCGGCAGGTTGAAATAGGAGATCATGCCGACGAGCAGGATCGCCAGCATGAGCAGCGTGGTCGCGACCGGGCGCAGGATGAACAGGCGGGAGGGGTTCATCGGGCGGTTCCGGCGTAGGGCGCGCCGCCCCTAACCCTCCCCCCTCTGTGGGGGAGGGTGGCGAGCGGAGCGAGCCGGGAGAGGGGCAGCGCGACACTGATCCAGGAGGCGCCCTGCATGAAGGGCGCGACCTCTCCGGAAGCGTGGTTCCCCTCTCCCACCCCCGCAGAGGGGCTGGCGGATTCAAACTTCTTTTTTGGAGGCCAACTCACTGTAACAGCTGGCGCTCTCCCCTCCCCCTTGTGGGGAGGGGCTAGGGGTGGGGGTGGTGCAGGAGGCACCATTGAGACTTCTCCGGCACCACCCCCACCTCCAACTCCTCCCCACAAGGGGGAGGAGAGGCGCGCGACCTTGCAAAGGGGAATCACTCGTAGCGAGATGTGTGAATACGTCAGCGCAGAGGGGGGACGGTTATGAGCGGTACGCCAAGTCATGGTCACGGGTTCTGGCTCTGCTGCCGGCGGCGATGCGGGCGTTCGCCCTCGGGGCGCTGACCCTCCTGGCGCTGACCCTCCTGGCGCGCCGGGGCAGCCGCGCCCTCCCCCTCCGCCGGCTTCGCTTGCGCCTCCGGCCCGGCCGCCTTCTCCGGCCGACCTCCCGTGACGCGCACCGACGCCCCGTCCTTCAGCCGGTCCGTCCCATCCACCACCACCCGGTCGCCGACCGCCAGTCCCTTGGTCACCACGGTCCGCACGCCGTCGCTCTCGCCGGTCTCGATGGTGCGCACCGCGACCTTGTCCTCGCCCGTCAGGAGATAGACGTAGGTGCCGGGCGTGCCGCGCAAGACCGCCGCCGCCGGCACGAGCGCCGCGTCGCGCACCGTATCCACGTCGAGGCGGGCATTGACGAACTGGTTGGGAAACAGCCGGTCGTCCTTGTTGGGAAACAGCGCCCGCAGCTTCACCGTGCCGGTCGTCACGTCGATCTGGTTGTCGACGGTATCGAGGTTGCCCCGCGCGATCTCGGTCGTGTCCGACCGGTCGAAGACCCGCACCGGCAGGGTGGCCCCGGCGCGCAGGCGGTCCATCACCCGCAGCAGCACGGTCTCGGGCAGGGTGAACAGCACCGAGATCGGATGGAGCTGGGTGACGACGACGATGCCGGTCGAGGCGGCGGTGACGTAGTTGCCCTGGTCGATCTGGCGCAGGCCGACCCGGCCCTCGACCGGCGCGGTGATGCGGCCGTAAGAGATGTTGAGCTTCTGCTGGTCGATCTGCGCCTGGTCGGAGGCGACGATGCCCTCGTACTGCTTGACCGTCGCGGCCTGCGTGTCGACGTTCTGCTTCGAGATCGAATCCTGCCGGTTGAGCGTCTGGTAGCGGGCGAGGTCGAGGCGGGCATTCTGCAACAACGCCTGGTCGCGCAGGAGCTGGCCCTGGTACTGCGCCAGCAACGCCTCGTAGGGCCGCACGTCGATCTGGGCCAGGAAGTCGCCGGCCTTGACGGTCTGGCCCTCGCGAAAGCCGATCTGGGTGAGGTAGCCGCTCACCTGCGAGCGGATCGTCACGGTGGCGAGCGGCGTCACGGTGCCGAGGCCCGACAGCACCACCGGCATGTCGCCCTTCTGGACGGTGGCGATGCCGACCGCCTGCGGCCCCTCCCCGCCCGCGCCGCGGCGCCCGCCGCGCCGGCCGGCTCCGGCCTGCTGCGTCTCGGGGCGCTTGAACCCGTCCGGGAAGTAGATGCGCCAGGCCCAGTACCCGCCGCCGGCGAGCGCCAGCAGCACGATCAGCCACGCGAGCCCGCGACCGCGCCGGCGGGGTGGCGCCTCGACCGCATCGTCGGTCCGGATGGGAGACAACTCGTTCATCGCTTTGGACAACCCGGACCTGACACCACCAACCCTGGCCCCACCGAGCCCGGTATACCTGCCGCGCCCCCCGCGACGCCTCTCATGTCGTGCCGCCGGTGCGAGCCCGCGCCTGTGGCACGTCGCCCCCGGCAAGACATCCGCCAAGGCGCCCTTCCGGCCCATTCCGCACGGCCAAGCCCATTCCGCACGGCAATGCGTCGCCAGTACGACGACGATGTTGCCTCACGATTGCTGAACGCCACCCTGACGTTGCCCCGCGAGACCTGCCCTGGAAGTGCCACGATCGAAGCCCTTATCTCCGGGAATCGGGGCGCGACATGGCGCCGCCGTCGTTCGATCGTCCACGGTACGCCGATGCACTTCCTCCACGACCTCCCGGTCGCCGACCTGATCTCCCATTACGGCTACTGGGCGATCTTCCTGATCGTCACCCTCGAGAGCGCCGGCGTGCCGATGCCGGGCGAGACCGCGCTGATCTCGGCCTCCGTCTATGCCGGCTCCACCGGCAACCTGCGCATCGGCCTCGTGGTGCTGGCGGCGGCCGCCGCCGCCATCATCGGCGACAATCTCGGCTACTGGGTCGGCCGGCGCTGGGGCATGCCGCTGCTGCTCAAGCACGGGGCGAAGATCGCCCTTGACCACCGTCGCCTCAAGCTCGGCCAGTACCTGTTCCGGCGCCACGGCGGCAAGATCGTGTTCTTCGGCCGCTTCACCGCGATGCTGCGCGCCTATGCGGCCCTGCTCGCCGGGGTGAACCAGTTCGACGCCCGCCGCTTCTTCCTGTTCAACGCCGCCGGCGGCATCGCCTGGGCCTCGCTGATGGGCTTCGGGGCCTATCTGTGCGGCCGCTCGATCGAGCACGTCGTCGGGCCGATCGGCCTCACGCTCCTCGCCGTCGTGGTGTTCGGCGGCATCGCCCTGTGGCTGTTCGTGCGCCGGCACGAGGCGCGGCTGACCCAGGAGGCCGAACTGGCGATCCCGGGCCCGCTGGCCTGATCCCGCGTGCCATCATTGCCGGCTGCGCCTGCGGGTGGCATGAGGCGCGCCACGATACTCCCACCTCGCCTCCACGCGGGGTCGAACAGGCCCGATGACACAGACCACCCCTCCCTTCGGCAGCTACGCGCCCGCCGGGCTCGTGCGCTGGATCGTCTCACGCACCGAGCGCCTGCCCGACGCGAACTGGGGCGCGCGCCGCCTCGCCCTGTTCCTGCGCCGCTCCGCCATCCACCTGCTGCGCGGCCGGCCCCTCGACGTCGAGCGCTACGGCGCCCGCATGCGGCTGCACCCCTACAACAACAACTGCGAGAAGAAGGTGCTCTTCACCCCGCAGTTCTTCGATCCGCTGGAGCGCCGGATCCTGCGCGAGCGGATGCGGCCGGATTGCGTCTTCCTCGATATCGGGGCGAATATCGGCGCCTACGCGCTGTTCGTGGCCGCCGCCGCCGGCCCGGGCGCGCGGATCCTGGCGGTGGAGCCGCAGCCGGACATCTTCGACAAGCTGACCTACAACATCGCCCAGAACCCGTTCGGCAGCGTCAAGGCGGTGGCCTGCGCGGTGGCCGACAAGACCGGCGAGATGACCCTGTTCGTCGATCCGCGCAACCGCGGCGAATCGAGCCTGAAGGTGGTGGGCACCAACGAGGGCGCGGCGATCCGGGTACCGGCGGTCTCCCTCCTCGATCTCGTGCGCGGCGAGGGCCTAACCCGGATCGACGCGGTCAAGCTCGACGTGGAGGGCGCCGAGGACCTGATCCTCGAGCCGTTCCTGCGCCAGGCGCCGGAATCCCTGTACCCGCGCCTCCTCATCGTCGAGGACGGCACCGACCTGTGGCAGACCGACCTCTCCGCCCTCCTCACCCGCCACGGCTACCGCCGCATCGCCCAGACCCGGCTGAACCTGATCTTCGAGCGGGAGGGGTAGAGGAGGCGCTTCGACATCGTTCGGGCTTCTGCCCGACTCGACGATCCCACCCTCGACCTCATCCTGAGGTGCGACTGAAAGGAGCCTCGAAGGAGGGCTCCAGAAGTCTCGGTGATCCCTGGAGCCCTCCTTCGAGGTCAGCCGATCTTCGATCGGCCAACACCTCAGGATGAGGTTGAGGGTGGGAGGAGGATGTAAGCGGCTCGGAACGGTCACGACGACACGCACCCCGCCATCACCCTTGCAGCCTCCCCGCCCCCTTCCGATCTTCACGGGCGCCGATGGCCGCCTTCGCTCCCCCGCCCTCCCGCTCGCCCGACGCCCTCGCCGGGTCGATCGAGCGCGTCACCTTCCACAATGCCGAGAGCGGGTTCTGCGTCCTGAAGGTCAAGGCGCGGGGCCGGCGCGACCTCGTGGCGGTGATCGGCCACGCTCCCGCCGTGGCGGCGGGCGAGTGGGTGACCGCGACCGGGGCCTGGGTCAGCGACCGCGAGCACGGCCTGCAATTCCGTGCCGACACCCTGGCGGCGACCCCTCCCACCGGCGTCGACGGCATCAGTCGCTACCTCGCCTCGGGCCAGATGCGCGGCATCGGCCCGGAAATGGCCAAGCGCATCGTCAAGGCCTTCGGGGCCGACACCTTCGCGGTGATCGAGGCCGAGCCCGAACGCCTGACCGAGGTCTCCGGCATCGGCCCGACCCGCGCCGCCCGGATCACCGCCGCCTGGGCCGAGCACAAGGTGGTGCGGGAGATCATGGTCTTCCTGCATGCCCACGGCGTCGGCACCGCCCGGGCGGTCAGGATCTTCAAGACCTACGGCACCGATGCGGTCCAGGTGATGACCGAGGATCCCTACCGGCTGGCCCGCGACGTGCGCGGCATCGGCTTTCGCACCGCGGATGCCATCGCGGCCAAGCTCGGCCTGCCGCCGACCGCCCCCGAGCGCCTGCGCGCCGGCCTCGCCTACGCGCTCCAGGCGGCGATGGATGACGGCCATTGCGCCCTGCCGGTGCCGGACCTGATCGCCCGCGCCGCCGAATTGCTGGCGGTGGAGGCGGGCCTCCTGCGCACCGCCCTCGTCGAGGAGATCGGCGGCGAGTCGGTGGTGATGGACACGATTGCCGACGTGCCGCACCTGTTCCTGCGCGGCCTGCACGCGGCGGAACGGACGATTGCCGAGCGGCTGGTCGCCCTCGACGACGCGCCCCTGCCCTGGGACGAGATCGATGCCGGCGCGGCCCTGGCGCGGGTCGAGGGCGAGACCGGCCGCCCGCTCTCGCCCTCGCAACGCGCGGCCGCCGCGACGCTGATGAACGCCAAGGTCGCGGTGATGACCGGCGGCCCCGGCGTCGGCAAGACCAGCACCCTCGACGCGCTCCTGCGGATGCTCGACGCGGCGGAGGCCACGGTGCTGCTCGCCGCCCCGACGGGGCGTGCCGCCAAGCGGATGAGCGAGCAGACCGGCCGCGAGGCCAGGACCATCCACCGCCTGCTCGAGATCGACCCGCAGCATGGCGGCTTCCAGCGCAACGAGCACAGCCCCCTCTCCTGCGACCTGCTGGTGCTGGACGAGGCCTCGATGATCGACGTGCCGCTGATGAACGCGCTGACCCGGGCCCTGCCGCGCCACGCCGCCCTCTGGCTCGTCGGCGACGTCGACCAATTGCCCTCGGTCGGGCCGGGCCGGGTGCTCGCCGACGTGATCGAGTCCGGCCGCTTTGCGGTCGCACGCCTCACCGAGGTGTTCCGCCAGGCCGCCGAGAGCCGGATCGTCGCGAGCGCCCACCGGATCAATGCCGGGCGGATGCCGGAAGGCGCCGACACGCCGGACGGCGACTTCTTCGTGGTCGGGATCGACGATCCCGAGGCCGGGGCCGAGAAGCTGGTCGAGATCGTCACCCGCCGCATCCCGCGCCGCTTCGGCCTCGATCCGGTCAAGGACGTGCAGGTGCTCTGCCCGATGACCCGCGGCGCGCTCGGGAGCCGCCACCTCAACCAGGCGCTCCAGCGGGTGCTGAACCCGAACCCGCCGGTCTCGGTCGAGCGCTTCGGCTGGGTCTTCGCCCCCGGCGACCGGGTGATGGTGGGACAGAACGACTACGACCGCGAGGTCTTCAACGGCGATCTCGGGGTGGTGCTGCGGGTCGATCCCGAGGAGGCCCTCCTGGTGGCGGGCTTCGACGGGCGCGAGGTGACCTGGCCGTTCGGGGAACTGGACGCCCTGAGCCCGGCCTACGCCATCACGATCCACAAGTCGCAAGGCTCGGAATACCCCGCCGTGGTGATCCCGGTGGCGCTCCAGCACTACACGATGCTCGCCCGCAACCTGCTCTATACGGGGGTGACGCGCGGCAAGCGGCTGGTGGTGCTGGTGGCGCAGTCCCGCGCGGTGGCGATCGCGGTGCGGGGTGGGGTGAAACCGCGATATACGAAGCTGGCGGAGTGGTTGCGCCAGCCAATCAAGGGGCGGGTCGGAAGACGGCCCAGGGTAAGCATCTCGCCCGATTAGCGGGGCTATGCCTCTTGCCGATATGTCGCTTCGTGGATCTCGACGGTTTAGCTAACCACCTTCGCAGGCAGGCTCGGGTGCGCGACTGGTTTGATCTCGCAGATCCGCACTCGTTTTGCTCTCAATCCGAAGATCATATGCCCGAGGCACAAAACCATCTCCGACCGTTCGCCGGTATGCGTGTCCCTGACCAGCACCGACACGAATTTCTGAGCCCCTGATGCCCAGCCCCATTTGAGCGTCCATGGATTGTTGCGGCGCTGCGCTGCGACGATCTCCAGGCCGTTCTTGGTCTCCCACTCGCGCAGCATCGCCTGTGTCTGCGGTGGAAAGACGAGTTGGAGCAGCAAGATACAGGAACAGCCGAGAAGTAGCCATGTCAGCATGAGCACCCGCCCGGTGGTCACAAGCGCGACAGTGTTTCTCTAATACCCCTTCTTGACCTCCGCGAGCGCCCGCGTCAGCCCATCCGCCACCGCCTGCCGCTCCGTCGGCGAGGCATCCCGCGCGACCAGTACCCGCTGCCCGCGCGACACGAAGGACAGCGACAGCAAGCCGTATTCCTCGTCCTCGACCTTGTGCAGCCGGGTCCAGAGCGGGTTGAAGCGCCACTCGGCCCGCTCGCCGCGATGGCTGACGCGGGCGACCAGCACCTCGATCTGGCTGATCACCACCTGCTCGAAGGAGCGGCCGCGGCGGGCGTTGAGGGTGAGGGCCAGCCACAGGGCGGCGATGTCGAGGCCGAAGAAGCCGGTGACCGGCCACATCCCCATCTGCAGGAAGGCGATCCCCGTCACCAGGGCGACGCCGCCGCAGGCGACCATCACGACCCGGAAGCCGAGGCGCGACAGCGAGCAATGCGGCCGGATGGTCGCGGAGAAGACCGGGCGCTCGATCGCGTCCGGGTCGCGCCCGTAGGGGTGCCGCGTCCTTGCGTCGTCCGGTGCCTTGCCGCTTGCCATCGGCCCAATATAAGGCACCCATGACTCGCCGGAAGCAGGCCGCCCCCGACAAAATCACCGCACCTGCCAAGGCGGGGCTCGCCAAGCCGAGCCTCGCGAAGGCGGGTTCTGCCAAGGCGGGACTGGTGAAGCCCCTCACCGCCCGGGCGACGACGCCCGAGCCGGTCGATGCCGCGACCTTGCGGGAGATCTTCGCGCGACTGAGCGCCGCCAATCCCGAGCCGCGCTCCGATCTCGAATACCTCAACCCCTACACGCTCCTCGTCGCGGTGGTGCTGTCGGCCCAGGCGACGGACAAGAGCGTCAACCTCGCCACCGCGCCGCTGTTTGCCCGCGCCGACAACCCGGCGGCGATGCTGGCGCTCGGCGAGGAGGTGGTGCGCCACCACATCCGCACGATCGGGCTGTTCAACACCAAGGCCAAGAACGTCATCGCCCTCTCGCGCATCCTGATCGAGGAGCATGGCGGCGCGGTGCCGCGGGCGCGCGAGCACCTGGAGGTGCTGCCCGGCGTCGGCAAGAAGACCGCGAGCGTCGTGCTCAACGTCGCCTTCGGCGAGCCGACCATCGCGGTCGACACCCACATCTTCCGGGTCTCGAACCGCATCCCGCTCGCACCCGGCAGCACCACCGACAAGGTGCAGGCGGGGCTGGAGGCGATCGTGCCCGAGCCCTACCGCCTCAACGCCCATCACTGGCTGATCCTGCACGGCCGCTACACCTGCAAGGCGCGGAAGCCCGAATGCTGGCGCTGCGCGATCAGTGACCTGTGCCGGTATCCGGACAAGACGAAGGGGCCGGGGTGAGAGCCGGTTCGAGTCGAGAGATCGGGATCGCGAGGGATCTTCATCCCGCCCGCGACCTCATCCTGAGGTGCGACTGAAAGGAGCCTCGAAGGAGGGCTCCAGATACCGTTGCGATCCCTGGAACCCTCCTTCGAGGTCAGTCGATTTTCAATCGACTGACACCTCAGGATGAGGTCGCGGATGGGAGAGGATCCGCCGATCAGCCAAACAGGCTTCGAGACGATGCCGGGCCGAAGCCCGACGCTCCCCCCGCTTCCTTCCGGGCCCGAATCTGGTATCGTTTCACCATGACCCTGCCCCGTCCCCTCGCGCGCCTCATGGCCGTGGTGATCGTGCTGATCGCCGCGTGCGTCGGCGCGTCGGTGGTCGGGGTTTCCTCGGCGCAGGCTCATCAAGGTCATGCCCACCAGGGTCACGCCCATGTCGAGAGATCCGCACCCGCCGCGGTGGCGCTGACGCTGGCCGAGGCGCGCACCATCGCGCAAGGCCCGCGCCTGACCGCCATCGACCCGGACGAGGCGCCCGCCGCCCGGCCCTGCAACGGGCTGTGCTGCCTGATGGGCGCCTCCTGCTGCGTGCCCGGCCTGCTGCCCGACAGCCTGGCGGCGTTCCCGGTTCTCACCCCGGCCCGCCGCCTGATCGCCGACGAGGACCTCGTGCCCTCCGGCATCGCTCCGGACTCCCCCGCCCGTCCGCCACGACCCTTCGCCTGACGCCCGCGTCCCGTGCCGGCGCGCCGCCCTGACGGCGGCTGCCCGCGGGCGCTTCCAGACGTCCGTCCGCGAAGGTTCACTCACCCCATGTCCCCGTTCCGGTTGCCGGCCGCGCCGCGTGCGCTGGCCGCGGCGCTCGCCCTCCTGGCGCTGCCGTTCCTCTCCGCCCAGGCCCATGAGGGCCACGACCACGGCGCGCCACAGCCGCCGGTCTCCAAGACCATCGCGCCGCGGGGCGAGGCCTCCTCTGCCGCCTTCGAGCTGGTGGCGATCCCCCGCGGCGACGCCCTGGTGCTCTATCTCGACCGCTTCGCGACGGCTGAACCGATCACCGACGCCACCCTGGAGGTCGAGACGCCGGCCGGCCCCGCCACCGCCGAACCCGCCCCCGATGGCAGCTATCGCCTGCCCGCGCCCTGGCTGGCGACGCGCGATCCGAAGGAGGATCACCTCGATCTCGTCGTCACGGTGACGGCCGGTGCCGACGTGGACGTGCTGCCGCTCAGCGTCGCGCTGCCGAAACCCGCCGAGCCCGCCCACGACGCCGGTCGCGAGACTGCGCACGAGACCGAAGGCTGGCTGCACCGGCTCACCGAGGGCCTGACCGAGCGGATCGCCGCCCGCGATCCAGGCGCCGGCCTCGCCGCCGCCGGGGGCTTCGCCCTGGGGCTCGCCGCCATGGGGCTGATGCGGGCCGGGCGCCGGGCAGCCATCCTCGCCGTGCTGCTGCTGGCCGCGACCCTGGTGCTCGGCGCCACCGCCTTCGCCCATGACGGCGGGCATCCCGAGACCCGCGCGGCCTTCGTGGCCTCGCCCGCCGACCTCGCCCAGCGCCTCGGCGACGGGGCGGTGTTCGTGCCCAAACCGACCCAGCGCCTGCTCTCCCTGCGCACGCAGGTCGCGGCCGAGGGCGCCTTCCGGCGCACCGTGTCGCTGCCCGGCCGGATCATCCCGGACCCGAATGCCAGCGGCGTGGTGCAATCTTCGGTCGGCGGCCGCCTGGCGCCGCCGCCCTCGGGCACCTTCCCGCGGCTCGGCACCAAGGTCCGCGCCGGGGAGGCGCTGGCCCTGGTCACCCCGCCGGTGCAGCGGGTAGACCTGTCGGACATGCGCCAGCGCCAGGGCGAGCTCGACCAGCAGATCGCCATCGTCCAGCGCCGGGTCGACCGCTACCTGAAGCTCAGCCCGAGCGGCGCGGTCTCGCAGGTCCAGCTCGACGAGGCGCAGGACGAATTGAAGGGTCTCAAGGACCGCCGCTCTGCCCTCGACCGCATCCGCCAGGAGCCGGAAGTCCTCACCGCCCCGGTCGGCGGGGTGATCGCGGAAGCCGCGGCGGTGGCCGGCCAGATGGCCGCGTCCGGCCAGATGGTGTTCCAGATCGTCAACCCCGAACGGCTCTGGGTCGAGGCCCTGAGCTTCGATGCCCTGACGCCCGCCGCCGACGCCACCGCGCGGATGGCGGACGGCCGGACCCTGCCGCTCGCCTACCAGGGCGCGGGGCTCGCCGACCGCAACCAGGCGATTCCCGTGCAGTTCGCGATCCAGGGCGGCACGGAGGGCCTGCGGGTCGGCCAGTTCGTCACCGTGCTGGCCGCCACCGATGCCGAGCAGCACGGCCTCGCCCTGCCGCGGGCGAGCGTGGTGCGCACCGCCAACGGCCAGGACGTGGTCTACGCCCATACGGGCGCCGAGCGCTACGAGGCCAAGCCGGTGCGGGTCGCGCCCCTCGACGGCACGCGGGTGCTGGTCGAGGCCGGGGTGAGCCCTGGCACCCGCGTGGTGGTCCAGGGCGCCGAGCTCCTGGACCAGGTCCGGTAGGGAGACACGAAAAGATGTTCTCCTTCCTGGTCACGCAGTCGCTGCGCAACCGCCTGCTCGTCCTGGCCCTGGCCCTCGTGCTGGTGCTCTACGGCGCCTTCAGCCTCACCCGGCTCCCCGTCGACGTCTTTCCCGACCTCAACCGCCCGACCGTCACCATCATGACCGAGGCCGAGGGCTACGCGCCCCCGGAGGTCGAGCAGATGGTGACCTACCCGATCGAGACCCGGCTCAACGGCCTGCCCGGGGTGACCCGGCTGCGCTCGGTCTCCGGCGTCGGCCTGTCGGTGGTCTATGTCGAGTTCGCCTGGGGCACCGACATCTACCGCAACCGCCAGCAGGTCGCCGAGCGCCTGGCCCTGGTCCAGGACCAGCTGCCCCGCGGGGTGACGCCGCAGATGGGCCCGGTCTCCTCGATCATGGGCCAGGTGCTGCTGATCGCGGTGACGGGGGAAAAACTCTCGCCGATGGAATTGCGCGAGACCGCGGATTTCGTGCTGCGCCCGCGGCTCCTCACCGTGCCGGGGGTGGCGCAGGTGATCCCGATCGGCGGCGAGGTGCGCCAGTTCCGCGTCGCCCCGAACCCGGCGGCGATGCGGGCGCTCGGGGTCACCAATGCCCAGCTCGATGCGGCCCTGCAGCAATTCGGCACCAATGCCGGCGGCGGCTTCACCGACCAGTATTCGCGCGAATACCTGATCCGCAACATCGCCCGCACGATGAGCCTGGAGGATCTGCGCGACCTCGTGGTGGGGGCTGCCGGCAACGCCCCGGTGCGGCTGCGGCAGGTGGCGGAGGTCTCCTTCGCGGCCAAGGCCAAGCGCGGCGAGGGCGGCTACCAGGGCAAGCCTGCGGTGATCGTCTCGGTCGAGAAGCAGCCCGACGTCGACACGGTGGCGCTGACCCGCTCGATCGAGGCGGCGCTCGAGGACATCGCGCCCTCGCTGCCGGCCGGCATTTCCGCCGACAAGATCCTGTTCCGGCAGGCCGACTTCATCGAGACCTCGATCGGCAACGTCGAGCGGGTCCTGGTCGAGGCGATCGCCGTGGTGGCGCTCGTGCTGTTCCTGTTTCTCCTGAACCTCCGCACCACCCTGATCTCGCTGACCGCGATTCCCGTCTCGATCCTGACGACGGCCCTGGTGTTCCACCTGCTGGGTCTGTCGATCAACACCATGACGCTCGGGGGGCTCGCCATCGCGATCGGCGAGCTCGTCGACGACGCGGTGGTCGATGTCGAGAACATCTTCCGGAGGTTGCGCGAGAACCGCGCCGCCGGACATCCGCGCTCGGTCTTCGAGGTGGTGGTGGCGGCCTCGAACGAGGTGCGCTCGGGCATCGTCTACGCGACCGCGATCATCGTGCTGGTCTTCGTGCCGCTCTTTGCCCTTTCGGGCATCGAGGGGCGGCTCTTCGCGCCGCTCGGCCAAGCCTACATCGTGTCGATCCTGGCGAGCCTGGTCGTCTCGATCACGCTCACGCCGGTCCTCGCCTCCTGGCTGCTGCCTGGCCTCAAGAGCCTGGAGGAGCACGAGAGCCGCTTCATCCGGGCGCTGAAGCGCGCCAACGCCGCCGCCTTGGCAGTGGTCTTCCGCCACCAGCGCCTGCTCGTCGGCACCGTCGTCGCCCTCGTGGTCGGCGCCGGGATCGCCGCCTCGCAATTGCCCCGGGCCTTCCTGCCGCCGTTCAACGAGGGCTCGTTCACCGTCACCATGGCCTTCACGCCGGGCATCTCGCTCACCGAGAGCAGCCGGGTCGGCGCCATCGCCGAGCGCCTGCTGATGGAGATCCCCGAGGTCGCGGCGGTCGGACGGCGCACCGGCCGGGCCGAGCTCGACGAGCATGCCGAGGGCGTCCATTCCTCGGACCTCGAAGTGGCGCTCAAAGGCGGCGGCCGGCCGAAGGCCGAATTGGTGGCCGAGATCCGCCGGCGGCTGGCCGTCCTGCCGGTCTCGGTCAATGTCGGCCAGCCGATCTCGCACCGGCTCGACCACATGCTGTCCGGCGTCCGGGCCGAGATCGCCCTCAAGATCTTCGGCGAGGACCTGGATGCGTTGCGCCGGGCGGCGGCCGCGTTGCAGGAGCGGATGCGGGCGATCCCCGGCCTCGCCGACCTCCAGGTCGAGAAGCAGACCCGGATCCCGCAGCTCGAGATCCGCGTCGATTACGGCCGGGCGGCGCTCTACGGGGTACAGCCGGCGGCCGTGGTCGAGCAGATCAGCCGGCTCTCCAACGGACGCCTGGTCTCGACGGTGGTCGACGGCTATCGCCGCTTCGACGTGGTCCTGCGCCTGCCCGAGGCGCAGCGTACCACGGCGGGTCTCGGCGACCTCCTGATCGAGACGCCGTCCGGCTGGGTGCCGGCGCGCCAAATCGCCGACATCCGCGAGACCGACGGCCCGAACCAGATCCTGCGCGAAAACGGGCGCCGGCGCCTCGTCGTGATGGCGAACACCGTACCCGGCACCGACATGGCGGCGATCATCGCGGCGATCCGCAAGGTCGTGGCCGCCGAGACCCTGCCGCCGGGGGCCTTCGCCAGCCTGGAGGGCACCTTCCAGGCGCAGGAGGAGGCGAGCCGCACCATCGGCGCCCTGTCGCTGGTCTCGCTGGGGCTGATCTTCGCGCTGCTCACCAGCCGCTACCGCTCAGGCGGGCTGGCGCTGATCATCCTCGGCAGCGTGCCGCTGGCGCTGATCGGCTCGGTGGCCGCCCTGTGGCTCGCCGGGCAGCCGCTCTCGGTCGCCTCGATGATCGGCTTCATCACGCTCACCGGCATCGCGGCCCGCAACGGCATCCTCAAGGTCAGCCACACCCTGAACCTCGCGCTGCACGAGGGCGTGCCGTTCGGGCCGGATCTCGTGGTGCGCGCGAGCCTGGAGCGGCTGACCCCGGTGCTGATGACCGCGCTCTCGGCCGGTGTCGCCCTGGTGCCGCTCCTCTACGATGCCGCGAGCCCCGGCAAGGAGATCCTGCACCCGGTGGCGGTGACGATCTTCGGCGGCCTCGTCACTGCCACCCTCCTCGACGCGCTGCTGACGCCGGTGCTGATCCTGCGTTTCGGCCGCCGCCCCCTGGAGCGCCTGATGGCGGCGCGGGAGACCGTGCCGGCGGGCGCACCGACGGGCGCCGCGCCGGCGGACCTCTACTGATCCCCTCACCGCAAGAGAGACCGACACGATGCCGATCCGCAAGATTCTCACCGCCGGCACCCTGGCCCTCGCCCTGCCCGTCTGCGCTCACAAGGCTTGCGCCCACGAGGGCACCGGGCACCATGGCGGGCGCCTGGTCGAGGCCGGCCCCTATCACATCGAACTGGTGACCAAGGACCGGCGGGTCGAGGTCACGATCTACGACGCCAAGGAGAAGGCGGTGTCTCCGGCCGGCTTCAAGGGGACGGCGATCCTGGTCGTCGGCGGCAAGCCGGCCCGCGTGGTCCTGGTCCCGTCCGCAGCCGGACTCGCCGGCGAGGCCGAGGTGGCCCTCGGCGCGAACCCGAAGGGCGTGGTGCAGATCACCGGGCCGGACGGCGCGGCGGCGAGCGGCAAGTTCAACTGAGCGGGGAATCGATGCTCTCGCGATCGTTCCGAGGCTCGTCGCAGACGAGAACCCGGGATGAGGCCGGAGGTCTTGGGTTCGGCGTTCTCGGAACCTGCTTGATTGATCCCACACACGACCTCATCCTGAGGTGTTGGTCGATTGAAAATCGACTGACCTCGAAGGAGGGCTCCAGGGGTCGCGAGACTTCTGGAGCCCTCCTTAGAGGCTCCCTACGCTCGCACCTCAGAGCCTGTTTGAGCAGCGTGATTTGACAAAAACTGAGAAAAATCAGGAGAAATCCTACCATTCCACCTCATCCTGAGGTGTTAGTCGATCACAGATCGACTGACCTCGAAGGAGGGCTCCAGAAGCCTCTGCGATCCCTGGAGCCCTCCTTCGAGGCTCACTTCGTTCGCACCTCAGGATGAGGTTAGCGGGTAGGATGATCCCATCTGCCTCAAATATTGGGTAGAAATCCTGCTCAAACAGGCTCTCAGGATGAGGTGGGAGGGTAGGACAGTCTCGGCCGCCTCAAGTCTTGAGCTGAAAATCCTGTTCGATCCGGCTCAGGGTCTGTTTGATCGGGTAATCGAACTCGAACCCTCCACCGTCATCCCTGGTTCCCGGCTGCGCCGAGCCCCAGGATGACGCAGTGAAGCGGCGATGTCAGTGCCGGATCGACAGGATGATTGGACCAAACGGGCTCTCGGGACATCACGAGTATTTGGCTGCTTTCAAACTTCCGGATACCGCTGTGCGCCCTGTCATCTAGACCACGCCGCGCGGCGTCGAGACGATCGGCAATGTCGTGATGTCGTTGCGCCAGTCGAGCCGGCTCACGCCGCCTTGCGCACCACCTGCCCCGACACGAAACTCTGGATGTTGCGCACGGTCGAGAAGATCTCGCGGCTGAGCAGGTGTTCCGGAAACTCGAGGCCGAAATGCTCTTCCAGGTCCATCATCACCTGGACCGCGCCGAACGAGTCGAGTCCGTTGTCGAACAGGCACGCGTCGTCCGAGAGCCGGTCGAGGGTGCGGGCGAGGTTGCCGTGGCGGGCCAGAATCGTCCGGATTTCCTGGGTGGACGCCATCGTTCGACCTCGTTCTCTGCTTCTCTTGCTTAGACAGATACAGGCCGGAAATCAAACGCAATCGGTGCTGCTGGTGAATCGACCAATACCAGCCAGCATTGCCGCCCGGGCTGACCGGGGATGTCCCTCGGCGTCTCGCCCGGCATCGATCCTGCGGCGACAGGGGCGATGTCCCGGGCGGCGTGCCCGGACGGGACGAGGTTGTTCGAGAACGGCACGGGTGGCTTCCATGCGCGGACGGGTTGGGTCGGGGCGGTTCGAGGCGCTGGATGCGGGGCGGGGCGTCTGCGCGCTGGCCGTGGCGTTCTTCCACATGCCGCTCGCCCATCCGCTGCAGCACCAGGCCTGGTTCCCGAACCTGCAAGTCTGCGTCGACATCTTCTTCGTGCTGTCGGGATTCGTGCTGCTGCACGCCTATGGCGACCGGCTGGCGAGCGGCCGGCAGGTCCTGCGCTTCGTGCTGATGCGCTTCGGCCGGCTGTGGCCGCTCCACGCCCTCACCCTGGGGCTTCTGGTCGTGATCGAGACGGTGCGATTCCTGGTTCTGTCGCACCATCCCGGCCTGCCCGCCGCGACGCCGCCCTTCGGCGCGGCGCACCGCCCGATCGAGATCGTCACGAACCTGCTGTTCCTGCAGAACTTCCGCACCTTCGGCGATTACAGCTGGAACTTCCCGTCCTGGAGCATCGCGGTCGAGTTCTGGGCCTCGATCGTGCTGGCCGCGACCGTGCTGGCGGTGGGCCCCCGGGCCCGCCTCGCCTTCGCCGGGCTCGCGGCCCTGAGCGCGCTCGCCCTGTGGTGGGTGAGCCCGCGCACGCTGTTCGCGATCCAGAACTGGGGCATCCTGCGCTGCCTGTTCGACCTGTTCCTGGGCTGCCTCGCCTATCGCCTGCGCGACCTGGTCCGCCTGCCGCGCCCCGCCGCGACCGCAGCCGAGATCCTGGCTCTCGTGGTGTTGCCGGCCCTGGTGCTGGCGCTGCCCCAAGGGCCGCTCGGCTACGGCGCGAGCCTGGTCTTCGCCGCCGCGATCGCGCTGTTCTCGCACCAGGGCGGCGCAGCGTCGGGGCTCGCCCGGGCTCGGGCGCCCCAGGCCCTCGGCCGGTGGTCGTTCTCGATCTACCTGCTGCACCTGCCGGTGATCCAGGTCTTCACGGCCGTGATGCACGCCGCCGAGCCGCGCATCGGCCTGCCGCGCACGGTGATCCTCGGGCACGACCGCTTCCTCGATTTCGGCTCCGGGCCCGCCAACCTCGCGGTCGCCGCCGCCCTGGTGGCGGCCACGGTGCCGCTCGCCGCCCTCACCTACCGCTTGGTCGAGCGCCCCGCCCTCGCCTGGTTCCGGCGCAACGACGCCCGCCTCGCCGCGGCCGCCGAGCCCGTCCCGGCGGACGGCGCGACCCTGATGGTGCGCTGACGCCCGGACCTGTCTCAGTTTGGCATGGCCCGGCGGTCGGATCGGCGGCCGGATCGGTAACCGACCTGCGACTAAGTTCCTGTCCGTGCCCTGCCTGATCAGGGATGGTCGAAAAGCGGTCCCCACCGAGAACGAGTGTCGAGGGAACCCGCTTTCCGGCCGGCGTGACAGATGAGCGGAGTTGATCTCCGGATCGTCGATCGGAAGTCGCATGAGGCAGGGGCACGAGATGTCGACGGCAGAGTCCGCCGCGGCCACCACCCGCAGGACCGGCGGCACGCTGGCCGACCTGTGGGGATCGGCGCGCCGGCGCGCGGTCTGGATCGTCGCCAGCGCCGGCGTGATGGCGTCCTTGGGCGGCCTCTACGCGCTGCGGCAGGTGCCGACCTACCGCGCCACGGTCGAGCTCCTGATCGACCCGCAGGCGCTCCAGATCGTCGGGCGCGGCCTGTCGCGCCAGGACGCCCCGGCCCCGCTCGATTTCGCCAACCTCGAGAGCCAGGGGCTGATCCTGCTCTCGACCAAGCTCCTCGATCCGGTGATCGCCAAGCTCGGCCTCGCCGAGGATCCGGTGCTGATGAAGGGTATGCCGCCCGGCGCCGATCCGGAGGTGGTGGCGCTCGAGGCCCTGCGCAAGCGCATCGTGGTGAAGCGCGTCGACAACTCGTTCAACTTCCAGCTCACCGTCGCCTATCCGGATGCGCGGCGCGCGGCCGAGATCGCCAACACCATCGCGGCCCAGTTCTTCGAGACCGGCGCCCGCGACCGGGTCTCGGCGGTGCGCCGGGCCAACGAGGCGCTGCTGACCCAGGCCGGCGACCTGCGCGCCCAGCTCAACCGGGCCGACGTGGCGGTGGAGCGCTACCGGGCCGAGAAGGGCCTGATCGGCTCGGGCGATGCCGGGCTGCTGGTGTCGCAGCAGCTCAAGGACCTCTACACCCAGATCACCGCCGCCGAGACCAACCTGTCCCGGCTGTCGGCCCGGCGCGAGGTGGTGCGCGCGCTCCGCGTGCCGGACGGCCAGGTCCAGGCGGTGCCGGAGGCCGACACCTCGCAGGTGATGGTCTCCCTGCGCACCCAGTACGCCCAGACCCTCCAGGAACTCGCGACGCTGTCGCGCAGCCTCGGGCCGAGCCACCCGCAGATGATCGCGCTCGCCGCGCAGCGCGCCGCCACCGCCCGGCTGATCGCCGCGGAGGCCGACCGGATCCGCCGCACCATCGACGAGGACCAGCGCCGGGCCGAGGAGTCGTTGCGCCAGCTGCGCGCCCGCGCCGAGCGGCTGATCCAGAACCAGACCAGCAGCAACCAGGAGGGCATCCGCCTGCGCCAGCTCGAGAGCGAGGCGGAGGCGATCCGGCGCACCTACAACCTCGTCCTCGACCGGACGAAGGACCTCGAGCAGCAGCAATCGATCAACCCGAGCAACTCGCAGATCGTGTCGCGCGCCACCGCGCCGCTCAAGCCCTCGGATACCCCCGCCCCGATCGTGGTGGTGGCCGCCGGCCTGTTCGGCGCCGTGCTCGGGCTGATCCTCGGCTTCCTCTACGACGTCTGGCGCGGCAACATCACCACGGTCGCCGGCTTCGGGGCCGCCGCACCGGTCTGGGCCCGCCTGCAGCGGACGCGCCGGGCCGGCCGCGGCACCAGCGCCGAGGAGGCCCTGGTCACCGCGGCGCGCGAGCTGCGCACCCGATTCGCCGGCCGCGGCCAGTCGGTGGTCGTCACGGTGGCGTCCGACGGGCTCGCGCCCGAGCGCCTGAACGCGGCGGAGATCCTGACCGACCTGCTGATCCGCCTCGGCGAGCCCGCCCTCCTGGTGCCGGACCAGGCCTATGCCCGTCTCGGCTTCGGCGACGGCCCGCGCACCGACGCGCCGGTCCGCGGCCGGCTCGCGGTGCTCGATCCCGCCCGCGGGACGGAGCGGACGACCCGGCCCGAATTCATCGTGGCGGAGCGCGACCTCGCCCGCGGCGATGCCTGGCTGTCGATCCCCGAGACCTCGGACGCGATCCTCCTCGTCGTCGCCCCCGGCCGGATGACCCGCACCCGCCTGGAACGCCTGCTCGACACCCTCGACGGCGCCGGCCGCTTCCGGGCGCAGGGGCTGCTCGGCCTCGTCACGGTCGAGGCGCGGCGGGTTTCCCCCTTGCGCCGGCAGGTGCCGGCGCGGCCGGCGGCCGGCCAAGGTGCCGGCCAAATCCCCAACCAAGTCGCTGGCCAAGGTGCCGGCCAAGCTCCTGGCCAAGTGGCCGGCCAAGTGCCCGGCCGGGTGCGGACCGCGTGACGGCCGGCCTGAATCCGGCCGCCACGCTGCCGGCCGCCGACTGGCGCGCACCCTACCAGGGGCGGGTCGCGTTCGCCGTGCTGATCGGCGCGCTGGTCTTCAACGCCGCCCTCTGCTTCCTCAACACCGCCGGCTTCCCGGTCTCGGGCGGCACCGTCATGGGGGCCGAGGTGGCGATCATCGCGCTCACCCTTGGCTTTGCCCTCGACGAGCGCCCCGGGCCCTGGCTGATCCTCGCCGGGCTCGTGACCTACGGGCTGCTGCTGGTGGTCTTGCGCGGCTCGACCGACGTCAAGGGCATCCGCGACTTCCTGATCCCGGTCGTGTTCTACAATCTCGGGAGGCGCTCGCCCGACCTGCGCAGCGCCGACCGGGCGGTGCTGGCGAGCGGCGTCATCGTGGTGGTGATGGGCCTGTTCGAGTACGGCCTGTTCGACGTCTACCAGCAATACTTCAACATCGTGCGCTACTACGTTGCCCGCGGCAGCATGTCTCCTTCCGAGATCAACGAGCTGACCGGCTCGCTGTTCACCAGCGGCATCCGGCCGGATTCGCGCACCATCCTGCCCTTCCTCGGGCCGCACCGGGTCTCCTCGGTCTTCCTCGAACCGGTCTCGGCCGGCAATTTCGGCGCGGTGCTGTTTTCCTGGGCGCTCTACCGCCGCACCATGCGGGGCCGGGCCTGGCTGTTCCTCTGCGCGGCGATCACCATCATCCTGGCCGATGCCCGCTTCGGCGCGTATGTCTGCGTCGCGATCGCCGGGGCGATGCTGGTGGGATACCGCCTGCCGCGCCTGCTCTGGTTCGCCCTGCCCTTCACGATCCTGCTGGCGCTCGCGGTCTACGGCTTCGAGAGCATGCAGGTGACCTGGCAGAACGACATGGCGGGCCGCCTGCTCTGGGCCGCCCTCCTCGTCACCTCGCTGCCGCCCGCAGGCGTCTGGGGCATCCTGCCCGACAAGCTCTTCCTGGCGGATTCCGGCTACGCCTACGCCCTGACCCAGATCGGGGTGGCGGGCGCGCTGGTGGCCTGGGGCCTGTTCACCCTGATGCCGGCCCGCAACCCGGACGGCTGGCGTCTGCGCTGCGCCATGGCGATCTATCTCTGCCTGCTCCTCGTCATCAGCGACTCGCCGTTCTCGATCAAGACCGCGGCCCTGGTGTGGTTCATGCTGGGGGCGGCGGATGGGGCGGAGCGGGAGGCGTAGACCGGCCGTTTTCCGACAGGATGTCAGAGTTCGAGGAGAGGTCATGGCCCTGACCCGCAGCGTCAAGGACACCATCAAGGCGCGTGCCGAGCGAGATGCCGACTTCCGCGACGCTTTGCTGACCGAAGCGATCGAGCAGTTCCGTGCCGGCGGTTTCGAGACCGGCAAGGCGGTCTTGCGCATGTGCGTCGATGCGACGGTCGACGTCAGTCCGAGGACGAATCCGAGAGAACGGTGAGATCTCCGAAGCCAGAGAGGCTGGTCGATTGGCCTCTCCATTTCAAATCCACGGCGTCATTCCGGGGCCGCGCAGCGGAGCCTGAAATCCAGAAACTCAGGTGGAACAGGATCGAGCGGAACACGATCCGCCTTTTCCTAAACCATCCGCGGTTCTGGATTCCGGGCTCCGCTTTCGCGGCCCCGGAATGACGCGGAGGGTGTCGACACGGTCGAGCAAGTCGAACGAGTTCCGGGAGCGGTGGCCCGCACCGTTAACCCTGCCTTAACCATGAATCGGCCCAGGTTGCAGGGCGCCCGTGCCGGTTCCGAGCCGGTCCGCGTGTGCGCCGTGGAACCCGTTCATGCTGGACTCGGTCCGGATCTCGCTCAAGGTGCTGAACGCGGCCCAGCTCGCCTCGGTGGCGGCCGCGGCCTTCGGGCTGGCCTGGTTCGGCGGCGCCCTGTCCGGGGCCTCGCACCCCGCCGCGACCGAGCGGCCGGCCCTCGCGCAGACCCTCGGCCAGGCGGCGCGGGCCTATGCCGACGCCCTCGACGAGGAACTCAGCGCCTCGATCAACGATGCCCGCAACGCCGCCCTGCTGCTGCGCCTCGACGATCCCGGCCTGTCCGATGCGTGGCGCTCCGGCCGGTTGCAGGACTGGCTCGCCCTCAATGCGCGCTACCGGGCCGCGACCCTCATCGCCCCCGACGGGACCCTGCGCGCCGCCGGCGGGCCCGGCGGGATGCCAGGCGACCGGGCGCTCGCCCGCAACGCGCAGCCCCGCGACGCCCAGGTCGCGGTGGCGGCCGGCTCCGCCGACGCGCCCTTCGCCCTCACCCTGGCGCTCGGCCTCCCCGGCCGGTCGGACCGGATCGTGCTGCGGGCCGCGCCGGGCTATTTCGACGGCCTCGGCGAGCGGGTCCGCCGCGCGCTGGCCGCCGGCGACGGGATCCGCTTCGCGGTGGCGGGCGCCGACGGGCGGGCGCTGGTCGGGTCGCTGCCGGCCGCCGGCGATCCCCACCCGCACGAGGCCGCGCCGACCCGCGGCAGCCGCGACATCGCCAGCCCCGGCTGGCTCGTCACCGCCTCCGCCCCCGAACTCCCGCGCCGGCCCGCCTCCGGGCCCGACCCGCGCCTCATCGCCCTCGGGCTCGCCCTGGTGATCGGTGCCGGCGCCCTCGGCTACGGCCTCGGCGGGCGGGTCTCGTCGCGGCTGCGCCGCCTCGCCGAGGAGGCCGAGGGCGACGGGGCGGCGGCGCCGGTCTCGCGGGTGCGCGAGATCGCGGCGATCGCCGGCAGCGTCCGCGACCGGGCCCAGAGCCTCGACGCCCGCCTCGCCGGGGCCGGGACCGGCCTCGACCGGGTGCGGGGCCGCCTGCACACCTTCGAGGCGATGTCGGGCTGGACCTGCTGGGAGATCGACCCCGAGACCCGGCAGGTCGTGTGGTCCGATCCCGACGGGGCCGGAATCCTGGCCGGGGCCGACCGCGTCGCGACGCTCTCCGACCTCGCCGCCCGGTTCGAGGCGATCGACCGCCCGCTCCTCGACCTCGCGCTCGCGGCGGCCCTCGGGGCCGACGGCCCCCACGACGTGGTGATGCGCCTGCGCGGACCGGTGCCGGAGTCCGAGCGGCGCCTGCTGCTGCGGTTCCTGCGCGGCCGCGACGCCGCCGGCCGGACCCGCATCCACGCGCTGAGCCGGACGATCCGCGCGGGCGAGGCCGCCGACACGCCGTCCGGCGCCAACGAGCGGCGGCGCAACCTCGTCCTGCGCCGGGTCACCGACGGCATCGTCCACGATTTCAACGACGTGCTCACGGTGGTGCTGATCAATCTCGGGGTGCTGCGGCGCCAGACCGGCCTCGATCCGCGGCAGGCCGCCCTCACCGAGGCGGCGCTCGCGGGCGCCCAGCGCGGGGCGGCGCTGACCCGGCGCCTGCTCGGCCTGGTGCGCGGCGGCGAGATGGCCGCCGATCAGCCCCCGGCGGAACTGGCCTCGTCCGACCTCGCCGCGACCGTAGCCGCCTTCCTGCCCTTCCTCCAGGCCAACGTCCTGCGCGACGCCCCGGTCGTCACCCGCATCCCCGCCGACCTGCCGCCGGCGGCCTGCGGCGAGCGGCTGATCGAACTCGTCCTGCTCAACCTCGCCTTCCACGTCCGCGACCTCGGCCTGCACGGCTTCGCGATCGGGGCGGCCGAGCACCCGGCCGAGGCGCCGCCGGTCGCCGGCATGCCGGAGGGGGCGGTCCTGCGGGTGCTGTTCGCCAGCGGCCGCCGGCCGGCGGGCGCCGCCGCGCGGCCCGGCCTCCAGGCGCTCGAGACCGTGGGCCGGCTGCTCCGCGCCGCCGGCGGCGGCTGGCGCGTCCTGAGCGATGGGTGCGGCGAGGAGGCGTTCCTGGCCGAGGCGTGGCTGCGCGCGGACGCGCGCCCCTCCGAGGCGCACCCTGCGGAAGCGGGCGCCCAGGGGGCGGGCCGCGCCGATTCCCGTCTCGACGCCATTGCCGGGCCGGCGCCGCAGGCGCCGTTGCGCATCCTGCTCGTCGAGAGCGACAGCCTGGTGCGCGCCAGCCTCGTCGAGGCCCTGGCCGAGCTCGGCCATGCCGTGGTCCAGGCGGCGTCCGGCGAGCACGCCCTCGCGCTGCTCGCGCAGGATGCCGCCTTCGACGCGATGATCGCCGACCAGGCGATGCCGGTGATGACCGGCCTCCAGCTCGCCGCCACCGTGGTCGAGCGCCATCCGGCCTTGCGCGTCATCCTGGCGAGCCCGCACGGCCAATTGCCCGCCGCCGCCCGCCGCTTCCTCCAGCTCGACAAGCCGTTCCGCCGCGAGGACCTCGCCGCCGTGCTCGCCGCCCGCGCCGCCTGAGCGGCGCGAGCCGGGTTCTCCCCGATCGGTAAAATTTGCCGGCACGATTCTCGGGACAGGCAAGCCAAATTTAACCGTCCGCCCGCATAAACCAGTGCACAGAGTGTCTGTGTTCTCGTGTGGAGGCGGCGTTGATTGCCTCGAGTCAATGTAAAGCGGTTCGCCTCGTCTGTGGCGCGGGCCTCGCCGTTCTCGCCACGTCCGGGACCCTGCGGGCGGCGGATCTCCGGGCGCCGGCCGCGGATGCGGACTGGTATACCGGCGCGCGGGCACAGGCGGTCGACGACAGCTGGGCGGTCGCCGTCGACGGCTCGACCAGCGTGACCTCGAACAGCTCGGCCTTCGGCTCGGTCACCGTGACGGCGCCGCTCGCCGGCTCGCCGAGCCAGAGCGGCCCGCGGGTGCGGGTCGAGGCCATCGGGGCACCTATTCCTATCCGGGCCAGGCCGTCGCCTCGCGGGTGACGGGCTACCAGCAGGAAGGCTCGGCGATGGCCGGCTACGAGTGGGTGTGGCGCGATGCGGCGCTCGCCGGCTTCATCGGCTTCAACGTGCGCAGCAACCAGCTCTCGGTGGTCGATCCCGGCAACCCGGTCGTCGGCACCGGCATCGGCCTGCGCGTCGCCGCCAATTTCTACGCCAACCCGACCGACCGCACCATGGTGTCGGCCTACGGCTCCTACTCGACCAAGTTCAACGCCTATTACTCGCGCCTGCGCGTCGGCTACATGGTCGCCGACGGGGTCTATCTCGGCCCCGAGGCGCTCTTCCTCGGCGACGACTTCTTCCGCCAGTACCGGATCGGCGCCCACCTCTCCGGCGTGAAGTTCGGGCCGGTGCAGATGTCGCTGGCGGCGGGCTACGTGCAGGACCGGGTCCAGGGCTCGGGCTATTATTCGAGCATCGAGGCGCGGGCGAATTTCTGACGATCCGGCGCCTGCGCCCCGCTCGACCGTCGATCGGGAAGCCGAGATCGCTCCCGCTCGCCGGCCTCGAGCATGTTCCGACGAAGTGGATACCGGTTCGTCGCAGAAAATGCGGCAAAATCAACGACCTAGAGAGCTTCGCGATTGCAGCGCGATCGTGAAGTGCTCTAGCCGACCGGCCCCGGTGCTGGGGGCTGCCTCCGGCAGACTGGTCTCGATGCCGGAAGCGGGCACCGCGAACGGTGCCGGCTCGTCGGCGATCGCCCGAGACGAGCGGCGTTTCGCGTCCATCGTCCCGAGGACAGCGTGGTCTCGACCGCCGTAGAACGGGGTCGCTCCGTCGGCGGCGTGATCGATGCGTCGTCGAATCCATGCAGGACGATGCCGCGATCGTGCTCCGGGATGAGCAGCCCTCTGCGACAGGGCGCGCTGCATCGCCGCGATGCACGTGGCGCCGCCGATCCAGCCTCGCCGCGCGCCGATGCGGGTCGAGGGTATCGGCCTCCCCATCCTGATTCGCCCGACGATCTCGCATGAAGGCCTGGCCGTCCATGACGGAGCGCGGGCCGCCCGACGCGCGTTTCGCGCCGCCGTCGGACCCGAAGACCTGCGCCGGACAGGCAGCCGCCCGTCATGCTCGACCAAGCAATCGCGGTTCTGTTTCCGCAGGGTTGTCAGGTGAAGGCATTCCACATCCACCGGTCGCGCCGACAGGCTGTTCACCAAATCATTCGCGCAATTTGACTAGCGTGCGGATGATCTGCGTCAAGTGAACTTTCTTAATTTGTGTCCAAATGCGACTTTTTTGCATGATTTTGCGATCGATTTCGGCTTGAGTTGCTGGTGGAAATCAGGTTTTCGTAACGAGAAATGGACACAATCCGATGGCCTAGGATCTGAAGATTCCGGAGAGGTGAGCGTGGTGCGGGCGTTGCGATGGCTGGCCTGGATGGGGACGACAGCGGCCGGTCTCGCCCTCTTGAGCCAGCCCGTCGGCACCCAGAACCAGCTCGCGATGAGCCTTGCCGCCATGGTGGCGATGGCCGCGCTCTGGCTCGTCCTCGACGGGCCGCGGACGCGCTTCGTCTTCCTGGCGGTCGGCAGCCTGGTGGTGCTCCGCTACATCCTGTGGCGGGTGACCGACACGCTGCCCTCGCCGGGCGATCCGGTCAGCTTCGGCTTCGGCCT
Source organism: Methylobacterium aquaticum (assembly GCF_016804325.1). NCBI lineage: Bacteria > Pseudomonadati > Pseudomonadota > Alphaproteobacteria > Hyphomicrobiales > Methylobacteriaceae > Methylobacterium > Methylobacterium aquaticum. Next base: position 3,029,232 of record NZ_CP043627.1, read on the forward strand.
GCTGCTGCTGCTGTGCGAACTCTACTGCGTCTTCATCCTGTTCGTCAGCCTGATCATCAACGCCGAGCCCCTGCGGCGCCGCCCGCCCGCCGCGGTCCCGGCGCCCGACCTGCCCTGCGTCGACGTCTTCGTGCCGAGCTACAACGAGGATGCCGACATCCTGGCGATGACGCTGGCCGCCGCGCGCCAGATGAACTACCCGCCCGAGAAGCTGACCGTCTGGCTCCTCGACGACGGCGGCACCGACCAGAAATGCGCCGACCCGGATCCCGCGAAGGCGCAGGCCGCGCAGGACCGGCGGCGCGACCTGCAGGCGCTCTGCCGTGACCTCGACGCGCGCTACCTGACCCGCGCCCGCAACGAGCACGCCAAGGCCGGCAACCTCAACAACGGGCTTTCCGCCGCCACCGGCGACCTCGTGCTGGTGCTCGACGCCGACCACGTGCCGTTCCGTTCGCTGCTCGCCGAGACCGTCGGCTACTTTTCCGAGGATCCGAAGCTCTTCCTGGTCCAGACCCCGCACGCCTTCCTGAATCCCGATCCGATCGAGCGCAACCTCAGGACCTTTGAGCGGATGCCGTCGGAGAACGAGATGTTCTACGCGGTGACCCAGGCCGGGCTCGACAAGTGGAACGGCTCGTTCTTCTGCGGCTCGGCGGCGCTCCTGCGCCGCGCCGCCCTCGACGAGGCCGGGGGATTTGCCGGCATCACCATCACGGAGGATTGCGAGACCGCCTTCGAGCTGCATTCCCGCGGCTGGACCAGCGCCTATGTCGACAAGCCGCTGATCGCCGGCCTCCAGCCCGACACGCTCGCCGACTTCATCGGCCAGCGCTCGCGCTGGTGCCAGGGCATGTTCCAGATCCTGCTGCTCAAGAACCCGGCCCTGCAGAAGGGGCTCAAGCCGATCCAGAAGCTCGCCTATCTGTCGAGCATGACGTTCTGGTTCTTTCCCGTGCCGCGGCTCGTCTTCATGTTCGCGCCGCTGCTTCATATCTTCTTCGACCTGAAGATCTTCGTCGCCAGCGTCGACGAATCGATCGCCTACACGGCGACCTACATCGTCATCAACCTGATGATGCAGAACTACGTCTACGGCAAGTTTCGCTGGCCGTTCGTCTCCGAATTGTACGAGTACGTCCAGGGCCTGTACCTGTCGAAGGCGATCGTCTCGGTGATCTGGTCGCCGCGCAAGCCCACCTTCAATGTCACCAACAAGGGCGCGACCCTCGACCACGACCACCTGTCGGCGCTGTCGCTGCCGTTCTTCGCCGTCTACGGCCTGCTGCTCACCGGCTGCCTCGTCGCGGCCTGGCGCTACGCGTTCGAGCCCGGCGTGACCAACCTGATGCTGGTCGTGGGCCTGTGGAACCTGTTCAACCTGCTCACCGCCGGGGCGGCCCTAGGGGTCTGCGCCGAGCGCCGGCAGATCGAGCGCACGCCCTCGCTCGCGGTTGCCCGCCGCGGCCAGCTCAGCCTCGCGGGCCGGGCCGTGGACGTGGCGATCGAGCGGGTCTCGGCGGAGGCCTGCACGGTGCGGATGCCGGCGGCCGCCCTCGCCCCCGGCGCCGGCCACCGCCCGGTTCCCGGCACGCTCACGGTGGTGCCGGTGGCGGGGGCGCGCCCCGCCGGGGCCCTGCCGGTGGTGCTCGGCCCGGTCACCCGGTCGGGGGCCGACGCGGTCTGCCGCCTCGCCTTCGGGACTTTGCGGCCGCCGGACTACGTCGCGCTCGCCGGCCTGATGTATGGCGATGCCGAGGCGATGCGCCGGTTCCAGCTGCGCCGGCGCCGCCACAAGGACCTGTTCACCGGCACGCTGCAATTCGTCTGGTGGGGGCTCGTCGAGCCGTTCCGCGCCCTGCGCTACGCGTTCGCCGGCGAGGGGCCCCGTTCCGTCCCGGTCGAGGCGCCGGAGGCGGCCCCGGTCTATGACGGGCCCGCGCCCGTGGCTTCCCCATTGCCGCCGGTCGACCTGCCGCTGGCGCCCCTCGCGCCGCGGACGCGGCCGACGATCCCGGTGCGTCCCCAGGTCCAGACCCAACCTCAAATCCACCCTCAGGTGCAGCCGCAGCCACCCGTGTCCCCGCCCCCACAACCCCAGGCTCAGACCCAGACCTCCCCGCACGCCGAGCCGGAGGCCGAGGGCGACTGGGTCCGCCTGATGCTCGATTTCGAGAACGACCGCGCGCTCGCCGCCCGCACCCAACGCACCGATGCGGCGTGAGGCCGGGATGATGCTGCGCCGCTTGGTCGATCGTCGCTGTGTGACCGGTGTGGGTTCTCTCCTTTCCCCGCGGGCGGCAGGGCTGTCCGGGGAAAAGAAGAGGAGCGGGAAATCCTCCTCTCCCCGCGGGCGGGGAGAGGACTTCATCGACCTTGTCGTCGATGAAGTGAGCGGAGGCGCAGCCGGAGCGAGGGTGAGGGGAAGGTTCCGGAAGAGCCTCGTCCTGAGACACCCCCTCACCCTCGCCCTGCGGGCTCCCTTCACCCCCGACGAGGGGGGTGAAGGCCTCTCCCCGCCCGCGGGGAGAGGGGAAAACTCGCGCCTCAATCTTTCCCCGGACAGCCCTGCCGCCCACGGGGAGAGGAGAGGAGCCGCGCCTTCTCCTGAGCGGTTCTGCCATCGGTTCGACCGATCACGGATTCACCCGGAACCCCTGGTTGGGGAGAAGCGCGCGGTTCGAGCCGTCGCAGCCTTCCTGATCGCCTGCCTCCTCGCCACCCCCGCCCTCGCCCAGAGCTTCCTCGGCACCGGGCCGGCCGAGCGCCTGACCCTGCCGCCCGGCGGCGAGACCATGCGGCCGGCGCCGCGACCGCCCGGAGCGCAGCCTCCCCAGGGCCAGGTACCCCAGAGCCAGGTACCTCAGGGCCAGGCGCCCCAGGGCCCCACCCCGAGGCCGACCCGGCCCGCCGCCCCATGCCGGTCGCCGCGACGGTCGCGGCGGCGCGGCGGTTTCCCGCCGGCTTCCGCGGCTATCGCCTGGCCGGCGAGGAGGACGCGCTGCACTTCCCCGTCTTCCTGACCGAGGCCCAGGCCAGGGGAACGGCGAAGCTGCGGGTTTCCTACCTGTCGGCGATCTCGGTGGCGCCGGAGGCGTCCGAATTGTCGGGCAGCGTCAACGGCACCAAGGTCGGCTGGACCCGGATCCAGGCGCCCGGCGCCGTGAAGGTGGTGGAACTGCCGATCCCCGAGGGCCTGCTCAAGTCGGGCTACAATGCGGTGACCCTCGCGGCCAGCCAGCGCCACCGGGTCGATTGCTCGACCGAGGCCACCTACGAACTCTGGACCCAGATCGATCCGTCGCGCTCCGGCCTCGTCGTGGCGCAGGCCGGCGACCTCGACCTCAAGACCCTGGCGGCGATCGAGCCCGACGAGAGCGGGGCGCTGCCGATCGGCGTGCTGCTCACGGAGCGGCCGAGCCCGGAGCGGCTGGAGCGGATGATCGGCGCCGTGCAGGCCCTGGCCCTGGTCGGGCGGCTCGCCGGGCCGGCGGTGAGCTTCGGGCCGGCCCTCACCGGCCGGGCCGGCGTCACCCTCGTCGTCGGCACCGCGGCGGAGATCCGCGGCACGGAAGGGCTGGAGGAACTCGGCCCATCACCGGCCCGCGGGTCGCCCTGCTGGCGCCCCGGGCCGGCCGCGCCCCGATCCTCGTCGTCGCCGGCGCGAGTGCGGCGGACGTGCGCCGGGCCATCGCCCAGCTTGCCGCGTCGGGCGACGACACCGGCACGCCGGCGGGCCTGCGCCTCGCCGAGCTGGCGCGGGGTCTGCCCGTGCGCGGCGGCGAGAGCCTGACCCTGGACCAGCTCGGCGTGACGAGCCGCGAGTTCAACGGCCGGTTGCTGCGGGTCGGCTTCGCCGTCCAGTTCCCGGCCGATTTCGTCCCGGCCGATTACGGCAAGGTGATGCTGCACCTCGCCGGCGGCTACGCGGCGGGGCTGGAACCGAGCGCCCGGATCGTCGTCGACATCAACGGCCGCAACGCCGCCAGCGTGCCGCTGCCCTACAGCCGCGGCGAGGTGTTTTCCGACAGCGCGATCCCGCTCCCCTTGAGCCTGTGGCGGCCGGGGCTGAACCGGGTCGAGATCAGCGCCCAGCTCCCCACCGCCGCCGACCGGGCCTGCGACACCCTGGCGCCGGGCGCCAAGCGCGCGCGCTTCCTGTTCCTCGACCGCACCCGGATCGACATCCCGGCGCTGGCCCGCGCCGTGCGCAGCCCCGATCTCGCCGCGGTCAAGGCCGGGGCGGTGCCGTTCCTGGCTCCCGATCTCTCGACCGCCGGCCCGCGCCCGCGCCTGGTCCTGCCGACCCCCGACCGCGACTCGGCCTCCGCCGCCGCGACCCTGGCGGCCCGCTTCGCCGTCGCGGCCGGCCGGGTGATCGACTTCGAGGTCGCGGGCGACGAGCGCGAGGCGGGGGGCGGCGCCCACCTCGTCGTCGCGCCGGTCCGGGCGCTGACCCCCGCCGCCCTCGAGGCGGTCGGCCTCGATCCGGGCCGGGTGCGGGGCATCTGGGAGGGCCGGGCCGAGACCGTGGCCACCCCCGGCCCGTTCGGGGCGGAGGGCGTCGTCACCCTCGACCGCCTGCGCCGCAACCTGCCGATGCGCTGCGCCCTGCCGGCCGTCACCGCGCCTCTGCGCACCGCGGCGCCGGCCCCATCGCAACAGGCCTCCGTGCAAGCCGTCCCGCCGGCCCCGGCACCCGAGCCCGCCGAGGCGCCCCCCGACAGCGAGGCGGACCTGGTGGCGCGCTGGGACGAGTCGGCGCGCGGCTTCAGCGTCCCGGCGGTGCTCGCCAACGGCTGGACCGGCCTCGTCCAGCGGGCGGCGGAGGCCCGCGACCTCGTGCTGCGGCTTGCCGGCGGGCCGGCGCCGGAGGCCGTGCCGCTCAATCCCCGCGCCTCGCTGATCGTCGCGCAAGGCGCGGGCGGCCGGCTCGCCGACGGCACCGTGCTGGTGACCGCCCCGAACGCCTCGATGCTCAAGGCCTCGGTCTCCTGCCTCGTCGATCCGTCGGTCTGGACCGGCCTGTCCGGCCAGGCCGCCTTCCTGGACGCTTCGGACGGCAGCCTCGGCACCGTGCAGCCCCAGCGCGTCGGGCTGATCGAGACGCAGACCCGGAGCCTGGCGAACCTGCGGCTGGTCTCGGCCGCCTGGCTCTCCCTCAATCCCGGTGCCTACGTGGCGATGACGCTGGTCATGGCGCTCTGCCTCGGGCTCGCCACGACGAGCCTCGTGCGCCAGCTCGGCCGGAGGAACCGATGAGCCGCCTCCCCGCCCTCGCCTGTGCGGCGTCCCTGCTGCTGGCCGCCGGGCCCGGACGGGCGCAGGGCCCCCAGCCGCCGCAGGCCATCCAGCCGCCGCAGGCCGTTCAGGCGCCCGACGGTGCGCAGGATCAGGTCGCGCAGGGCGAGGGGCCGACCGCCGTGCCCCCCGCCGTCGCCGTGCCGAGCCTGCCCCCGCCCGCGAGCGAGGCGCCCGGCCGCGCCGCCGGGTCGGCGCTCGCCGGCAGCCTCGGGGACGATGCCGGCTGGCGCGCCTACCGGGCTCGGTTCGTGACCGAGAAGGGCCGGATCGTCGACACCGCCAACGGCTTCATCAGCCACAGCGAGGGCCAGGGCTACGGCATGCTGCTGGCGGTGGCGGCGGGCGACCGCGCCACCTTCGAGCGGATCTGGGGCTGGACCCGCGCCAACCTGATGGTGCGCTCCGACGAACTCCTGGCCTGGCGCTGGGCGCCGGACCACCGCCCGGCGGTCGCCGACATGAACAACGCCACCGACGGCGACATCCTGGTCGCCTGGGCGCTGACCGAGGCGGCGGAGGCCTGGGGCGAGCCGTCCTACCGCACCGCGGCGCGGCGCATCGCCGTCGAGTTCGGCCGCAAGACGATCCTGTTCCGCGCCGCCCCCGGGCCGCTGGTGCTGCCGGCGGTATCGGGATTCGCCGCCCGCGACCGGGCCGACGGGCCGCTGGTCAACCTCTCCTACTGGGTCTTCCCGGCCTTCCAGCGGCTCGGCCTCGTGGCGCCGGAATACGACTGGGCCGCGGTGATCCGCAGCGGCGTCGAGATCCTGCGCCGCTCGCGCTTCGGCCCGAGCGCGCTGCCGACCGAGTGGATCTCCGCCAGGGACGAGGCGCTTCGCCCCGCCGACGGCTTCCCGCCGCTCTTCTCCTACAACGCCATCCGCATCCCGCTCTACCTCGCCTGGGCGGGCGTCGGCCGGCCCGAGGATTACGCGCCGTTCCGGACCCTGTGGGGCGGGATCGACCGCGAGCGCCTGCCGATCGTCGATACCCGCGACGGCCGCCCGGTCGAGTGGCTGACCGAGCCCGGCTACACCGCGCTCCCGGCCCTTGTCGCCTGCGCCCAGGACGGCACGCCCTTGCCCGCAAGCTTGCGCAGCGTGCAGGACGGGCAGAACTACTACCCGACGACGCTCCACCTCCTCGCCCTGGTCGCGGCCCGGATGCGCACTCCCCAATGCCTGAAATCCTGAGCCGCACCCTCCCCTTCGCGGCGGTCCTCCTCCTCGCGGCCGCCCCTGCGCTGGCCCAGGCACCCGAGGCCGGGGTCCCGCGGGTCGTCTACGGCGACGGCGTGCGCGCGCCCGCCATCATGGTCGATCCCGAGACCTCCCGCACCCCCGGCATGGTCGACGAGAGTGCGCTCCGCTACTACGCCTCGCAGAAGCAGACCGCCCGGGTGAAGGCGGAGATCGCCCGCCTCAAGCGGCTCTATCCGGGCTGGACCGAGCCGCAGGACCTCGACAGCCTGCAGCCGAGCCCGCCCGAGGAGGCGCCGCTCTGGGACCTGTTCACGGCGGGCCGCCTCCAGGACCTGCGCGCCGCCATCACCGCGCGCCGCTCGGTCGAGCCGTCCTGGCAGCCCTCCGAGGAGCTGGCGCGCAAGCTGCGCCGGGCCGAGTTCCGCTCCAGCATCGCGGCCGCCGCGGGCAAGAACCCGGAAGGGGTCGTGGCGCTCTACCGGGCCGACCCGAGCGCGCTGGACCCCTCCGACATCGAGAGCATCTGGACCATCGCCGACGACCTCGCCGCCACGGGAGCGAGCGAGGACGCGTTCACCCTCTACAAGTCGGTGCTGGACGGCAACGCGGATACCGGCGCGCGGCTCGCCACGATCCAGAAGGCGATGGCCCATCTCAAGATGGAGCAGGCCGAGCGGTTGATCGCGATGGGGAGGCAGGAACCGTCCGGCGCGTCCGAGTTCGACCCGATCCGCCTCGACATCACCCGGGCGCGGATCGCCGCCTTCCTGCACGACGAGCCGGCCCAGACCCCGACGCTGGCCGACCTCACCGCCTTCCAGGCCTATGCCCGCAAGACCGCTGAGCCGAGCCAGACCGGGCTGCTCGGCTGGTACGCCTACAAGCGGCGCCAGTTCCGCGAGGCGCTGGAATGGTTCAAGCTGGCGATCGCGCGAGGCGGCGACGCCATGGTGGCGCACGGCCTCGCCCATACCCTGCGCGAGCTCAACATGATGCGCGAGGCCGAGGAGGTGGCGTATGCCTGGCGCGACCGCTTCGTCGGCAACGAGCTCCTGTTCATCGACCTCCTCGAGCGCAAGCTGACGCTGGCGAGCCCGCCCTATATCGAGCCGGCCCGGATCGAGCGCTACGCCCGCGTCGTCAACGCCACGGCGTCGGGCGAGGGCGCGCAGGGGCTGGCCTGGTACGCCTACAATTCCTGCCAGTTCGACGCGGCCCTGGAGTGGTTCCAGCGCGCGGTCGCCTGGATGCCGAGCGAGAGCACGGTGTTCGGCTACGCCCTCACCCTCCAGCGCCAGCGGCGCCAGCGGCCGTATCTGGAGGTGGTCAACCGCTACGACGGCCTGTTCCCGAAGGTGGTCGACCTGCTGTTCCGCGAGGGCCAGGGCGGCCCGCCGCTGCCTTGCGCGGTACAGACCGCCTCCGGCGGCCGGGCCGCGCCCGCGGCGCCCGCGGCGGCCAACGCGACCCGTCCCGAGCCGCCGCCCTCCTACGGCCGCGTGCCCCGGCCGGACGCTCCCGGCGCCGGCGGCCGGACGGAGGCGGTGCCGCAGGCGGTCCAGCGCGGCGAGTTCCCCCTGGCCGTCCCCCTCGACAATCCCCTGCGCTATCCGCCCGCCGGGATCGGCCAGGGCGCCGCCCCGGGCCTCTATGCCCGCGAGCCCACGGTGCCGGCCCCGCCGCTGGTCGCCCGCCGGGTGCCCGGCGCCGGGGCGATGCCCTACGAGCGCTACGGCTACACGCTGCTGCCGGGCTATAACGGCCTCGACAAGCCGGAGGGCCTGACCGCGCCGCCGCCCGGCACCCTGTGGCAGGACCAGCAGGGCGAGCGCAACCGCTCCGCCTCGCCCGAGAGCGACCGCTTCTCGGTGCCGGCGCGCACCACCTCGGAGCGGACGGTGCCCGCCGAGAAAGGCTATCCGTGAGATTGCGCCTGACCGTCTGTCTCCTCGGCCTGATCGGGAGCGCCCCCGACACGGCCCTGGCGCAATCCGCCCCGGCCCTGCGGCTGCCCGGCGCCGGCCGGGTCGCCGCGGTGATCGAGACGCGCCACCGCGACGGCTTCGACCAGCGCATTGCCTACGAGGGCGGCGACGGACGCAACCACGCCGAGATCGCCTTGCGCAACGAGACCGGCGACCTGCTCCTCGCCTTCCCGCCGCGGCTCGCCAAGCCGAGCGAGTTCGGCATCAGTGGCGAGATCGCCGTGCGCTTTCCCGGCGAGCCGATGCGGATCCAGGCGCCGCGCCGCAACGCCTACGGCCCGGTCGGCCTGGCGCTGGGGACGGACTGCCTCTACGCGTGGCAATGGTTCGAGCGGCCGCGCCGGGGCACGGGGGAGGCGTCCCGCGACGGGATCTTCGGCACGACCGACCCGTCCGCCCCGCGCCGCGCCCTGTCGCTGCGGATCCGGCTCTGCCGCACCGCGCAGGCGAGCCTCGACGACCTCGTGGCGGCGGTCCAGCACCTGACGATCGCGCTGCCGGGCGACGGCGCGGTCCGGGCGCCCGCCGCCCCGCGCCCGGCGCCGCGCCGCGTCCAGCGCAAGCCGGCGCCCCGCCCCGCGCCGGCCGAGCCCAGACCCGAAGTGAGGCCGGAGGAGAAGCTGGACACCCGCCCGGTGCGTCCCCCGCCGGAGCGTCCGCCGCTCCCGGCGGACCCGGCCCCGACCCGCCCGACCGTCCCGGTCCCGCCGCAGGTCCCGACGGAGAGCGGTCGCCGCTACCTCGCCCCACGGGCGCCCGAGCCGCGGGCACCCGAGACCCCGCCGGCCCCGGAAGCCGCGCCCCGCGGCGGGTCGCAGCGCTACATCACCGACGGGCCCCAGCCCGCCGAGCCCCAAGGCGCCACCCCGACGCCGAGCCCGGTCCCGGGCCGCGGTACCGGCGAGACCCTGTCGCGCGACCTGCCCCCCGAAGCCTACCGCCCGCCGCCGGATCGCGGCCCGGGGCGGTGAGGGAGGGTGTCCAAGGCTCACGACAGGGCCTGACCTACGCAGAGGCTAGGCTTTTCCACCCCACGACCTCATCCTGAGGTGCGACTGCAAGGAGCCTCGAAGGAGCGATCCAGATGTCTCTGCGATCCCTGGAGCCCTCCTTCGAGGTCAGTCGATCTTCGATCGACTGACACCTCAGGATGAGGTTGCGGGTGGGGGAAGAGAATCCCCCGTCGGTCTCACGCTGTCGTCGTGGACCGTGCGCGCACCCCCGCTCAGTCCCGCCCCGCCTCGCGCAGGTGGCGGACGATGCCGGAGAAGTCGGTGCCGCCCTGCCCGGCCGCCTCGAAGGCGGCGTAGATGGCTTCCGCGTGCGCGCCGAGCGGCGTCGCGGCGCCGGCGCCCGCGGCAGCTTCCTGCGCCAGGCGCAGGTCCTTCAGCATCAGGGCGGCGGCGAAGCCCGGCTTGTAGTCGGTGTTGGCCGGGGAGGTCGGCACCGGGCCCGGGACCGGGCAATAGGTGGTGAGCGACCAGCACTGGCCCGACGAGGTCGAGGCGACGTCGAACAGCGCCTGGTGCGACAGGCCGAGCTTTTCCGCCAGCACGAAGGCCTCGGCGACGCCGATCATCGAGATGCCGAGGATCATGTTGTTGCAGATCTTGGCCGCCTGGCCGGCGCCGGCCTCGCCGCAATGCACGACCTTGCGGCCCATCTTCGCCAGGATCGGCTCGGCCCGGGCGAAGGCCTCCGGCGAGCCCCCGGCCATGAAGGTCAGGGTCGCCGCCTTGGCGCCGCCGACCCCGCCGGAGACCGGGGCGTCGAGGCTGATGAGCCCGCGTTCCCGCGCCTTGTCGTGGGCGCTCCGCGCGCTGGCGACGTCGATCGTCGAGCAGTCGATCATCAGGGCGCCGCCGCCCACATGCGGCAGCACCGCGTCGTAGACCGCCAGCACGTGACGCCCCGCCGGCAGCATGGTGACGACGATCTCGGCCCCCGCCACCGCGGCCTCGGCGCTGTCCGCCACCGTGATCCCGGCGGCGCGGGCGGCGTCCAGCGCCTCCGGCACCAGGTCGAAGCCCGTCACCGCGTGGCCCGCCGCGACGAGGTTGGCGGCCATCGGCCCGCCCATGTTGCCGAGGCCCAGGAAGGCGATCTGCGTCATCGTTGTTGTCCTCGTTGCCCTATGGTTGGTTGAAGGGGGTGCAGGGAATCCGGCGCGCCCATGGCAGGCGCGAGAGACCTCGCCGAGACCGCGCGCTCATTCCGAAAGCCGATTGTCCCTCGGGGGAAATGAAGCCCTCCATCGTCATTCCGGGGCCGCGAAAGCGGAGCCCGGAATCCAGACACTCAGGTGGAAAAGAATAAAGCGGAACGCGATCCGCCTTTTTCTAGACCATCCGCGGTTCTGGATTCCGGGCTCCGCTGCGCGGCCCCGGAATGACGCAGTGGGTGTCAAGGCCGTCGAGAGTCCGCCTGATCTCCGCGCGACGGGCAGAGCGACATGAGCGAGACCATGATTTCCGCGAGAATTCGACCTGACGGCACCGTCGTGCGGCGCGAGCCGGATGGAAGTGAAATGGTGTTCCCACCCGCTCCGGTGCGCCCGATGACCGACGCGGAGGTTTCCGCGGCTGCGCCGGCCGATCCGGATGCGCGTCCGACCACCCCTGAGGGCTTGGCTGGCGCCCGACGCCTGCCCCGCATCCGCGCCTTGTGTCGGACCCTCGCGGCGCGTCCGGGGTGACGCGACCACCTCTCAGGTCCCCACCAGGCCCCGCGCCACGATCACCCGCATGATCTCGTTGGTGCCCTCCAGGATCTGGTGCACCCGCAGGTCGCGGACGATCTTCTCCACCCCGTATTCCGACAGGTAGCCGTAGCCGCCATGGAGCTGCAGCGCCTCGTTGGCGACCCGGAAGCCGGTATCGGTCGCGAAGCGCTTGGCCATGGCCGAGCGCTGGGTGGCGTCGGGGTCCTTGCGGTCGAGGCTGGCGGCGGCGCCGTAGAGGAGCGCGCGGGCGGCTTCCAGCTCGGTCGCCATGTCGGCGAGGCGGAATTGCAGCGCCTGGAAGTCGTCGAGGCGCTTCCCGAAGGCCTTGCGCTCGGCCATGTAGGCGAGGCTCTTGTCCAGCGCCGCTTGCGCCCCGCCGAGCGAGCAGGCGCCGATGTTGAGCCGGCCGCCATCGAGCCCCGCCATGGCGATGCGAAAGCCGATCCCCTCCTCGCCGAGGCGGTTCTCGACCGGGACCCGGCAGCCGTCGAAGATCACCTGGCGGGTCGGCTGGGCGTTCCAGCCCATCTTGCGCTCGTTCGGCCCGAAGGACAGGCCGGCTGCGTCGGCGGGCACCACCAGGGTCGAAATGCCCTTCGGCCCCGCCTCGCCGGTGCGCACCATCGTCACGTAGAGGTCGGCCGCGCCGGCGCCCGAGATGAACTGCTTGGCGCCGTCGAGGATGTAGTGGTCGCCGTCCCGCCGGGCGGTGGTGCGCAGCGCGGCGGCATCCGACCCCGAGCCCGGCTCGGTCAGGCAATAGGCGGCGACCTGGTCCATCCGGCACAGACCCGGCAGGAAACGCTCGCGCTGGGCGTCCGAGCCGAACCGGTCGATCATCCAGGCGGCCATGTTGTGGATCGACAGGAAGGCCGCGACCGTCGGGCAGCCGAGGCTCAGCGCCTCGAAGATCAGGGCGGCGTCGAGCCGGGTCAGCCCCGAGCCGCCATGCTCCTCCGCAATGTAGATGCCGCCCATGCCGAGCGCCGCGGCCTCGCGCAGCACGTCGAGGGGAAAATGCTTGCGCTCGTCCCAGTCGAGGGCGTGCGGCGCGATCCGCTCGGCCGCGAAGCTGCGCGCCATGTCGCGGATCGCGATCTGGTCCTCGGGGAGGGTGAACAGGGTCATGGCGGCTTTTCCTCCTGTTCTGAATTTCTTGTTCTAACCCTCGCTCCGTGAAGGGCGCGGGATCCCCTCTCCCGTGTGGGAGAGGGGTAGGGGTGAGGGTGCTACGGTTCTGGATCGAGCACTCAGCGTTGAGCTGCCAGCACGACGTTCAATGTTTGATCCTGAAGCGTGTCACCCTCACCCCCGGCCCCTCTCCCACACGGGAGAGGGGGAAGTGCTACTGCATCACCGGCATCGAGAACTGCGCGCCTTCCTTCACCCCCGACGGCCAGCGCTGGGTGACCGTCTTGGTCTTGGTGTAGAAGCGCACCGCGTCCGGCCCGTGCTGGTTGAGGTCGCCGAAGCCCGAGCGCTTCCAGCCGCCGAAGGTGTAGTAGGCCAGCGGCACCGGGATCGGCACGTTGATGCCGACCATGCCGACCTGGACCTTGGCGGCGAAGTCGCGGGCGGCGTCGCCGTCGCGGGTGAAGATCGCGACGCCGTTGCCGTATTCGTGCTCGTTGGGGAGCCGCAGCGCCTCGGCATAGTCCTTGGCCCGCACCACCGACAGCACGGGGCCGAAGATCTCTTCCTTGTAGATCCGCATCTCCGGCGTCACGTGGTCGAACAGGCAGCCGCCCATGTAGAAGCCGTTCTCGTAGCCCTGCATCTTGAAGGCCCGGCCGTCGACCGCGAGCTTGGCGCCCTCGTTCACGCCGATCTCGACGTAGTTGCGCACCCGCTCCAGCGCCGCCTTGGTCACCAGCGGGCCGTAATCGGCGCTCGGATCCGTGGACGGGCCGATCTTCAGGCTCTCGACCCGCGGGATCAGCTTGCTCATCAGGGCGTCGGCGGTCTTCTCGCCGACCGGCACCGCCACCGAGACCGCCATGCAGCGCTCGCCGGCCGAGCCGAAGCCGGCACCCATCAGGGCGTCGACCGCCTGGTCCATGTCGGCGTCCGGCATGATGATCATGTGGTTCTTGGCGCCGCCGAAGCACTGGGCGCGCTTGCCGGTCGCGGTCGCCCGGGCATAGACGTACTGGGCGATGTCGGAGGAGCCGACGAAGCCGACCGCCTGGATGATGTCGTCGTCGAGGATCGCGTCCACGGCCTCCTTGTCGCCGTTGACGACGTTGAGGATGCCGGCCGGCAGGCCCGCCTCGATCATCAGCTCGGCGAGCCGCATCGGCACGCCCGGATCGCGCTCCGAGGGCTTCAGGATGAAGGCGTTGCCGCAGGCGATGGCGGGCGCGAACTTCCACATCGGGATCATGGCGGGGAAGTTGAACGGCGTGATGCCGGCGACGACCCCGAGCGGCTGGCGCATCGAGTAGATGTCGATGCCCGGGCCCGCCCCTTCCGTGTACTCGCCCTTCTGGAGGTGCGGGATGCCGCAGGCGAACTCCACCACCTCGACGCCGCGCTGGATGTCGCCCTTGGCGTCGGGAATGGTCTTGCCGTGCTCGCGGGCGAGCAGGTCGGCGAGGCTGTCCATCTCGCGGGCGATGAGGTCGAGGAAGCGCATCATCACCCGCGCGCGGCGCTGCGGGTTGGTAGCGGCCCACGCCACCTGCGCCTTGGCGGCATTCTCGATGGCCGCGCGCATCTCGGCCTGGCTCGCCAGAGCCAGCCGCCCGATCACCTCGCCGGTCATCGGCTGGTAGATGTCGGAATACCGGCCCGAGCGGCCGGGAACGTGCTCGCCGCCGATGAAGTGCCCGACTTCGCGCGCCATTGGGGATCCTCCCTGGATCGATCGTGTTCGGGCTACCTTGCCCTGGCGATCCCCATAGCGGAAGGGGCGTGGGAGCGGAACGGGTGTGCGCGGATGCGGGAACCGGCGGGCGGCGCGAAAGCCGATGCCAAGGGCGACATGTGGGACGATTACCGCTTCGTGCTGGCGGTGCATCGCGCCGGCACGGTCTCGGCGGCGGCGCGCCGGCTCGGGGTCGACCACGCCACGGTGATCCGGCGGATCGACCGGCTGGAGCGGCGCTTGAGCGAAAAGCTCTTCCACCGCCGGGCCTCCGGCTACACCGCGACGCAGGCCGGCCTCGCACTGGTGGCGACGGCGGATGCGGTCGAATCGGCGATCATCCACGGCGAGGCGGCGATCGGCGGGGCGGCGTCGCGGCTCGTCGGCACGGTGCGGATCGGCGCGCCGGACGGTTTCGGCAGTGCGTTCCTGGCGCCCCGCCTGACCGCGCTGGTCGAGCGCCACCCGGATCTCGACATCGAGCTGGTGGCCACCGCCCGGCTGTTCAGCCTGTCGAAGCGCGAGGCCGACATCGCCATCGGGTTGAGCCTGCCGCCGGAGGGCCGCATCGTCGGGCGCAAGCTCACCGACTACGCCCTCAAGCTCTACGCCGCCCCCGCCTACCTGGCCGGCCACCCGCCGATCCGGGCGCGCCGCGACCTCCAGGGCCACCGCTTCATCGGCTATATCGACGAACTGCTCTACTCGCCGGAACTCGACTACCTGCATCAGGTCGCGCCCGGGGCGAGCGCGCGCCTGCGCAGCGCCAACCTCAATGCCCAGCTCCAGGCGACGGTGGCGGGGTTGGGGATCGCGGTGCTGCCCTGCTTCATGGCCGCCGGACGCCCGGACCTGACCTGCGTGCTGCCGGACGCGGTGACGCTGACCCGCAGCTTCTGGCTGATGATGCATGCCGACAGCCGCGACCTCGCCCGCATCCGCGCGGTGGCCGAGCACATCTATGCGGTCGTCGAGGGGGAGCGGGCCTTGTTCGCGGCGGAGGGGTGAGGCGGGGATCCACGGCGCCGGGCGCGCGATGTCCGGCCGGGCCGCATCAGGCCGGGGGCATTCCGGCGGCCCCCATGATGGTGTAGCGCCTGTCCGCACCTTGCCGGACCAAGCCCGGCACGCCGGCATCGCAGACGAGAGCCCGACCATGACGCCGACCATCCGCATGATCGAGGATGCCGACGTGCCGGCTTTGATCGCCCTGTGGCACGAGGCCGGGGTGGCGCGGCCGTGGAACGACCCGGCCACCGACATCGCCTTCGCCCGGCGCGGCCCCCACGGCACCGTGCTGGTGGCGGAGGTCGAGGGCCGAATCGTCGCGAGCGCGATGGCCGGCGAGGACGGGCACCGGGGCTGGCTCTACTACGTCGCGGTGGCGCCCGACCGGCAGGGCACCGGGCTCGGGCGGCTTATGGTCGAGGCGGGGGAGGCCTGGCTCGCGGCGCGGGGCGTGTGGAAGGTGCAGCTGCTGGTGCGCCGGGAGAACGAGGGCGTCCTCGGCTTCTACGACCACCTCGGCTATCGCGATACCAACGCGGTCTGCCTGCAGAAGGTGATCGCGCAGGGGTGAGGCGGCCGGCGCCTGCTTCTCAGATCCGCACCGTCCGGTCCCGCGCGGCGAGCCATCCGAAGCTCGCCGCCGCGAGGCACAAGCCGGCATAGAGCGCCGCCGGCAGGCCCCAGCCGCCGCTGAGATCGTGCGCGATGCCGACGAGGAACGGTCCCAGCGCCGCGCCGCAATAGCCGACGCCCTGCGCCATGGCGGAGAGCTCGGCGGCGGCGCGCGGATCGCCGGCCCGCAGCACGATCAGCGTCAGGGCGAGGCCGAAGCAGCCGCCGAGGCCGAGACCCAGCAGCAGCGCGAAGCCCCAGGCGAAGGCGAGCGGCCCGGCGAGCAGCCCGGTGAAGCCGACGAGCGGCAGGCTGACGACGAGGATCACCCAGGGCCGCTGGTCCGGCCGGCGGGCGGCGAGCGTCGGCACCAGCAGCGCGAGCGCGCCCTGCGCCAGCGCCGAGACCGAGGCGACGAGGCCGGCTGCCACGATGTCGAAGCCCCGGTCGACCAGGGCGGCGGGCAGCCAGCC
This sequence comes from Methylobacterium aquaticum, assembly GCF_016804325.1. NCBI lineage: Bacteria > Pseudomonadati > Pseudomonadota > Alphaproteobacteria > Hyphomicrobiales > Methylobacteriaceae > Methylobacterium > Methylobacterium aquaticum. The sequence continues at coordinate 3,045,404 of NZ_CP043627.1, forward strand.
GAACACGATGTAGGCGAGCGACGATTGCAGGCCCATGAAGGCGGTGACCTGCCAGGCCAGCGGGTCGCGCCACAGCCGGCCGGACGGGCGCGGGCCCGCCGCCGCCATCGGCCGGCCGCGCACGAAGGGCAGCCACAAGGCGGCGGCCACGAGGGCGGGCGCGGCCCACAGCATCAGGGCGCCTTCCCAGCCGAGGCCCAGCGCGTGGCGCGCCGGCACGGTGAAGCCGGCCCCGGCGGCGGCGCCGAGGCAGAGGAGCGCGGTGTAGAGGCCGGTCATCAGGCCGGCCCGGTCGGGAAAGTCGCGCTTGACGATGCCGGGCAGGATCACCCCGACGATCCCGATCGCCGCCGCGGCGACCACCGAGCCGAGGAACAGCAGCGGCAGGCCGCCGAGACCGCGCAAGGCCAGGCCCAGAGCCAGCACGACCAGGGCCGCCAGCACCCCGGCATCCGGCCCGATGCGCCGTACCAGCACCGGCGCGAGGCGACCGAACACGCCCAGGCACAGGACCGGCAGGGTGACGAGGGCGCCTGCCCAGGCGCCGGACAGGCCGGTCTCCGCCCGGATGCCCGGCAGGAGCGGGCCGATGCTCGACAGGGCGGGCCGGAGGTTGAAGGCCACCAGCATCAGCCCGAGGCCGATCAGGACCGGATGGAAGCCGGCCCCCGCCCTCCCCGGCCGCGCGGTCTCGGATTCGGGCTCCCGTTCGATGGTCCGCACGATCGTCCTCCCTGTCGCGCCTTAAGCACGCCGTGGGGCGCGGTCGCGTTCGGGAGGGTCATACCGTCATGGCGGCCGCGTGAGCACCGAAACCTTTGCAACCCCGGTCACCCAAGGGTCGGCGGACGGGATCGTCACTCCGGCGCGTCGGGCGAGGCCGGGGCGGAACTGGTGCCGATCGCCTCGACGAGGCTGATGATCCGCCGGCGCAGCTGGTTGTCGCCGATGCGCTGGAAGGCGCGCACCAGTTGCAGGTCCTGGCTGGTCCAGAACACGTCGTGGGGGCCCGCTTCGACGGCATTCTCCGGCGCGTCGTCGCTGCGCGTGCCGTCCTGGCGCGGCGCGCCTTCGTAGAAGAAGCTGACCGGCACGCCCAGCATGTCGGCGATCTGGCGCAGCCGGCTGGCGCTGATCCGGTTGGCGCCCTTCTCGTATTTCTGGATCTGCTGGAAGGTCACGCCGAGGGCGTCGCCCAGCTTCTCCTGGCTCACGCCGACCAGAAGCCGCCTGACGCGGACACGATGCCCGACATGACGATCGACCGGGTCCGGTGCCTTTTTCACATCGACGCTCCGCGGGGCGGTGACGGCGCGCGACGACGGCGCGCCACGAGGGCCAGTACCCCGCACCCTAGAAGCATCAGGATGAAAAGAACATCGCCGAAACGTACGTATGCCGGACTTTCCCTAAGGTTTCTCGGAAGGTTGCGATCGAGGACGCCCTCGGTGCCGACCGACAACATCCCGGTCACCCTTCCGTAAGGATCGACCACGGCGCTGATTCCGGTGTTCGCGGCGCGCACGAGAGGAATTCCCTCCTCTACTGCGCGCAGGCGGGCCTGGGCGAAATGCTGGCGCGGGCCGGGCGTGTCGCCGAACCAGCCGTCGTTGGTGACGTTGAGGAGCAGGCCGGGACGCTCCCGGTGCGAGGCGACGGCGCCGGGAAAGATCGCCTCGTAGCAGATCGAGGGCGCCACCGGCGGCAGGCCCGGCACTGCGAGCGGCGTCCGCTCATGCGCCTCGCCTGCGGTGAAGCCCCCCGGCACGGCGACGAACTGCTTGAGACCGAGCGCGCGCAGCAGGCTGTCCACCGGCCCCGGCAGGTATTCGCCGAAGGGCACGAGGTGGAGCTTGTCGTAGCGGCCGCCCGTGAGGCCGTCCTGCCCGATCATCAGGATCGAGTTGTAGAAATGCAGCCGCTCGCCGGGCAGGGGCTCGTCGGCCCGCGCCGCGCCGGTGACGAGCAGCGTGCCGGGGGCAGCGCGGTGCCGATCCGCCGCAGGGCCTGGGGATCGCGCTGGATCAGGAACGGGAACGAGGATTCCGGCCAGATCAGGTGGGTGACATCGCGCAGGCCCTGGCGGTCCGGCGCGGTGGCGCTGTCGCTCAGGCCCAGGTAGCGCTCCAGGATGCCCTCGCGGTTGCGCGGGTTGAAGCGGGCATCCTGCGGGATGGCGGCCTGGACGAGGCGCAGGCGCACGCCCGGCACCTCGGGCATCGGGCCCGACGGTATCCGCAGCGCCCCGCCGGCGGCGAGGCCGGCGAGCAGCAGGATGGCGGCGGCGGGCGGTCCGAGCCGCCGCGAGGCATCACCGGCATCCGCGAGCGTGGCGGGTGCGGCGCAGGCCAGGACCGCCAGCACGGTCAGCCCGTAGAGGCCGACGACCGAGGCCGCCTGCATCAGCCAGAGATTCTGGCCCAGCGCCATCCCCAGCGTGTTCCAGGGAAAGCCGGTGAACAGGTGCCCGCGCAGCCACTCGGCGGCGGAGACCCCGAAGGCGAGCGCGGCGATGCGGCCGGGGCCCGGGGACCACAGCAGCCGGGCGGCGGCGAATCCCGCGCCGTAGAACAGGCCGAGCGCCGCCGGCAGGCCGAGCACGCCGAGCGGCATCAGGTAGGCGAACTGGTCGGCCTCGACCAGGAAGGCGGCCCCGAGCCACCACAGGCCGGCGGTGAGGTAGCCGAAGCCCCAGGCCCAGCCGATCAGCCCGGCGGAGAGCGCCGTGCCGGCGCGCCGGCCGAGGCGCGAGGAGGCGGTGGCCGCCCCGTCGAGCAGCCAGACCGCCGGCACCAGGGCGACGCAGAGGGCGGGCAGGAACCCGAAGGGCGGCATCGCCAGGGCGCCGCAGGCACCGGCGAGCCAGGCGAGCGCCAGCCTCGTCCAGCCGGAGGTCAGGGCGATGCGGTGGGCGAGGGTTGCGAGGCCGAAGGGCGCCGCCGGGGCGGCCGGCGCCGCCCCGTTCGTGTCGATGTCGTGCATGGGTGGGCTCGCGGGGCGGCGCTCGGGCGGAGAGGCGTCGGGCCTCTCTGCGCGTTGTCCTGTCGTAGCATCATTCCGCGCGCCGGACCGGCCGCCGCTTCGGCACCGGCCGCAAGGCAGCCGGTGGCTTGAGGCATGGGAGCGCCGCGGGACGGATCAGGCGGCGGTCTCTGTCCGCAGGCGGGTCTCGCTCTGGGGCGGCGGCAGGGCCAGCGGCGTCTCCGGTCCTTCGAGCCGGGCGAATCCGCGATGCATGCGCAGGCGCTTGATCCGCCGCGGATCGGCATCCAGCACCTCGACCTCGAAGTTGCCCGGCACGGCGATGACCTCGCCCCGCGCGGGCACGCGGCCCGCCAGGGTGACGATCAGGCCGCCGAGGGTGTCGACCTCCTCGGCCGCCTCCCCCACCGCCGCGGCGAGATCGACCCCGGTCGCCTCGGCGACGTCGTCGAGGCTGGCGCGGGCATCGGCGACGAAGATCTCGCTCTCGCCGTCGACCTTGAGGACCCGGTGGGTCTCGGTCACGTCGTGCTCGTCCTCGATGTCGCCGACCACGACCTCGATCAGGTCCTCGATCGAGATCAGGCCGTCGGTGCCGCCATACTCGTCGATGACCAGCGCCATGTGGGTGCGGCTGGCCTGCATCCGGGCGAGCAGGTCGATCGCCGGCATCGAGGGCGGCACGAACAGGACCGGCCGCAGGATGCGGGTGGTGGCGAGCGTCGCCGCGAGGTCGACCCCGGACAGGTCGGGCAGGCGGTCGCCATCGGCTTCCGCCCGGCTCGCCATGTAGTCGACGAAGTCGCGGATGTGGACCATGCCGCGGGGGTCGTCCAGGCTCTCGCCGTAGACCGGCAGGCGGGAATGGCCGGCGCTGCGGAAGACCTTGAGCAGGGCGCCGAGCGCGGTGTCGATCGAGACCGCCACCACGTCGGCCCGGGGGATCATCACGTCGTCGACCCGCACCCGGTGGAGGCTCAGCACGTTCTTGAGCATCGCCTGCTCGACGGCTGAGACCGGGTGGTCGCCGTTCTGCACCTCGGCGAGGGCGTCCGAGAGGCCGTCGCGCTGGGCATCGCGCGTCTTCAGGTGGAAGATGCTGAGGAGGCGGTCATACCAGGGTTCGCGCCCCGGACTGTCGTCCTCCGGGATCGCCTGCGCGGTCGCGGCGGCGCTGCGACTTCGATCGTTGCTCATGTCTCTCGCGTCTGGGGTGAGGGCGTCCGCGGTTCAACCCGCCACGTCGCCATACGGGTCCGGCACGCCGAGGCGCCGCAGGGCCGCGACCTCCAACGCCTCCATGGCGTCGGCCTCGGCATCGCCGAGCTCGTGGTCGTGACCGAGGAGGTGCAGCGTGCCATGGACCACGAGATGGGCGAGGTGGTGATCGAGGGGCTTGGACTGCTCGCCACTCTCGCGCAGCATTGTGTCATACGCAAGAACCACGTCGCCCAGCAGGCGCGGGCCGCCGCCATGCGGCTGCTCGTTGGGGAAGGACAGCACGTTGGTCGGCTTGTCCTTGCCCCGCCAAGTGCGGTTCAGCTCCTGCACCGCGGGATCGTCGGTCAGCACGATGCTGATCTCGATCGGGCCGTCCGGCGGCACGATGGCGAGCGCCGCCTCGACCGCGCGGGCGACGAACCCGTCGAGGTCGGGCGCGACGCCCTCCCAGCGCTCGTCCTCGACCGCCACGTCGATCTCGTTCTCTTGCTCGTTCTCGTCGATGTCGTGCTCGGTCACGGCTGGGGCCCCCGGCGCTGCGGGAACGGACGCTGCGGCGTCTCGTCCGGATGTTCCCGCGCATCGGTCTCGTAGGCCGTGACGATCCGGCGCACCAGGTCGTGGCGCACCACGTCGACGTCGCGGAACGTGACCCGCCCGACGCCCTCGACGCCGTCGAGGATCCGTACCGCCTCGACGAGGCCGGATTTCTGGCCCGGCGGCAGGTCGATCTGGCTCGGATCGCCGGTGACGATCATCCGGGAATTCTCACCGAGCCGGGTCAGGAACATCTTCATCTGCATCGAGGTGGTGTTCTGCGCCTCGTCGAGGAGCACCACCGCGTTGGTGAGCGTGCGCCCGCGCATGAAGGCGAGCGGCGCGATCTCGATCATGCCGGTCTGGAGGCCGCGATCGACGTGGCGCGCCTCCATGAAGTCGTAGAGGGCGTCGTAGATCGGGCGCAGATAGGGATCGACCTTCTCGCGCATGTCGCCGGGCAGGAAGCCCAGCCGCTCGCCGGCCTCGACCGCCGGGCGCGACAGGATCAGCCGCTCGGCATGGCCCTGTTCGAGCAGCGAGACGGCGTAGCCCACCGCGAGCCAGGTCTTGCCGGTGCCGGCGGGGCCTTCCGCGAAGACGAGCTCGTGGGCGCGCAACGCCTTGATGTAGGCGTCCTGCGCCGCATTGCGGGCCCGCACGCCGCCGCGGCGGCGCGTGGCGATCTGGTCGAAGGACGGGCGCTCGCCGTTGGCCGGGGCCTCGGCCGGCGAGAACAGGTTGCCCTGGAGCGAGGATTCCTGGATCACCCCGTCGACGTCGCCGAGCGTCAGCGGTACCCCGCCGCCGTCGCGGACGCGGGCATAGAGCAGTTCGAGCACGCGCCGCGCCCGCTCGGTCGAATCGGGCGGGCCCTTGACCACGACGTGGTTGCCGAGCGCGGTCGCTACCACGCCGAGGCGCCGCTCCAGATGGGCGACGTTCTGGTCGTACTGGCCGAAGACCAGGCTCGCCAGGCGGTTGTCGTCGAAGGTGAGGGCGATCTCCGCCGCCTCGCTCAGGCCCGCCACCGCCCGCGGGGCGAGTTCCCGCTCGCGCGCGGGCTCACGCCCCCTCGGGCCGCGCCCGCCCTCTCCCATCGCCATCCTGTCGTTCCTCACGCGGCGGCCGTCGTCGCGGCCGCATTGGCCGTTGCGGCCGGGGTCGCGGTCAACGCCTCACCGAACAGGCTGTTCGAGCCGGCCCGGGTGATCCGCACCGGAATTTCCGTGCCGATACCCGCCACGTCGCCCTCGATCTGCACCGCCTGGAGATAGGGCGACTTGCCGGCGACCTGGCCCGGATGGCGACCTGGCTTCTCGAGCAGCACCGGCACGACCTGGCCGACGGTGGCGTGGTTGAAGTCCTGGCGCTGGCGCTCGAGCAGGGCCTGCAACTCGGCCAGCCGCTCGCTCTTCACCGCCTCCGGCACCGCGTCGTCGCTCTCCGCCGCCGGCGTACCGGGGCGCGGGCTGTACTTGAACGAGAAGGCGCTGGCGAAGCCGACATCGGCGATCAGCCGCATCGTCTCGGCGTGGTCGGCGTCGGTCTCGCCGGGGAAGCCGACGATGAAGTCCGAGGAGAGCGCGATGTCGGGCCGCGCCGCCCGCACCCGGTCGATCAGCCGGCGATAGGTGTCGGCATCGTGCTTGCGGTTCATGGCATGCAGGATCCGGTCCGAGCCCGACTGCACCGGCAGGTGCAGGTAGGGCATCAGGGCCGGCAGGTCGCGATGGGCCGCGATCAGCGCCTCGTCCATGTCGCGCGGGTGGCTGGTGGTGTAGCGCAGGCGCAGGACGCCGGGGATCGCGGCGACGCGGTGGAGCAGTTCCCCGAGCGTCCAGTCGCGCCCGTCCGGCCCGGGGCCGTGGAAGGCGTTGACGTTCTGGCCGATCAGGGTCAGCTCGCGGGCGCCGGCCGCCGCCAGCCGCTCGGCCTCGGCGACGATCTTGTCGACCGGGCGCGACACCTCGGCCCCGCGGGTATAGGGCACGACGCAGAAGGCGCAGAACTTGTCGCAGCCCTCCTGCACGGTGAGGAACGCGGAGACGCCGGGAGTACGCCGGGCCGGCAGGTGGTCGAACTTGTCCTCGACCGGGAATTCGGTGTCGACGACCCGGCCGTCCTTCGAGGCCGCGAGCAGTTGCGGCAGGCGGTGGTAGCTCTGCGGGCCCACCACCACGTCGACGCCCGGGGCGCGGTTGAGGATCTCGCGGCCTTCGGCCTGCGCGACGCAGCCCGCCACCACCACCGTGGTGTCCCGGCCGGCCTCCGCCCGCTCGCCCTTCAGCACCCGCAGGCGGCCGAGCTCGGAATAGACCTTCTCCGCCGCCTTCTCGCGGATGTGGCAGGTGTTGAGGACGACGACGTCGGCCTCCTCGACGGCGCCGGTCTCGACGAAGCCCTCGCGGCCGAGCAGGTCGACCATCCGCGAGGCGTCGTAGACGTTCATCTGGCAGCCGTAGGATTTGACGAACGCTTTCTTCAACGAACCGGCCCTGAGCGGAGATGATCGGAGGTGGCGGGGACGGCCCGTGCGGAACCGCCTCCCCTTCATTTACGCCGTCGCGGCCGGAATGAGAATAGGCGGCGCCTCGTGGGCGGGGCGCGGAGCGGGCATCGGCTCCGGGGCCGGCGGGCGGCCGGTGACCGCCTCCTGGAGCGCGCGGCGCACCGAGGCCTCGGCCAGCGCGGTGGCGGCCTTGCGGTCGGTGCCGGCCGCGAAGGCCACCGGCTCGCCCCAGGTCACCTGGACGTCGATCGGCCCGCGCTCGAAGAACAGCTTGACGCTGGGTCCCAGCGCCATGTCGCCGTACCAGGCGATGTCCGGGCGCTCGGACCGGGTCAGCGGCAGGCCGTGGCGGCGCGTATAGGCGATGCAGAGCGGCTGGAGCCGCACCCGGTCGAGCCCGCCCTCGGTGATCGCCGCCCGCGCCGCGCCGACCAGCGAGGTGCGGAACGGCAGGAGCCGGGTGCCGTCGCCGGTGGTGCCTTCGGCGAACAGCACGATCAGGTCGCCGTCGCGCAGGCGTCGGCTCATCTCGGTGTTGACCACCGCGGTGTGGCGCTTGCGGGCGCGATCGATGAACACCGTGCGCTGGAGCCGGGCGAGCGTGCCGATCACCGGCCAGCCGGCGATCTCGGACTTCGCCACGAAGGAGAGCGGCCGCACGCTCCCTAGCACCGGGATGTCGAGCCAGGAGATGTGGTTGGCGATGACGAGCGCCGCCTCGCCCGGGGCCGGCGGCGTGCCGGTCACGGTGATGCGGAGCTGGAACAGGCGGACGAAGACCCGGTGCAGCCAGACCGGCGCATGCCCGGCGAACCGCCCCCGCCCGAGCTTCAGGGCGAGCCAGTGGGGTCCTGCGAGGAGCGCGAAGGTCAGGGCATAGGCGAGGAGCCGCAGGCCGGCGACGAGATACGTCATGGTTCGACGGCGTGGTGCTCGGCTCGGGGAGGTGTTTTCGCGGGTCGCGCGGTCTGGGCCGCGTGTGGTCTGCCGCATACCAAGTCCGGCCGTGGGCGTCCACCGCGCCGGATCGCCCTGCCAATCGCAAGGCTGTCTGGGCAAGGACGTGGCGTAGGTATCCCCTCTCCGCTGGCGGCTATCGCCTTCACACAACTCGGCTTGAGCGCTTCTCCCCTTGAAGGTAGCGCGTCTCCCCTCCCCCTTGTGGGGAGGGGTATGGGGTGGGGGTGGTGCAGGAGGCACCGCTGAGGCTTCTCCGGCACCACCCCCACCCCTAACCCCTCCCCACAAGGGGGAGGGGAAAGCGCGCGAATTTACAAAGGTTTAGCTCCCAGAGAAGGAGTATGAGTCCGCGGGGAGAAGGGAAACCTGCGCCATTTTCCTCCCCCGCCGCCCCGTAATCCCCTACCCCAACGCCGCCTGCATCATGATCGCGTTGGCGCGGCTGCCGTCGGGCCTTGCGTAGTAGCTCGCCCGCCGGCCGGTCTCGGCGAAGCGGTAGCGGTGGTAGAGGGCGAGCGCGGCGGCGTTGCCGTCATCGACCTCGAGATGGACCCGGCGCACGCCGGCATCCTCCAGGGCGACGAGATGCGCGCGGAGGAGCTGGCGGCTCAGGCCCGCACCGCGGGAGGCGGGGCCGAGCACGATGGTGAGGATCTCGGCCTCGTCGAGCACCTGGCGCGACAGAACGAAGCCGCCGATCACCGTGCCGAGCATCAAGGCGTGGGCGATGTGCCCGCGCTCGCACAGCATGCGCTCGAACTCGTCCGCCTCCCAGGGCCGCGCGAAGGCGGTGGCGTGGAGCGCCGCGAGCTCTCCGGCCCGGTCGGCCGAGATCAGGGGCGCGACATGGGCGGTCGGGGGAGAGCGGAACGGCATCCACTTCATCGGGGTCTCCGTCAGCGGCGGGCGAGGCGGGCGTGGTCCTGCGGCTGGGCGTCCGGCCCGCGCAGGTAGAGAGGACGGGCGAGGGCCTGGGCCGGATCGGCGACGAGGCCGAGCGAGGCCACCCAGGCGATCTGCGGGGCGATGTGCCCCTCCGGCACCACGGCGCGGTTGCCCAGGGCGGTCGCGGCGGCGGCGAGCGCCGGGGCGGCGGAACCGGCGAGCGCCGCCGGGCCGTGCCCGAGGAGCCGCACGGCGTCCGCCAGCGGCAGCAGGCTCGGCGGCACGGCGATGCCGCCGTCCTGGCTCAGGGCCTGGAAATAGACGTGGCCGTGGCGCGCATCGATCGCGGCGGCGAGCAGGTAGCCCTGGCCGAGGAAATCCTCTTCCGCCGCGAGCAGCGGCGCCAGCAGGGCCGACAGGGTGGTGACGCCGACGACCGGGATGCCGCAGGCCAGGCCCACGGCGCGGGCGGCCGAGAGGCCGACCCGCAGGCCCGTATAGGAGCCCGGCCCCACCGTGACGGCGACCCGGTCCAGGCTCTCGAACCCGCCCTCGACCCGGGCGATGACCCGCTCGACGAGGGGCAGCAGCGCCTCGGCATGGCCGCGGGCGAGGTCCATGCTCTCCTGGGCCAGGGGCTCGGGCGACGCATCCGCCATGATGCAGGCCGCGCAGCGCTCCAGCGCCGTATCGATGGCCAGGATCCGCATCACAGTCAGGCTCCGCCCTCTCTCGTCCGCGGGGTTGGGACGCCGCGGCCGGGTCCGTGACGCCGGCCGCGCCGGGCCGCTCGTCGGCCCGCCGCTTGAATCCCAGCCTGGCACAGACAGGTTAACATAAGAAGGACCGCCCCACGTATGGCGAGGCGGCCCGGTTCGGTTCAGCCTTTAGATCATCCCCCGCCGGGGAGGAAACCGGTCGGCGGCAGAAACGACGCTCCCGCCTCGCCGATCTGCGGGCGGCGGGCGGCGGGGGCGCCTTTACGAGACCGCCTGGACCTCGCGCACGTCCGGCAGGAAGTGGCGGAAGAGGTTCTGCACGCCCTGGCGCAGGGTGGCGGTGGAGGACGGGCAGCCCGAGCAGGCGCCCTTCATCTCCAGGTACACCACGCCATCGCGAAAGCCCCGGAAGGTGATGTCGCCGCCGTCGCCCGCCACCGCCGGGCGCACCCGGGTCTCGAGCAGGTCCTTGATGGTGACGACCGTGTCGGCGTCGGCCTCGTCGTAGAACTCCTCCGCCGCCTCCTCGGGGCGTGGCCGGCCTCCATGACCGGGGCGCCGGACATGAAGTGCTCCATGATGGCGCCGAGCACCGCGGGCTTGACCTGCGGCCAGCCGGGCTCGCCCTCGGCCTTGGTCACCGAGATGAAGTCGTGGCCGAGATAGACGCCGGAGACGCCCTGGACGCCGAACAGGGCGCGGGCGAGCGGCGAGCGCAAAGCTGCACCCTCGTCCCGGGCCTCGAAGGTGCCCTCGGGCAGGACGACCTTGCCGGGCAGGAACTTCAGGGTGGCGGGGTTCGGGGTGGCTTCGGTCTGGATGAACATCGGTGATCCTCGAGACGTTCTCTGCGCCGGTTCAAGGCCGGCCGGGAACGGCGCAAGGTCCGTCGGGACCCCCGCGCCTGCCCGCAGATGTGGACCCGAACGGGCGAAAGCTCAATGGAGCAGGCGCCGTTATCCGGCGAGCGCCGTGATTTCCGCCTCGCTCAGGGCGCCGGGCACGATCACCACCGGCACCGGGAAGCTGCCGGCGCTCCGCCCGGCGATCGAGGTGACGAGCGGCCCCGGCCCCTCGCCGCCGGCGGCGGCGCCGAGCACCAGGAAGGCGATGTCCTCATCGGCCTCGATCTGGCGCAGGATCGCCTCGGCGCGCTCGCCGGTCCGCACCACCAGCTCGGGATCGACGCCCGCCGCCTGCCGCGCCGCCGCCGCGAGCGCCTCCAGGCGCGCACGCGTCTCGGCCTCGGCCTCGGCCCGCATCGCGTCGCCGACGCCGAGCCATTCCATCGTCTCGGGCGGCTCGGCCACCGCCAGCATCACCACCCGGGCCCCGAGCCGCGCCGCCCGGCGCACGGCGAAATGCACCGCGCGGTCGCATTCCGGCGTCTCGTCGACCAGCACCATGAACTTGAGCCGATGCCCGGCCTCGAAGGACCGGCGCCGCTTGATCTTGACCATGCCCGGACGCCCTTCCGCCGACGGCCGATGCTGCCCGCGCCGCCGGTCGCCCGCAAGGGGCGAGGCCAGGGGCAAGGCAAGCGGGACAGGGAGCGGCGCGCGGGGAGGACGGCTCGCCCCGGCATCCAGGCCCCGAATCGGTGGATGCGAGGCCGGTCCGGCGCTCCACTCCCGGCCCGGGATCGGCGACGGCAACGGCGCGATTGAATTGCCTGCAAGATCGCCCTCGCGGCAGGATCGCCTGCGACTGCACAACCGGAAAGCAGGTGGCGAAATTTTTAAGCATATCCTGAATGGAAAGCCGCCACGCGGCGAGCGGTCGACGAAAAAATCCTGTCGACTGTGTGCGGACTTCCGTTGTGCAATGCAGTAACACTCCAGTGAGCCCTTCCCGGCTATCATGACGCCTGGCCGCCTTCGGCGGGCAAGGCGGGCGGCGGGGGCGAGAGGCTTCGCGGCCGGCGCGCCGGGGCGGGAGAAGAGAACGGTGCTCGCATCTGACTTCATGGCGTTCCACGAGGCGTCCCGGCGCAACGGGATCATCCTGTCGTTCGGCGGCGATCTGTCGGAGAACGTGCTGTTCTCCCTCGGCGAGGTCCTGAAGCTGCGGATGCAGCAGGGCGCCACCGATGCCGGCGTGTCGAAGCGGGTCTTCTCGATCTTCGTCGAGCAGGCGCAGAACGTCATCCGCTACTCGGCGGACAAGCTGGTGCCGCACGGCTCGCCCGCGAGCGGCATGGTCAGCTCGGGCCTGATCGTCGTCGGCATCGAGGACGGGCGCTTCTTCGTCGCCTGCGGCAACGAGGTCCCGGGCGAGCACGTCACGGCGTTGCGCGCCCGGCTCGACCACATCGTCGGCCTGTCGGGCGAGGAACTGAAGAAGTATTATCGCGAGCGGCTGCGCCAGCCCGCCGAGGAGGGCAGCTTCGGCGGCAGCATCGGGCTGATCGAGATCGCCCGGCGCTCCAGCGCCCCGGTCGAGTACGACTTCCAGGCACGCGGCGACGACCGCTCGTTCTTCTGCCTCAAGGCCTTCATCTGAGGCGCCCGACGATGGACCGCATCCAGATCCCCGCCACCAGCCGCTCGCCGCTGGTCGATTTCGACTTTGCCGCCGGGCGCCTGCTCCTGCGCGGCGAATCCTACCCCGAGGACGCCGCTGCCTTCTACGGCCCGCTGCTCCAGGCCCTGCGCGCCTGCCTGGAGGAGGAGGGCGAGCCGATCACCTTCGAGGTGGCCCTGTCCTACTTCAACTCGTCGAGCGCCAAGGCGTTGATGAACCTGTTCATGCCGCTCGAGGATGCCGCCGAGGGGGGCCGTGCGGTGACGATCCGCTGGCTCTACGCGGAAGGAGACGACACCATCGCGGAAGCCGGCGAGGACTTTTCCGCGGATTTCTCCCATGCCCGGTTCGAGATGGTGCAGGAGACGGCGGCATGACGACCAGGAGGCTTCCGGAGCCCGTGGCGACGACCGACGGCGAGGCTCCCCCGGAGCCCGAGACGGGACAGCGCGGCAACGGGGCGAAGCGTCCCGGGGGACCGGCCAACGTCTTCAGCCTGTTCGACAACGAGGAGGCGATCCTCGACCGGACCGAGGTGATGCTGACCCAGCTCGCCGCGGTGGCGGACGGGGTGAAGGTGCTGGCCGAGGCCTATCGCCGGGGCTACCGCGAGCAGCGCCGGCTGGTGCGCCTGAGCGACCGGATGCAGGCCGACCTCCAGAAGGCCAACAAGCGCCTCGGCGAGCAGCAGCGCGACCTGCAGAACCTGAACGAGGCCCTGTCGGGCGAGATCGAGACCAGCGCCCGCCTGGAGGCGGAGCTGCGCCGGCTCGCCGATACCGACCCGCTGACCGGGGCGCTCGCCCGCCGGCGCTTCCTGGAGGTCTGCGCCCGCGACTGGCCGCGCCGTCCCGGGCAGCGCGCCTGCCTGCTGATGCTCGACCTCGACCGGTTCAAGCTCGTCAACGACAGCCACGGCCACGCCGCCGGCGACGCGGCGCTGATCGCCTTCGTCGTCGCCTGCCGCTCGGCCCTGCGTTCCCTCGACGCGGTCGGGCGGCTCGGGGGCGAGGAATTCGCGGTCCTGCTGGTCGAGACCGGGCCCGAGGACGCGGCCGTGATCGCCGAGCGCATCCGGGCCACTGTCGCGGGCAATCCCGTCGCCACCGAGGACGGGCCGATCGGCATCACGGTCAGCATCGGCCTCGCGGCGGCCGGGCCGGGGGAGAGCTTCCAGTCCGCGATGCGCCGGGCCGACGCGGCGCTCTATGCGGCCAAGCGCGGCGGCCGCAACCGGGTCGAGCGGGCCCCCTCCCCGGAGGCCGAGCCGGAGACGCATGCTCAGGAGACGGGCGGCTCGGAGACGCGCGGGTGAGCGGCGAGCCTCTGGCGGAGGGCGCCTCCCGCCGCGGCGGCTCCCTGCGGGGGGCCGGCCCGATGCGCCGGGGCGATGCGCCGGCCGATCTCGGTGCCACCGGGGTGCCGACGACCCGGGATGGCGGCGCCGACACGATGCGCCCGGGGGCGTTGCGCGGCGCGGCGCGGGGCCGCAACCTCGACGGCCTCGCCCATACCCTGTTCCTGCGCCTCTCGCCGGTGATCGCCGCCCTGGTGCTGGCGACCCAGGTGGTGATCGCCTGGGTCAATTACGGCGACCAGATCCGGATCGAGGGCGAGCGCGCCCGGACCATGGCGGACATGACCGCCCGGGCTCTCGCCCATCCGGGCTGGACCACGGCCTACGGCCCCGCGCTCCAGGCCCTCGGCCTCGATCCCGCCTTCCGCTCCGCGATCCTGCGCGATGCGTCGGGAGGCGTGGTGGCCCGGCTCGGCGAGGAGCCGCGGGGGCGCAGCTTCGAGCGCATCCAGGTCTCGGCCGAGATCGAGCCCGGCCCCGACGCCCAGCCCGCCGGCAGCCTGACCCTGGTCCTGTCGGCGGAGGGCCTGCGGGCCAATGCCGAGAAGCAGGTCGTGATGGTGCTCGGCGCCAGCCTGGTGCTGATCCTGGCCTTCGCGCTGTCCTTGAGGCTGGCGGTGGGGCGTCACGTGCTCGTCCCCTTGCGCCGGCTGCTCTCGGCGATGGGGCGGGTCGAGCGCAAGGAGTGGGTCACGGTCGACCTCGCCGGCAGCCGGCGGCCGAGCCGCGAGATCGCCGACATCTCCGCCGCCTTCAACCGCATGGTCGAGGGGCTGAGGAGCGGCGACGAGGCGCGCCACCTCCTGGCCGAGCTGGAGCGTGCGCATGGGCGGCTCGCCGAGGCCAACGGGCTGGTGATGGAGAGCCTGAACTATGCCCGCCGTATCCAGCAGGCGGTGCTGCCGGGCCGGGCGCCTTGCGCGGCACCGGGCTCGAGGTCGCGGTGCTGTGGGAGCCGCTGCACGTCGTCGGCGGCGACTATTACTGGATGGAGGAGATCGACGGCCTCGGCCTCGTGGTGGTGGCCGATTGCACCGGCCACGGCGTGCCCGGCGCCTTCCTGACCCTGATCGTCGCGACCGCCCTCGACCGGATCCTGCACGATCAGGGCTTGCGCCGGCCCGACGAGATCCTGGCCGCCCTCGACGGCGTGGTGCGGGCGCGGCTGCGGCAGGAGGCGGGATCGCCGGACGGGTCCGATGACGGGCTCGATTGCGGGATCTGCGTCGTCGACCGGGCGAGCGGCACCCTGGACTTCGCCGGTGCGGGCCTCGCCCTGACGATGCTGGCGGACGGCGAGATCACCCGGATCAAGGGGCGGCGCCACGGGCTGGGCTACCGGCGCACCGGCCGGGAGGAGCCCTTCGCGCGGGTCGGCCTGCCGCTGCGCGACGGCCAAGCCTTCTTCCTGATGACGGACGGGATCAGCGACCAGATGGGGGGTGCGTCCCGCCGGCTCCTCGGCCATCGCGGCATCGCCGAGATCCTGCGCCGGCACGGCGGCCTGCCCCTCGCCGACCAGGTGGCGGCCCTGGAGGCGGCGCTCGCCGCCCATCGCGGGCCCGAGCCGCGGCGGGACGACATGGCCCTGGTGGCGTTCCGGCCGATCGCCGGATGAGGGAGGCGGGGATCCCGAAAGGAGCCCCGCCCGCGTCACGCACGATCGGTCAGAACCGGCAGATCCGCCGCGGCCCGTAGGGCGTCGGCCGGATGAAGCAGCGGCGACCGTAGACCCGCGGCGGGCCGAAATAGCGGCGGCCGTACATCGGCCGGCAGCGGCCCCAGGGCCCGCGGGCGAAACCCGGGCCGCAGCCCTGGGCGACCTGCGTCACCGGCGCATCGGGGGCGAGCAGGCCGGCGAGGCCGGGCCCGGCCGGGGCCGCGCTCGCGGGGGCGGCGGCGAGACCGCCGAAGGCCAGGGCGGCGAGGCCGGCGATCTTCCAACGCATCAACATGGCGGATGGTCCTTCCGTGTCGTCGTTAGGACTTGAGGTCCGTGGGACGGCGGGCATCGGAGACCGGTGCCGCACCGAGCGCACACAACAGGCGCCGCGCCGTCCGGTTCCCCGAAAAATGCCGTGCCGGCGCGTGTCGACAAGCCGCGGCCGTTCCTGTATGGAGCCGGCAACTCACAACAGGACGCCGAAATCCTGACGCCGGATCCCATCCCGGGGCGCGGCGACGACGGCAGGAGTTTGACCGATGAACATCATCCAGCAGCTCGAGCAGGAGCAGATCGCGAAGCTCGACAAGACGATCCCCGACTTCGAGCCCGGCGACACGGTCATCGTGAACGTCAAGGTGAAGGAAGGCGAGCGCAGCCGCGTCCAGGCCTACGAGGGCGTCGTGATCGCCCGTTCCGGCGGCGGCATCAACGAGAGCTTCACCGTCCGCAAGATCTCCTACGGCGAGGGCGTCGAGCGCGTCTTCCCGGTCTACTCGCCGAACATCGACTCGATCAAGGTGGTCCGTCGCGGCAAGGTGCGTCGCGCCAAGCTGTACTACCTGCGCGATCGTCGCGGCAAGTCGGCCCGTATCGCCGAGCGCGCCGAGCGCGGCGCCGAGAAGGGCAAGACCAAGGCCAAGAAGCCCGCCGCCGCGGAGTAAGATTTTTCGCGAGCACCCTGTGCTCGCTGGAAGGAGGCCGCCTCCCCTCACGGGTCGAGGCGGCCTTTTTGCGTTTGGGGCCTGGGTAGCCTCGATCGTCATGACACAACATGTTGCGAGGTGCGGGAGCGACGGTCGAGAGCATGAACCCTCCCCCCTCTGCGGGGGAGGGTGCCCCGCGGAGCGGGGCGGGAGAGGGGAACCACGCTTCCGGAGAGGTCGCGACCATGGTGACGGGCGCCACCCGGCATCGTCGCGCTGTCCCTCTCCCGGCCCCTGCTGACGCAGGGACCACCCTCCCCCGCAGAGGGGTGAGGGTTGATGCGCGGCGGCCGTCGCGCCCGCTGCCGCGCAGCCTCCTATGTCGTCTGCCGTGCATTCCAGGCTCCGCATTCGCGGTCCCGGAATGACATACCCCGTCATCCTGCCCCCAGCGCGCCCCGCCCAAGCGTGAGCCCCGGGCCTGCCTCCTGCCGGAACTGCAGCTGCAACCCGCCGACCCTCAGCGCCCCCGACCGCGCCAGCCGGTGCAACGGTCCCAGCATCGACAGCAGGAAGCCGGCATCCGAGGCGTAGCGGCCGGCGAGCCGCCGGGGATTGCCGGCGAGCCGCCAGGCCCATTCGAGGCCGGTGCGGCGAAAGAACACCGGCGAGCGGGCCTGCTTGCCGAGCAGGAACTCGAAGGCGGCGCCGCAGCACAGGATCGACGGCTCGACGAGGCCGGCGCGGCGAAGCCGCAGGGTGAGCATCTCGCTCTGCGGCGCGCCGACGGCGATGAACACCATGTCGGGCGCCATCTCGCGTACCCGGGCGATCACCGCGTCGACCGCCGCCGGGTCGTGGATGAAGCCGAAGGGCGGGCGAAAGACCTCGAGGCGCCGGCTCGCCATCACCGAGGCCGCCTCCTCCGCCGTCACGTTGCCGATCACCAGGACCGACCGATCGCGGAAGGTGCGCCGTGCCGAGAGGTGCTGCACCAGGTCGCTGCCGGTCGCGACCGTCATGCGCCGGCGCAGGAAGCAGGTGTTGAGGAGGTTGCTGTCGAGGGTGACGATCGAGGCCTGGCGGTAGCTCTCGCGGAATTCCGGCTCCCGGGCGAGCAGCCGCATATGCATCATGTTGAGGGTGAAGACCGAGGTCCGGCCTCTGCCCAGGGCCGTCGCCAGGGCGTCGAAGCTCAGGCCCCGGACCACGCAGGTCGGGGTTTTGTCCGCTAAGGTCGGCATGGTGGTGCTCCTTCGCGGACGAGTGTCGGAATCCGCCCCCTCCCCTGCCCAGACCGGAAAACGGCGAGGCGTTCCGCCCCGGCGGATCAGTCATGCCGGCGGGATATACGCCCGAAGCGGTAGAAAGACCGGACCGTTCTGGCGTCGTTCGGGGTGATTAGGGTGTAACGTCCACCCCCGCATTGGCACGATTACTTGGCCGCGCCGGCCGCCTAGCGTCGCAATCCTGGGTGGCGACGGGGGACGGGATGCCGGTCGTGAATGCGAGGATCGATGCCAGCGCCGAGTTCGCCGATCCCGCCCTCGTCAACGTCTATGGCTGCGCGGTCGGTCCGGGCACGCGGATCGGGCCCTTCGTGGAGATCCAGCGCGGCGCCTCGGTCGGGGCGCGCTGCCGGATCGGCGCCAACGCCTTCCTGTGCGAGGGCGTGAGCCTCGCCGACGAGGTCGTGATCGGCCCCGGCGTGATGTTCACCAACGACCGTCATCCCCGCGCCGTCACCGCCGCCGGCACCCTGATGGGGCCCGACGACTGGACCCTGGAAACGACCCGGATCGGGGCCGGCGCGGTCATCGGCGCCAACGCCACGATCCTGTGCGGGCTCACGATCGGCGCCGGCGCCCGGATCGCCCCCGGCTCGGTGGTCACCCGCGACGTGCCGGACGGTGCCCACGTCGCGGGCGTGCCCGCCACCCCCACTCGCCCCTCTTCCCTGCTCGACCTCGCGGAGGCATCATGATCGGGATCGGAGTCATCGGTTACGGCTATTTCGGGCCGAACATCGCCCGCTGCGTCGCGGAGGCGAACGGCACCACGCTCAAGGCCATCGCCGATCCGTCGCCGGCGGCGCAAGGGCGCGCCGCCACCCGCCATCCGGGGGTGACGATCGACGAGAGCTGGCAGCGGATGCTGACCGACCCGGAGATCGACGCGGTCGCCATCGCGACGCCGACGAAGCTGCATTACGAGATCGCGCTCGCCGCGC
The DNA here is from genome assembly GCF_016804325.1 of Methylobacterium aquaticum. Classification (NCBI taxonomy): domain Bacteria; kingdom Pseudomonadati; phylum Pseudomonadota; class Alphaproteobacteria; order Hyphomicrobiales; family Methylobacteriaceae; genus Methylobacterium; species Methylobacterium aquaticum. Next base: position 3,063,919 of record NZ_CP043627.1, read on the forward strand.
TCATGGCCGGCAAGCACGTGCTGGTCGAGAAGCCGATCACGCCGACCTCCCGCGAGGCGGCCCGGCTCGTGGCGGAGGCCGCCAAGCGCCGCCTGACGCTGATGGTCGACCACACCTTCGTGTATACCGGCGCGGTCCAGAAGATCCGCGAGCTGATCGACACCGGGGTCACCGGCGACCTGTTCTACTACGACTCGACGCGGATCAATTTCGGCCTGTTCCAGGACGACGTGAACGTGATCTGGGACCTGGCGGTCCACGACCTCGCCATCCTGGACTACCTCCTGCCGGCCGAGACCCTGGCGATCTCCGCCACCGGCGCCGGCCACATCAAGGGCAGCCCGGAGAACCTCGCCCACATCACCCTCTACCTCGAGGGCGGGGTCACCGCGCATCTCAACGTGAACTGGCTCGCGCCGGTCAAGATCCGCCGCACGCTGATCGGCGGCAGCCGCCGGATGATCGTCTTCGACGACATGGAGCCGAGCGAGAAGGTGAAGGTCTACGACCGCGGCGTCGAGTTCGCCGAGCGGCCCTCGCAGGAAGAGATCCGGCGCATCCTGCCGGCCTACCGCATGGGCGACGTCTGGACCCCGCACATCCCAGTCAAGGAAGCGCTCGTCACCGAGGTCGAGCACTTCGCCCGCTGCATCACCCAAGGTGAGACGCCCCTCACCTCCGGCGAGAGCGGGTTGCGGGTGGTGCGCCTGCTCGAGGCCGCCTCGCAGTCGCTCGCCCAGCGCGGCCACCCGATCGACCTGTCTCCCCTGAGGGCCGCCTGATGATCCCGCTTCTCGACCTCGAGGCCCAGTACCGGGCCGTGCAGGAACCCCTGGAAGAGGCGGTGCTGGCGGTGCTCCGCAGCGGCGCCTACGTGCTCGGGCCCCCCGTCGCCGCCTTCGAGCGCGACTTCGCCGCCCATTGCGGGACGCGTGAGGCCGTGTCGGTCTCGACCGGCACCGCCGCGCTCCATCTCGGGCTGGTCGCCGCCGGGGTGCGCCCCGGCGACGAGGTGATCACCGTCGGCATGACCTTCGTCGCCACCATCGCGGCGATCCTCTATGCCGGCGGGAAGCCCGTCCTGGTGGATGTCGATCCTCAGACCTACACCATGGATCCGGCGGCCTTCGCGGCGGCGATCACGCCCCGCACCCGCGCGGTGGTGCCGGTTCACCTGCACGGGCGGCTCGCCGACATGGCGGCGATCTGTTCCATCGCCGAGCGTCACGGCATCACGGTCATCGAGGATGCCGCGCAAGCCCATGGCGCCGAGCGGGGTGGGGTGAAGGCCGGCGCCTTCGGGACGGTCGGCTGCTTCAGCTTCTACCCGGGCAAGAATCTCGGCGCCTGCGGCGAGGGCGGGGCGGTCACCACCGACGATCCCGACATCGCCAGGACGCTCCGGAGCTTGCGCGACTGGGGCCAGGAGGGGCGCTACAACCATGTCCGCCCCGGCTTCAACTACCGCCTGGACACCGTGCAGGCGGCGGCGCTGGGCGTGAAGCTGCGCTACCTCGACGGCTGGACCGAAGGCCGGCGGCGGGCGGCCGCGCGCTACGACGCGCTCCTGTCGCAGGCCGGCCTCAAGGCGCCGAAGGCCGGCGGGCGCGACCACGTCTACCACGTCTACGCCGTGCGGGTGCCGGACCGGGACGCGGTGCGGGCCCGGATGCAGGAGGCGGGGGTCGCCACCGGCATCCACTATCCCAGGGCCGTGCATCACCAGCCGGCCTATGCCGACAGCGTGCGCCTCGGCACGCCCTGCCCGGTCTCCGAGGCCCTGGCCGGCGAGTGGCTGTCCCTGCCGCTCTTTCCCGAGATCACCGACCGCCAGATCGCCACGGTCGTCGCGGCCCTGACCGACAGCCTGGGAGGCAACTATGCCGAAGCCGTGTGAGCCCGCTCGTGATCTCGGCCGGGTCCTCGTCACCGGCGGGGCCGGCTTCGTCGGCTCCCACATCGTCGACCTCCTGGTGGCCCGCGGCTGCCGCGAGATCGTGGTGGTCGACAACCTGATCCGGGGCCGGACCGAGAACGTCGCCGGCGCCATGGCGTCGGGCGCGGTGGAACTCGTCATCGGCGACATCCGCGACCGCGACCTGATGGCCGGGCTGGTGGCGGGCTGCGACACCGTCTTCCACCAGGCGGCACTCCGCATCACCCATTGCGCCGCCGAGCCGCGCGAGGCGATCGAGGTGATGGTGGATGCCACCGCCGGCCTCGTCGAGCTCTGCGTCGCTGCAAGCGTGGGCAAGGTGGTCTACGCCTCCTCGGCCTCGGTCTACGGCATGGCGACGACCTTCCCGACCCCGGAATCCGAGGCGCATTCCGGCAACCGCACGCTCTACGGCGCGGCCAAGAGCTTCGGGGAAGGGTTGCTGCGCTCGTACAACGACATGGCCGGGCTCGACTACGTGGCGCTCCGCTACTTCAACGTCTACGGCCCGCGCATGGACCTGCACGGGCGCTACACCGAGGTCCTGATCCGCTGGATGGAGCGGATCGCGCGGGGCGAGCCGCCGCTGATCTTCGGCGACGGGTTGCAGACCATGGACTTCATCGACGTGCGCGACGTCGCCCGCGCCAACATCCTGGCGGCGCTCTCCTCGGCGGGCGACGTGGCGCTCAACATCGGGCGCGGCGAGGAAACCTCGCTCCTCGCACTGGCGCAACGCCTCGCCGCGGTGATGGGCCGGCCGGACCTGGTGCCGGTCCACGAGGCCGAGCGCAGCGTCAACCCGGTGCCGCGGCGGCTGGCCGACGTGCGGCTCGCCCGCGAGCTCACCGGCTTCCAGGCCGGAATCGGCCTCGACCAGGGCCTCGACGACCTGGTCGCCTGGTGGCGGGCCAGCCGCACGCCCGTCGAGCCGGCTCGCACCCCCCGCCCCGCCCCCGTGATGGAGCTCGCCTCGTGATCCCGATCATCAAGCCGTCCCTCGGCGAGGCCGAGGTCGAGGCGGCGAGCGCCGTCATCCGCTCCGGCTGGCTCACGCAAGGCCCCCAGGTCGCCGCCTTCGAGGCCGAGTTCGCGGATGCCGTCGGGGCGCCCCATGCCTGCGCGGTCTCGAACTGCACCACCGCCCTGCATCTCGCCCTTCTCGCCGCCGGGGTCGGTCCCGGCGACGAGGTGATCACCGTCAGCCACACCTTCATCGCCTGCGCCAACGCCATCCGGCAATGCGGGGCCGAGCCGGTGCTGGTCGACATCGACCCGGTCACCATGACCATCGACCCGGATCTCGCGGAAGCCGCGATCACGCCGCGCACGCGGGCGATCCTGGCGGTGCACCAGATCGGCATGCCCTGCGACATGGCCCGGCTGATCGCGATTGCCCGCCGCCACGGCCTCGCCCTCGTCGAGGACGCGGCCTGCGCCATCGGCTCGGAGATCCGGATCGACGGGGCATGGCAGCGGATCGGCCGACCGCTCGGGGATGTCGCCTGCTTCTCGATGCATCCGCGCAAGATCCTCACCACCGGCGAGGGCGGGATGCTGGTCACCCGTCACGCCGCATGGGACCGCCAGTTCCGGCTCTGGCGCCAGCACGGGATGGGCGTGTCGGACGTCGCCCGCCACGCCAGCCGGGCGGTGGTATTCGAGGATTACCCCACAACCGGATACAACTACAGATTGACCGACCTCCAGGCGGCGATCGGCCGGGTCCAGCTCGCGCGGCTCGACGCCATCGTGGCCGAGCGCCGGCGCCTCGCCGGCCTCTACGCCGAGGCGCTGGCGGGTCTTCCCGTCGCGGTGCCGGCCGAGCCGGACTGGGCCCGGTCGAACTGGCAGAGCTACGCGGTGCGCTTGGGCGAGGGAGCGGATCAAGTTTCCGTGATGCAGGGATTGCTCGACCGCGGCATCGCCAGCCGCCGCGGCGTGATGTGCATCCATCTCGAACCGGCCTATGCCGACCTGCCCTTGCGCGCCCCCCTGCCCCATTCCGAGGCCGCGCGCGAAAGCTGCATCCTGCTGCCGCTCTATGCCGGCATGGGCGGGGATACCGTCCACGCCATCGCGGGCGCCCTGGCGGAGGCCCTGGCGGGCCGGCCCGCCCTGCCCCTCACGGCGTGATCTCCCGGCCCGCCACGATCGCGAAACAGCGGCGGTCTGCCTCCAGTCCGCCGCTGTTCTGTTCTGGTCTAGGCCGAACTGCCGTGGCATTGACGGTTAAAAATTATCAAACGATATGGTTGGCGGGACATGCTTCGGGTGATTGTCGAGCGTGGCGGGCGGCCACCTCCCGATTGCGGCAATGTCTGATTATATGCGTCGATTCACGGATGGGACTGGCGATGATGCAGGCCGAGGATGACGGTTTGCGACCGCACGGCACGCCCTCTATTGCGAGGATTGGTGCGCGCTGCGCCGCTTCGCGCGGAGAGGTGCGACAGCCTGGCCGTGCGACCGGCCGCTGACGACCGGCCCCTCATGCATTGGACCGAGGCGTGAATCGCTGAACACCCCACATATCTGCGTATAGCCGACCCCGCGGACAATCCAATGTCCTAGCGGGCGCCTTCGCGCGTCGTCATGCCTGCTCCAGCGTCAATATTGTTCCCTGACCGGTCGCGGGATACACGTCCTGCGTGTGTATCAAATGGCATAATTTCGATCACGATCAATCAAGCCGTGGCAAAGGATCAATGAAGAGCGGATCGTGATGTCATATTGAGGATTGTAACTGTTTTTTGGTCGTGTTAGGACTCAATTCATGGGGAGCAGGCGGATGCGAAGGGGCGGATCGACTGGATCATGCAGTCGAAGTCCCGGCGGTGCCGGTTGCCTCAACAGATCCGGCTCCGGACCCAGGATGAGGCGGCCTGCCGCCGTCACGACCGACGGTCCGCGAGACCCATCCAATAAAAATGATCGACCGTACAGTGGTGGAGGTGAAGCATGTCGACGTCTGCTCTCGTTGATTACGGCCTCGCTTCGCGGGGCCGCAGACCGGTCGAAGTGAGCGAAACCGCGATGGACGCGTTCCAGCCCGAGGAGGAGACCGGACTGAAGCCCGCCATCGCGATCATCGAGCCGCGCCAGCTGGTGCGGGAATGCCTGCGCAACTGCCTCGCCGAGGCGATCCCGGACCACGACGTCGTGACCTTCGCGTCGATCGACGAGTGGGAGCGGGGCAAGGTCGGGCACCGGGACGGCGACCTGGTGGTGCTCTACTACGATCCCCGGGAGGCCGGCCGCGGGGCCGCCCAGCGCGAGGCCGCCCTGCGCTCGCGGATCGGGCCGAATACCAGCCTGGTGCTGCTCTGCGACAGCGAGGATCCGAGTGAGATCGTCGAACGGCTCAACGAGGGCGCCCGCGGCTACATCCCCACCAATGTCAGCCTGAAGGTGGCGATCGAGGCGATGCGCCTGGTGCGGGCCGGCGGCGTGTTCGTGCCGGCGAGCTGCCTTCTGCAGCGCCGCGGCGCCGAGGAGGCGGGGTCCGCCGATCCCCGCAGCCAGTTCACCCCGCGCCAGACCGCGGTGCTGGAGCAGCTCCAGAAGGGCAAGGCGAACAAGATCATCGCCTTCGAGCTCAACATGAAGGAGAGCACCGTCAAGGTCCATGTGCGCAACATCATGCGCAAGGTCGGGGCGACCAACCGGACCGAGGTGGCGATCCGGGCCTTCGAATCCCGGTCCGACATGAAGCTGTGACGCCAGGGGGCGCGGGGGCAGGTCTCCCGCGCGGTCCCGCCCGGGGCGTGAGAGCCATTCCTTTTAAGGTGTCAAATACTTGAATGATCTGCAAAAATTCACTATCGCGCAGCCAAGCTTGATGGTGCGCTCCGGGACCGAAAGTGCTCCCGATACCAGAACGTCGATCGAGAGAAGATGGCGCGTCGACATCTGATAAAATAAATATTATTCACAATAAAAACCACCTTAAAAGGCCTGGGCGTGAGAGCCTGTTCAAGCAGGATTTCCTATAAATGATTTGAGCTAGAGCATTTTCCGATGAAGTGGATACCGGTTCGTCGCAGAAAATGCGGCAAAATCAACGACCTAGAGAGCTTCGCGATTGCAACGCGATCGTGAAGTGCTCTAGGCGAGATCATCTCTTCCTCCAACCTCATCCTGAGGTGCTGCGAAGCAGCCTCGAAGGAGGGCTCCAGGGATCACAGAGGCTTCTGGAAGCCTCCTTCGAGGTCAGTCGATCTCCGATCGCGTGCGATCTCTGATCGCCAACACCTCAGGATGAGGTGGAAGGATGGGATATCCCATGATCCCTCTCAGTTTGGTCGGACCGATCCGCTCAAATAGGCTCTGAGCCCCGGCCATGCTGTCGGTGTTGACCTATCCCTTTTCCCCCTCATTCCGACGACCTGTCTGGTTGGTCTCTGCAGAGTCCGAATTCATCCCGTCATTCCGGGCTCCGCTGGTGCGGCCCCGGAATGACGATGAGTGTGTCAAGACTGTCGGTTAAGTCGAAGAGTCTCCGAGTGATTGCTGCGTCATGTGGACAGCGTCTCACTCCCCCTCCAGCGGCGGCGGCGGGGGCGCCACCCGGGGGCCGGGGCCGCCCGGATGGGCGGCGTCGTTGTTGGTCACCATCGCCAGTACCGACAGGATCCGGTCCTTGTCCGATTGCAGGCGGTCGATCTGCGTCTGGGTGCAGCCCTCCTCCAGATAGGCGATCACCAGGGTGCGGGCGGCGGTGTCGGTGATGTAGCCGCCGAACTCCTGGAACGCCCGGGCGAGGGCCCGCCCCTCCGGAGTGGCGAGGCCGAGGCGGTCGAGCTCGACCTGCGGCGGGATCGCGAACAGCGCCCCCATCGGAATCACGCCGGTATGGGCGTTGTGCCCGCCCCCGTCGGTCGAGGAGGCCGGCCAGACGATGCGGGTCGGGCTCGCCTGGCTGGTGCTCGCCGCCATCGCGACGGCGTGGCGGATCTCGCCGCGCTCGAGCTCGGCTCGGCGCACCAGGCCGCCGACGAGCGAGCCGCCGAAGGCGCGGATGCCCTCCGTGGCGCCCATCGTGGCGGAGATGCCGCTGCCGCGCAGGTCGGTGCGCACGAGGTACTGCGCCGAGTAGAGCTTGCGGGCCGGATCGACGGCGCCGAGCCAGATCTCGTAGGCGTAGCGCCCCTCCGCATCGACCAGCACCGCGTGCCGGTCGGTGCCGCCCAGGAAGGCGAGGCCCGGCGGGGTGCGCAGGGTGAAGCGGCCGCCTCCCGGGCTGCCGCCATGCGGCCACGGCACGGTGGGGGGCGCCCGCGATAGGTCCAGGTCCGCTCCGGATCGTCCGGGCCCTGGCGGTAGATCCCGAAGGCGTGGCCGCCGATCCACGCATAGGCGCCGGCCGGCCCGCCGGCATTCTGGTTGCGCAGGAGCGCCGTCTCGGGCCCGTCGCCGGGCTGGAACGTCGCCCCGCGACCCAGCGGCGTGTTCCAGATGCTCGTCGAGGCGAAGGGCTGCGCGACCGGATCGCGGAACGGCCCCTCCGCCCGGGCGGGGACTCCGATGACGGCGAGGCCGAGGGCGAGGAGGGCGGCGGAACGGGGCATCGGCGCGGATCTCCCGGCGGACAGGGCCGGCAGGGTAGCGGGCTGATAGTGCGCGCGAAGCGTCGCCTTCGGGCGGCCTTCCCTCGACCGGACGGGGCGGTGCCCCCGCCCCTTTCGGCGGAGCCCGCCGCCTTTCTCAGGCCGCGCGCCGACGGATTGTCCCGGTCCGGCCCGGTCGCCCGGACCTTACGATGCCCGGAAGGCGGCCCCGGCCGCGCCCCGGCGAGGATGCGGATCGACCATGACGACAGCCGGTTCGATGCAATGGGTGCTCGCCATCCCCTTCCTGCGGGACGCAGGCGGCGACTGGATTCCCCGCCATGTCGGCGGCCCCCACCGCTTCACGACGGCGCCGGCCCCCTACGACCACGACCGCTCGCGGGCCGTGACCGGCGCGGCGGAATGGTTCGATTACCTGCGCCATGCCTGGGCGGCCTGGCGCCTGGTGCGGGCGGCACCCCGGGGGAGCGCCGGCCTGATGACCGGCTTCCCGCAGCTCGCCGTGACGGCGGCCCTGGTCAAGCGCCTGCTCGGGCGGCGCGACGTGCCCCTGGTCGCCTGGTGCTTCAACCTCGGCCGGACGCCGGGGGCTGGAAGGCGCGCCTCGCGCGCGGCCTGCTGGGCGAGGTCGACGTGTTCGTGGTGCATTCCCGCCGCGAGGTCGCGCTCTACGCCGAGTGGCTCGGCCTGCCCCGCGACCGGTTCGTGTTCGTGCCCCTGTCGATCCACGACGAGCCGCGGGAGACCCGGGAGGACGAGGCCGCGCCCTTCGTGCTCGCCATGGGCTCGGCCAACCGGGATTACGCCACCCTGGCGGCGGCGGTCGCGGCCCTCGGGCTCCCCACCGTGATCGTCGCCGGCGCCCACGCGGTCGCCGGCCTCGACCTCCCGCCCAACGTGACCGTCCGCGGCGGCCTCACCCTCGCCGAGTGCCACGACCTCTGCGGCCGGGCGCGGGTCAACGTCGTGCCCCTGCGCAACACCGCCTTCACCTCGGGCCAGGTCACGGTGCTGGAGGCGATGATGCTGGGAAAGCCCGTCGTGGCGACCCGGGCCGCCGGGACCGAGGATTATGTGATCGAGGGCGAGAACGGCCTCCTGGTGCCGCCGGAGGATCCGGCAGCGCTCGCCGCCGCCATCGCGGCCCTGTGGGACGATCCGTCCGCCCGCGCCCGCCTCGGGAAGGGCGCCCGCCGCACGGTGGCGGAGGGCACCACCTTCCGGGCGGTCGCGCCCGCCATGGCGACGGTGCTGGAGGCGGCGCGGAGGCGGGCGGCGGGTTTGTCCGGCGTCGGGGTGCCGGGGGAGCCGTCGCGGAGCCCGGCGGGTTGAGCGAGGGGCCCGGACGCGTTCCCTGTTTTCCCTCGATGGGATTGTGTACCCTCGCCGTCATTCCGGGGCCGCGAAAGCGGAGCCCGGAATCCAGAACCGCAGGTGACTCAGAAAAAGGCGAACAGCGTTCCGCTTCATTCTGCACCACCAGAGCGTCTGGATTCCGGGCTCCGCTGCGCGGCCCCGGAATGACGTGGAGGGTGTGAGATTCTCTGCGTAGAAAAACCTGAATCGGTCGCAAGACAAATCGCCGGGCTCTCGCCCCGGCGCACCGCCCCTACCCCACCGACGGCCCCTCCCCGGCCCGCTCGGTCCGCACCCATTCCGACCGCCGCCGCAGCGCGAAGCGACCGAGGATCCCGGCCTTGCCGGCGACGAGGCGCGGGACGGCCGCGAGGTCGCGCCAGCGCAGCAGGCCGCCGCCCCAGCGCCGGGCCGCGAGCCCGAAGGCGAGGACGAGGAGGGCGAGGCTGGCCTCCGCGATCAGCAGCGGTCCCGTCCCGCCCCCCAGAGCCCACCAGGCGAGGCCGAGGCCGGTGAGCGCGGCCTCGGCGAGGGCCAGGGTCACCAGGGGCAGCACGCAGAGGTCGAGGGCCATGGCGGCGAGCCGCGCATCGCCCCGGCGCAGGGCGGCGCCGAGAAGTCGGCCGGCATAAGCGGGGATCAGCGAGAGGTGGCCGTGCTCCCAGCGGGTCTGCTGCGCCCGCCGCGCCGCCGCGCCGGCGGGGAGCGCGCTCGTGACCTCGGCCTGCGGGCAGAAGCGGGGCGGATGGCCGGCGAGCGCCAGGTCGAGGCCGAGCTTCAGATCCTCGGCGATGTGGCCGTTGGCCAGCCCGACCGTGCCGAGGAGCCGCGTCGGCACGGCAAAGCCCGTGCCCGAGATGCCGCAGGGCCAGCCGAGGCGGCTCGCGCCCAGCGGCCGGCCGATCTGCTTCAGCACCGTCGCGAAGGTCGCGAGGCGTAGGCCGGAGGAGGCCTGCGGCGGCGGATCGAGGCGGTAGGCCGCCTGGACCGGGCCGTCGAGGGCGGCGCTCAGGCGGGCGATCCGGTCGAGGCCGGCCGGGCTGAAAGAGCAATCGGCATCGACCACCACCAGGGTCTCGGGCAGGCCGGTACGGGCGAGGTGGCGATAGCCGCAATCGAGGGCGTAGCCCTTGCCGCGCCGCGCGGGGTCGTGGCGCTCCACCACCTCGGCCCCCGCCGCCCGGGCGGCCGCCGCGGTGGCGTCGCGGCAATTGTCGGCCACCACCACCAGGCGGTCGCCGGGGGTGAGGCCGGCACGCAAGGTCGCCACCGTGCCGGCGATCTGGCCGGCCTCGTCATGCGCCGGGACCAGCACCGCCAGGGCGGGCCGGCGCGGGCCCAGGGGGGCCGGGCGCAGGGCGGGCAGCGAGGCCAGCACCTGGGCGGTCAGCACCAGGACCGGCACCGCGCCGGCGAGCGCCAGGGTGCAGAGGAGGAGATCGACGAGAGCCATGGGAACGAGAATCCTCCGGTCAAGAATCGTCTGGTCAAGGATCGTCGCCCGGCCGCGCGGGTGCGCAGCCGGGACGGGAAGGATGAAGCGGAGATGAGGATCAGTAGGCCGCCTGCGAGCGGAAGATCTCGCGCAGCGTCATGGCCAGAATGACCAGGTCGAGCAGCAGCGACCAATGCTCGATATAGGCGAGGTCGAGGTCGACCCGGCGCTGCATCGCGGCGGCGTTCGGCGTCTCGCCGCGGCAGCCGCGGACCTGGGCCCAGCCGGTGATGCCCGGCCGCACCGCGTGCCGGTCGGCGTAGCGGGCGACCGTGCCGGTGAACTGCGCGTCATGCGCCACCGCGTGCGGCCGCGGCCCTACCAGGGACATTGAGCCGAGGAGCACGTTCACGAGCTGGGGCAGCTCGTCGAGGCTGGTGCGGCGCAGGATGCGGCCGATGCGGGTCACCCGCGGGTCGTCGCGCCGGGCCTGCCGGACCACGCTGCCGTTCTCGCAGCAGGTCATGGTGCGGAACTTCCACACCCGGAACGGCCGGTTGCCGAGGCCGATGCGGCTCTGGCGAAACAGCACCGGCCCGGGCGAATCGCCCTTGATCAACACGGCGATGACCAGGAGGAGCGGCAGCAGCAGGACGAGGCCGATTGCGGCGCCCACCACGTCGACGGCGCGCTTGACGACCGGGCCCGCCCCGGGCCGGGGCGGCACCGCCGGACGGCTCCGGGCGAGGGCCGGCGCGGCGGCGGCCTCCAAGGCCGGGGCAAGCGTCAAGGGCCCGGCTGTCGGCAGCACCGATGCGCGCAACCCCGGCGACAGGAGGCCCGGGGCGAGCAGGAGCGCGAGCCCGCCGGCCGGCACCGCACCCCCGAGCCCCCTTCCCGGCAAGCCCCCTCCCGTCAGGCCCCCTGCCGTCAGGCCGGTTCCGGCGAGCCCATTACTGCCAAGTTCATCACCACCGCCCACGCGGGATTGCGGTCGTGCCCCACGAGCCATGCGCCGTCTCCACCGTTAACGAGCGGTTAACGATAGGCAGAGGCGCGGCCTTGCAGTCAATTTCACCACAATCGCGCGGGGATATACGTCGCTTCATCTTGGCGTACGCCATTCGGATGCAGGCGCCTTGTGCGACGAAGCGAAGGTGAACAGGGGCGCGGGGGCAAGGCGCTCGGAGGTGGTGCGGTCCCTACCGCTTATTGGGAGGCTGCGCCGTAGGGCCGGACGGCCGAGGCTTTGCGGCATCCACCGTGACGAGCCCGGCACCGTGCCGGCCGGGACGAGAGTTTCCGGGACGAGAAGGCCTGATCCGCATGCGAGCCGCATACCGTCTTCCCGCCTCGCTCCGGCGCGGGCTCCTCCTCGGCGCGATGTGTCTGCCGGCCGGGCTCGCGGGGCGGCAAACGGGCCGCGCCCGGCGCCCGCCGCCCCGCCATCGTCGGTGCCCGTCGCCGCGAGCGGCCCGTCGACCTCCCTTCCCGGCTACGCCCTCGGGCCCCTCGACCGCATCCGGCTGCGGGTGTTCGAGTGGCGGGCGAGCCGCGACGAGATCTTCGCCTGGACCGCGCTCAACGACGAGTTCACCATCGGGGCGGACGGCACCCTGTCCCTGCCGATCATCGGCGACATCCCGGTGGCCGGCCTGCCGACCCGGGAGGTCGGCCGCCTGGTGGCGAAGCGCCTGCGCGACCGGATGGAGCTGGCCGACCCGCCCGACACCGCGGTCGAGATCGCCGTCTACCGGCCGTTCTACATCAGCGGTGCCGTCGACAAGCCGGGCGAATACGCCTTCCGGCCGGGGCTCACGGTGGGCAAGGCGGTGGCGCTGGCCGGCGGACCGCCGCGGGTCACCGATGGCGGGCTGCTGCGCCTGGAGCGCGACGCGATCACCGCGCGCGGCGACCTCGCCGGCCTGCACAAGGACCGCGACCAGCTCGCCCTGCGGCTCGCCCGCCTCGCCGCCGAGCGCGACGACAAGCCGAGGATCGAGCTGCCGAAGGAGCTGACCGGTCGCCCGGATCCGGGCCTGCTCGCGCTCGTCGACCGCGAGACCGCGATCTTCGAGGCCCGCCGCAAGGCACTGGCGACCCAGGTCGACGCCATCGAGGACCTGAAGAAGTTCCTGCGCCAGCAGATCGACGCGCTGAACGGCCAGCTCGCCACCATCGACACCCAGATCAAGCTGATCGCGACCGAGATCCGCAGCAACGAGCAGCTCGCCGAGCGTGGGCTGGCGACGCAGCAGCGCACCATCGCGTCCGGCCGCTCGATGGCCCAGATGGAGAGCGAGAAGCTGCGCACCACCACCGACCTGCTGCGCGCCCGCGAGGCGATCTCGCGGGCCGACCTCTCGATCCTCGACCTGCGCAGCCGCCGCGCCACCGAGGTCACCGCGGAGGCGCGCGACACCCAGCGCCAGCTCGAGCAGCTGAAGCCCCGGATGGAGGTGGCCGAGCGGCTGATCCTCGAGGCCGAGGTCTCGGCCCCGCGCTTCCTCACCGACCGCGCCCAGGCCCGGCGCGCCAAGCCGACCTACCGCGTCAGCCGCCAGACCGGCACGGGCGTGCAGGAGATCGGCGCCGACGAGGCCATGGCGCTGATGCCGGGGGATTCGGTGAGCGTCGAACTGCCCAACATCGACCTGCCGGCGGTGTCCTGGCCGGCGCCGCGGACGGGGGCGATGACGTCGTTGAACTAGCGGGTCGTTGTCTGAGCAGCGACAAAGCCTTTCTTGCCGCGAGAGTATCCATAGATCTCCGCGTCATTCCGGGGCCGCGCAGCGGAGCCCGGAATCCAGAGCCGCGGAGGATTCAGGATAAGCGGACGGCGTTCCGCTCTCTTCTTTATCACCTGAGTGTCTGGATCCCGGGCTCCGCTGCGCGGCCCCGGATGACTCTGTGCGGTGTGACTGTTGCGTCCTTACCAGTAGCGAATCCCTTACCGGATTACCGACCGCGCCACCACGCGACCACCCGCGCCCACTTCGCCTCCAGCCACCGGGCCGCGCGCTCCAGCGACGGCTTCATGCCCGGCAGGTCCTCGCTCAGCAGGGCGAGGCCGAGCGGCAGCATCCACAGGCCGAAGACCGGCAGCACCGCCAGGAAGCCGCCGAGGATCAGCAGGATCGCCGCCGGGATACGCACCCAGCGCCGCGACGGCGCCCGCAGCCAGGCGATCGCATCGCCCACGCGCTTCGGCAGCAGGTCGAGCAGCCGGGCGATGCGGTCGTCCCAGGCCTGCGCCAGCGGGTTCGTGGAGCCTTGCGGGTTCGGCATCGCCGTGGGGACGGGCCGGCGCGTGGTGTCGTCTGTCATCATGGCAAGAAACAAATCAGCAAAGCGGCCGGACGGTTCCCGATCCTCACGCCTGCGAGGCCGCGCCGCATTGCCGAGCCGCCGGGTGCGACCTACCTCCCGCCCCATGGAAGAGACCGGCGGAGCAGGGTGTGGCGCCACCCCGGAGACGGGCACCTTGCAGGTCCGCGTCGTCCAGCGCATCTCCGAGATCGCGGCGGCCGACTGGGACCGCTGCGCCCTCTCGGCCGAATCGCTCGCGGGCGCGGCCGAGAGCCACAACCCCTTCGTCAGCCACGCCTTCCTGTCCTCGCTGGAGGAATCCGCCTGCGTCGGCGGCCGGACCGGCTGGCTGCCCTTGCACGTCGCCGCCGAGCGCGACGGGCAGGTGATCGGCTACGCCCCCTGCTACCTGAAATCCCACTCGCAGGGCGAGTACGTGTTCGATCACGGCTGGGCCGACGCCTTCGAGCGGGCCGGCGGCCGCTACTACCCGAAGCTTCAGGTCAGCGTGCCGTTCACGCCGGTGACCGGCCCGCGCTTCCTGATCGCCCCGGGTGAAGATCCCGAAGAGGCCACCGCCGCCCTGATCGCGGGCCTGCGGGCCCTGCGCAAGCAGGTCGAGGCCTCCTCGATCCACGCGACCTTCCTGCCCGAGGCCCAGGCCGAGCGGGCGGGCGATCTCGGCTTCCTGCGCCGGGTCGACCAGCAGTTCCACTGGGACAATGCGGGCTACGCCACCTTCGACGATTTCCTCGGCGCGCTCGCCTCGCGCAAGCGCAAGGCGATCAAGCGCGAGCGCCGCGACGCGCTGGCCGCCGGGCTCACCATCGAGTGGGTCACCGGCTCGGACCTGACGGAGGCGCATTGGGACGCCTTCTACCGGTTCTACATCGATACCGGCTCGCGCAAATGGGGCCGGCCCTACCTCAACCGGCGCTTCTTCTCGCTCATCGGCGAGCGGATGCCGGAGCGCATCCTTTTGGTGATGGCCAAGCGCGATGGCCAGTACGTCGCCGGCGCCATCAACCTGATCGGCGACCGCGCCCTCTACGGCCGCAACTGGGGCTGCATCGAGGACCATCCCTTCCTGCATTTCGAGGTCTGCTACTACCAGGCGATCGACTTCGCGATCGCCCGCGGCCTCGCCCGGGTCGAGGCGGGGGCGCAAGGCGAGCACAAGCTCGCCCGCGGCTACCGCCCGGTCATCACCCACTCGGCCCACGACATCGCCGACCCGTCCTTGCGCCGGGCCATCGCCGATTACCTCGCCCGCGAGGCCCGCCACGTCGAGGCGGCGGCGGAAGCCCTCGACGAGGCGACGCCGTTCCGCAAGGGCGACGACTGACGGCGCCGTAGCGCCCGGCCCGGCGGGCCGCTACGCTGATCCCACGGGGCCCGGCAAGAGGCTCCGGTTCGGGAGAGACACACCATGCGCATGAGCGAGGGAGGGCGCGGTCGCGCTTCCCGCCGGTTCCTGCTGGGCTGCCTCGGGGTTGCCGCCGCCGCATTCGCCACCCCGGCCCTGGCCGATCAGGCCTTGAGGCCCCGCGGCGGTGAGGCCCTGGCGCCGGCCCGGCCGGAGGAGGTCGGGCTGTCGCCTGAGCGGCTCGGCCGCATCAAGCGGGTCATGGAGGAGGAAGTGGCGGCCGGCCGCCTGCCCGGCGCCGTGGTGATGATCGCCCGGCGCGGCCGCCTCGCCTATGCCGAGAGCGTCGGCTTTCGCGACAAGGCCGCCGGGGCGCCGCTGGCCAAGGACGCGATCTTCCGCATCTACTCGATGACGAAGCCGCTGACCTCGGTCGCCGCCATGACGCTGATGGAGGACGGCCGGCTCCAGCTCACCGACCCGGTCTCGAAATACCTGCCCGAGTTCAAGGACCTGAAGGTCGCGGGCACCCGCCCCAACGCGCTCGGCGAGGCCGCGCCCGATCTGGTGCCGGCGGAACGCGCACCCACGATCCAGGATCTCCTGCGCCACACCGCCGGCCTCGCCTATGGCGAGATCACCACCAACCCGGCGGTGAAGGCGGCCTATGCCAAGGCCGGCCTGTTCAAGCCCGATTTCGACTACAACACCACCGACCTCACCCCGGAAGAATTCACGGCCCGGATCGCCGGCGCGCCGCTCGCCTACCAGCCCGGCACGGTCTGGCAATACAGCCTCGCCGTCGACGTGCTCGGCCGCGTGGTCGAGAAGGCCTCGGGCCAGCGCCTCGGCGACTATCTCGCCGACCGGGTGCTGCGGCCCTTGAAGATGAGCGAGACCGGCTTCTCGGTGCCGGCCGACAAGGCCGGGCGGATCGCCCAGGCGCTGCCGACCGATCCCGCCACCGGCGCGCCGAACCGGCTCATCGACGGCGCGGTGCCGAAGAACGATTCCGGCGGGGCCGGCGGCTACGGCACGGCGGCCGATTACCTGCGCTTCGCGCAAGCCATGCTCGACGGCGGCAGCCTCGACGGCGCCCGGGTGCTCAGCCGCACCAGCGTCGAGTTGATGACCGCCGACCATCTCGGCGACCGGATCAAGCCGGTGGTCGGTCCCGGCGAGTTGCTGATGGGCGTGCCCGGCTACACCTTCGGCCTCGGCTTCATGGTGCGCAAGGATGCCGGCATCGCCGGCGTGCCGGGCTCCAAGGGCGAGTTTATGTGGGCGGGCTATGCCGGCACGTTCTTCTGGGTCGATCCCAAGGAGGATCTGGCGGTGGTGATGATGACCCAGGCCCCGGACCGAGCCGGGCCTTCTACCGGCGCGAGATCAAGCAGCTCGTCTACGGCGCCATCGCCGATTGAACCGTTCGGGGGCGCGGAAAGCCATGCATTCGCGCCCCTGGACTCGCGAGTGACGACACCGGAGGATGCGCGCCGTCCGGCCCGCCTCCCGGGTCGCAATCCGGAGCGTCTTCGCCGCATGTCCCCGATCGACCGCATCGCCGCCGACCTCGACGCGCTCACCGCCATCCGGCGCGATTTCCACGCCCATCCCGAGCTCGGCTTCGAGGAGGTGCGCACCTCCGGCATCGTGGCGGACAAGCTCGCCTCCTGGGGCATCGAGGTGCATCGCGAGATCGGCCGCACCGGCGTCGTCGGGGTGCTGAAGGGCCGCGGCACCAGCACGCGCCGCATCGGGTTGCGCGCCGACATGGACGCCCTGCCGATCGAAGAGGCGACCAACCTTCCCTATCGCTCGACGGTGCCGGGCAAGATGCACGCCTGCGGGCATGACGGCCACACCACGATGCTGCTCGGTGCCGCCAAGTACCTCGCCGAGACCCGCGACTTCGACGGCACCGCGGTGTTCATCTTCCAGCCCGCCGAAGAGGGCCTGGGCGGCGCCCGCGCCATGCTGGCCGACGGGCTGTTCTCGCGCTTCCCCTGCGACGAGGTCTACGGCCTGCACAACAACCCGAGCGGGCGGAGCGGCGAGCTCTCGGTGCGGCCGGGCCCGGCCATGGCGGCGGCGGACTTCTTCGACATCCGCATCGTCGGCCGCGGCGCCCACGGGGCGCAGCCCAATCGCGGCATCGACCCGGTGGTGGTCCAGGCCGCCCTGGTCCAGGCGCTCCAGACCATCGTCAGCCGCAACGCCGACCCGCTGCAATCGGCGGTCCTGTCGATCACCCAGGTCCATGCCGGGGCGGCCTACAACGTGATCCCGGAGGAGGCCCACCTCGCCGGCACGGTCCGCACCTTCGACGACGACATCCGGGCCCTCGTCGCCAGGCGCATGCGCGAGATCTGCGCCGGCGTGGCGGCGACCTTCGGCGCCGAGATCACGGTCGAGATCCGCGACATCTTCTCGGTCCTGCGCAACAGCGAGGACCAGACCCGCGCCGCCGCCGAGATCGCCACCGAGTTGTTCGGCGCCGCCAAGGTCGACACCGCACCGGAGCCCAAGATGGGCAGCGAGGATTTTGCCGACATGCTGCACGCCGTGCCCGGCGCCTATGCCTGGCTCGGGGGCAAGGCCGGGGCGAACCTGCACAACGCGGCCTACGACTTCGACGACGCGATCATCCCCCTCGGCGCGGCCTATCTGGCGCGGCTGGTCGAGCGGCGCTCGGCGGCGGCCGCCGCTTGAGAGCGGAGTACACGACACCGGCGCAAAGCCCGCGATTGTCAGGCTTTTTCCATCCGCAACCTCATACTGAGGTGTCATACCAACGGTCGTTGGAAACGACCTTTGGTTCCGTTCTCGAATTTTCGTCAAGCCTCTGGCTTGGCATGGAAAATTCGAGATGGCTCAATGGCCCGATGCGTCAGCATCTTGGGCCATTGGTGTCAGTCCATCCTTGATGGACTGACCTCGAAGGAGGGCTCCAGACGCCGCTGCGATTCCTGGAGGCCTCCTTCGAGGCTCCGCGATCTTCGATCGCTCCACACCTCGGGATGAGGTCGCGGGTGGGAAGGGTCGGCGACGCTGGGAGCGGTTTCTGTCGTGTGCCGTGTCGAAGCGCGATCGGGAACTGCTCTGGAAGCGGTTTCGATCGCGCGGCGGGTCGGGTAAGGGGCTCGGCCACGCCGCGCAAGGCTCCAGGGACCCGTGCGATGACCGAGACCGCCTACGACCCCCAGAACATCTTCGGCAAGATCCTGCGGGGCGAGATCCCCTGCCACAAAGTCTACGAGAACGAGCACGTCGTCGCGTTCATGGACGTGATGCCCCAGGCCGACGGCCATACCCTGGTGGTGCCCAAGACCCCGAGCCGCAACCTCCTCGACGCGGATCCCGCCACGCTCGGCCACCTCTACGCCGCGGTCCAGACCGTGGCCCGGGCCGCCAGGGCGGCCTTCGCGGCGGACGGCGTCGCGGTCTACCAGTACAACGAGGCGGCGGCCGGCCAGACCGTGTTCCACCTCCACGTCCACGTCCTGCCCCGGCACGAGGGCGTGGCGCCGCGCCGCCACGTCGACGGCATGGCCGATCCGGCTCTGCTGGCCCAGCATGCGGAGCGGATCCGGGCGGCGCTCGAGGGCTGACGCGCCGGCTCTCCCGGGGCGACGTCGTCGCGCCGGGTCCTCGACCCCCCCCACCAACGAGAAAAGCCGCCCTCGCGGGCGGCTTTCCGGAAAACACTCGGTTCTCAGCGTCGCGTAAGATCAGCGCGAGTAGAACTCGATGACCAGGTTCGGCTCCATCTGCACCGGGTACGGGACCTCGGACAGGGTCGGCACGCGGGTCATGCGGGCGGTCATCTTGCCGTGGTCGACCTCGATGTAGTCGGGCACGTCGCGCTCGGCGAGCTGGCTCGCCACGAGGACGATCTCGAGCTGCTTGGAGGATTCCTTGATCTCGATCACGTCGTCGGGCTTGACGAGGTAGCTCGGGATGTTGACGCGCACGCCGTTCACCCGGATGTGGCCGTGGTTCACGAACTGGCGGGCGGCGAACGGGGTCGCCACGAACTTCGAGCGGTAGACCACCGCGTCGAGGCGGCGCTCGAGCAGGCCGACCAGGTTCTCGCCCGAGTCGCCGCGCAGGCGGATCGCCTCGGCGTAGTAACGGCGGAACTGCTTCTCGGTGATGTTGCCGTAGTAGCCCTTGAGCTTCTGCTTGGCGCGCAGCTGCGTGCCGAAGTCGGACATCTTGCCCTTGCGGCGCTGGCCGTGCTGGCCCGGGCCGTACTCGCGGCGGTTCACGGGGCTCTTCGGGCGGCCCCAGATGTTCTGGCCCATGCGGCGATCGAGCTTGTGCTTCGCCTGAACGCGTTTCGACATCGCGTGTCCTCTAGAAATGCATCACGTAGGAGAGGAACGCGCCCTCCTCCCCCGTAAACCGGGGCGACAGAGCGGCCGTGACGAGCCGCTCGCGGGTGCGCAAAATGTTTCGGGGCCCCGAACCGGAGCCCCGCGAACCGGGCGCTCTTAGGCGACAAAGCTTACTTGGTCAAGAGTCCGGGGCCGGGCCGGAACCGCGCCTCGGCGTCCGAATCCCGGCCGCCTAAGATCGAGACGTGGTCGCCCGGCACCTCGACGAACTCGGCTTTGGCCGCGCGCGCGAGGCGGGCGCCGTACTTGGCTGGGATCACCGGATCGGCATCGCCGTGGACGATCAGGACCGGCACCGGGACGCTGCCGATGATCCGGTCGGAGTGCCAGGTGTTCGACAGGAGGCCCGCCGGCAGGAGCCGGAAATGGTGGCGCGCCATCGCGGTCATCGAGTCGAACGGCGCTTCGAGGTACAGGCCAAGCACGCTCGCCGCACCTGCCCGGGCCGCCACCGCGACGGCGACCGCGGCCCCTAAGGAGTGCCCGTGCAGCAGCACCGGCGCCCCCGGCGCGAGGCGGCGCGCCTCCGCCAAGGCCGCGAGCCCGTCGGCGATCAGGCCGGCCTCGCTCGGGCTCCCCGTCGAGCCCGGATAACCGCGATAGGCCGGCGCCATCACGCCCCACCCTCGCGCCCGCCAGGGTCCGGCGGCGAAGCGCTCGGCGTGCCATTCGGGCAGCGACGCGTTGCCGTGGAAGGTCACCACCATGCCGGCGCCGCGGGCCGGCGGCAGCCAGAGGGCGCGCAGGCGCTCGCCGTCCGGCGTCGGGACGGTGATCGTCCGGAGATCGGGCGGCAGCCGGGCGCCCGTCGCCGGGACCGGACCGCCCTGCCCCGGATAGAGGAGGCCGCGCTGGAACCACCAGAACGCCGCCACCACGGCGCCGTAGAGGGCGAGGACGACGAGCAGCAGGCCGAGGGCCACCCGCATCACGGTCACGGCGCTCGAGCCTTACTGGAGGACGAGCGGCATCGCCTCGACGGCGAGTTCGGCCAAGCCCCGGTCGCCGAGCGCCGCGCGCAGGGCCGGCGTCAGCCGGTCGCCGGAGGTGAAGGCGGCGAGCACCGGGCCGGGCACGTCGTCTCCCAATCCGCGGGCGGGGCCGCCGATCAGCTGGGTCATGCGCCGGGCGATCGCCGGGGCGGGGTCGATCCAGGTCACCGGCCAGGGCGCGATCGCCTGGTAGCGGGACAGCAGCAGCGGGTAATGGGTGCAGGCGAGCACGACCACGTCGGTGCGCCCCACCTCGCCCTCGACGAAGCAGGGCCCGATCTCGGCCCAGAGGGCGGCATCCGAGACCGGCAGGCCCGACAAGGCCGCCTCGGCGAGCGCCGCCAGCCCCGTCGCCCCGACGAGGGTGACCCGGCAGCCCGCCGCGTAGGTGTCGATCAGCTCGCGGGTGTAGTCGCGCCGCACGGTCCCGGGTGTCGCGAGCACGCTGACGAGGCCGGAACGGGTCGCGGCCGCCGCCGGCTTGATCGGCGGCACGGTGCCGACGAACGGGATGTCGAAGCGCTGCCGCAGGGCCGGCAGGACCAGGGTCGAGGCGGTGTTGCAGGCCACCACGACGAGGTCGGGGGCATGGACCGTGATCAGCCGCTCCATGACGGCCAGCACGCGGGCCACCAGCACCGGCTCGGCGAGGCCGCCATACGGAAAGGCGGCGTCGTCGGCGGCGTAGACTACCCGGGCATCGGGCCGGGCGCGCCGCACCTCGGAGAGCACCGTGAGGCCGCCGAGGCCGGAATCGAACACGAGGACCACCGGGGCACGGGTGATCGGCGCCGGGGGCGCCGCGGCTGTGCCGGCCATCAGATCGAACCGCATGGGAGGTTTTGACCGAGAGGGAAGGAAGGTTGCCGGCGAGAGTCCGGCGCGATCGTTAAGGCTTGGTCACTGCGGCGGCAAAAAGGCCCCGCTTCTCCCGCGACGCACACGCGGCCGGATCGGCGCCCGCCTCAAGCTGCGCGGTAACGCCGCGCTGGAGAAACGGATACTCCTGACCAACGTTGATCGTGAACGATCCGTCTACCCATGAGGGATGATCCGATGGCAGCGACCGCGACCGCGCAGGTCCTCGACATGCCCCATGACGCGCGTCATGACGCGCGCCCCGCCTTTCCTCCGCCGCCCGCCGATGCCCGCCCGGTCGACCGGGGCGCCTGGATCGCGGCCTTCCGCCATGTGCGCGACGAGACCGAGCGCCGCGCCGCGCCGCTCTCGCCGGAGGACCAGCAGGTCCAGTCGATGCCGGATGCGAGCCCGACCAAGTGGCACCGCGCCCATACGACCTGGTTCTTCGAGCAGTTCCTGCTGAAGGAGCGGGTGCCGGGCTACACCGTCTTCGACGAGCGCTACTTCTACCTGTTCAATTCCTACTACGTGCAGGCGGGCCCCCGCGCCCCGCGGATCAGCCGCGGCCTCGTCACCCGGCCGACCTGCGACGAGGTCGCGGCCTACCGGGTTCATGTCGACCGCCGGGTCGCCGACCTGATCGCGAATGCCCCCGAGGGGCAGATCGCGGAGATCGTCGCGGTGGTGGAGATCGGCCTGCACCACGAGCAGCAGCATCAGGAGCTGATGCTCACCGACATCCTGCACGCCTTCGCCCAGAACCCGCTGCACCCGGCCTATGACGAGGGCTGGCGCTGGCCCGCCCTGTCGCAGCGGCCGGGCCGGGTGGCGCTCGATGGCGGTGTGACCCAGATGGGGCACGCGGGCTCCGGCTTCCACTTCGACAACGAGGAGCCGCGCCACGACGTGCTGCTGCGGCCGGTCGAGATCGACCGCGCCCTCGTCACCAACGGCGAGTGGCTCGAATTCATGCAGGATGGCGGCTACGCCAGGCCGGAACTGTGGCTCTCCGACGGGTTCGTGGCCGTCCAGACCGAGGGCTGGGAGGCGCCGGGCTACTGGCGGCAACGCGACGGCGTGTGGTCGAGCATGACGCTCGCCGGCGTGAAGCCCGTCGATCCGGCCATGCCGGTGACCCATGTGAGCTACTACGAGGCCGACGCCTTCGCCCGCTGGGCCGGCCGCGACCTGCCGACCGAGGCCGAGTGGGAAGCGGCCAGCGGCTCCCTCGATGCCGGGTTCGGCCATGTCTGGCAATGGACCCGCAGCGCCTATTCCGCCTATCCGGGCTACCGGCCGCTGCCGGGCGCGCTCGGCGAGTACAACGGCAAGTTCATGGTCAGCCAGTTCGTGCTGCGCGGGTCCTCGGTGGCGACGCCCCAGGGCCACAGCCGGCCGACCTATCGGAACTTCTTCTATCCCCACCAGCGCTGGCAGTTCACGGGCCTGCGTCTATCTCGATACCAAGCCTGAGGCGCGTTCTGCCTCGATCCGGGTGCCGTGAGGCCCCCGCCCGATTTCGGAGTTCCCGCCCGTGACCGCCCCGCTTCCCCATCTCGAACAGACCCCCGCCCGCATCATCGACCGGAGCTTCCTCCAGGACGTGGTCGCGGGCCTGCGCGCGCCGCAAAAGCATCTGTCGGCCAAGTATTTCTACGATCGGCGCGGCTCGGATCTGTTCGAGCAGATCACCCGCCTGCCGGAATACTATCCCACCCGGACGGAGCTCGCGATCCTCGACAGCTACGGCCCCGAGATCGCCGCCGGGCTCCCGCCGGGGGCGGCCCTGGTCGAGTTCGGCAGCGGCTCCACCGCCAAGGTGCGCCGCCTGCTGCCGCACCTCACCGATCTCAGCACTTACGTCCCGATCGACGTCTCGGAGGAGTTCCTGCGCAGCGAGGCCGAGGAACTCGGCCGCGACTTCCCGCGCCTGCGGGTCGAGCCGGTGGCGGCGGACTTCACCAAGCCGGTCACCCTGCCCGACGACCTGCGGGACGCGCCCAAGGTCGGCTTCTTCCCCGGCTCGACGATCGGCAATTTCGAGCCCGAGATCGCCGCGGCGCTCCTCGGCAGCTTCGCCCGGACGCTGGGGGCCGGAGCGACGCTGATCGTCGGCATCGACCTCGTGAAGGACAAGGCGGTGCTGGACGCGGCCTACGACGATGCCGCCGGGGTGACGGCGGCCTTCAACCTCAACCTGCTCGCCCGCATCAACCGGGAGCTCGGCGCCGATTTCGACCTCGACGCCTTCGCCCATCAGGCCTTCTTCGACGAGAATCTCGGGCGGATCGAGATGCATCTGGTGAGCCGGCGCAGCCAGCTCGTCACCGTGGCGGGGGTGCCGTTCCACTTCGCCTCCGGCGAGACGATCCACACCGAGAACAGCTACAAGTACACGGTGCCGGGTTTCCGGGCGCTCGCCCGCGGCGCCGGCTGGGAGCATGCCCGGGTCTGGACCGATCCCGACGCCCTGTTCTCGGTCCACGCGCTCACCGCCAGCACCATCCGGCGGCACTGACCGGCGGATGGCCGGGTCCGACCTCGACCGGGCGCGGGGTGCGGCGGTCGACGCCTTCCTGGAGACGGCGCGGCAGGTCGCGGCGCCCTCTCGCGACGTGCCGCGGCTGATCTTCGCGCTGGACGCCACGATGAGCCGGCAGCCGACCTGGGACCTCGCCTGCGGGGTCCAGGCCGGGATGTTCGAGGCGACGGCCCGGCTCGGCGGGCTGTCGGTGCAGCTCGTCTATTTCCGGGGCTTTTCCGAGTGCCGGGCCTCGCGCTTCGTCGCCGACGCCCGGGCGCTCACCGGCCTGATGCGGGCCGTGACCTGCCAGGGCGGCCAGACCCAGATCGGCCGGGTCCTGCGCCACGCCCGCAACGAGGCCGGGCGCGGCCCGGTCAAGGCCCTGGTGCTGGTCGGCGACGCGATCGAGGAGGACATCGACGACCTGTGCGGCGTCGCCGGCGAACTCGGCCTCCTCGGCCTGCCGGCCTTCTGCTTTCACGAGGGCCCCGATCCCACGGTCGCCGCGGGTTTCTCGGAGATCGCCCGGCTGAGCGGCGGTTCTGCCGCCCGCTTCGACCTCACGGCGCCCGAGGTGCTGGCCGCGCTCCTGCGCGCCGCGGCGATCTACGCCACCCGGGGACTCGACGGATTGCGCCTGGCCGCGCATGAGGATGCGGCGGCGCGCCGGCTCCTCGCCGGCATGACCGGCGGGTAGACAGGGTCTTCCCGCACGCATCGTGAGGGTGACGGACAACGCATGATCGCCCTCGGACTCGGTGTCCTGGTCCTCGTCGGCCTCTGGTGGCTCGGCCGCCACTATTCCACCGCCAATCCCGCGGTGATCGCGCGGGTGATCCGCCAGGCCGGCGGCTGGCTGGCGCTGGCCGCGGCGGCCCTCCTGTTCCTGCGCGGGCGCTTCGACATGGCCGGGGCGCTCGGCCTCGGCGGCGCCTGGCTGCTCGGCTGGCGCCAGGGCTCGCCCCTTCCCTTCGGCCTGGGGCGGATGGGCAATCTCGGTGGCTGGTTCGGCCTCGGCACTGCCGGCCCGCGGCCGGACGCCGTCTCGCGGGTGCGCTCCGCCCGGCTGGAGATGGAGCTGGACCATGCCAGCGGCGCGATGCGCGGCACGGTGCTCGCCGGTCCGCTGGCCGGCCAGGCCCTCGACGGTTTGCCGCTGCCGCGCCTCGTCGCGCTCCTGTCCGAGTGCCGCTCGGGCGACCCGGACGGCGCCCGGCTGCTAGAGGCGTATCTGGACCGCCGGTTTGCCGGATGGCGCGTAGACGCTGAGGCTGACCGCGACCCGGGGCCGCGCGGTACGGCGCAGCCAGGGCCGATGACGGAGGAGGAGGCCTATCAGATCCTGGGGCTTCAGCGCGGGGCGCCCCTCGAGGAGGTGCGCCGGGCGCACCGGACCCTGATGAAGCGGCTGCACCCGGACCAGGGCGGGTCCGACTACCTGGCGGCCCGTGTCAACGCGGCCAAGGACTTTCTGCTCAACCGACATCGCTGATACTCCACGCGCGTGTCGACGAAGCCGCGGCAGGGACGCGCCGCGGCGGGGGAGGTCGTTCTCAAGTCTTGACGAGTGTGGCGCGGGATCCCCTCTCCCGTGTGGGAGAGGGGTAGGGGTGAGGGTGCTACTGTTCTGAGTTGGGCTCTGACCGTCCCGCTGCCAGCACCACGTTCAGCGTTTCACACTGAAGCGTGTCACCCTCACCCCCGGCCCCTCTCCCACACGGGAGAGGGGGGACCCGCGCCTTTTCCTGTTCCGTACAGCCCTCCCCTCCTGGGGAGGGGAAAACCCTAGCTCCGGGTCGCGAAGCAGGTGAAGCCGTTGCGCTTGAGCGCCCGGCAGGCATCCTGCGCGGCCTCGGCTTCCGAGAAGCCGGAGAAGCGGGCGCGGAACAGCGTGGTGCCGCCATGGGTCACCTTCTCGGTGAACGGGGCCGCCTTGCCGAGCGCCCCGCCGCTGCGCTGGCGCGCCTCGCTGAGCATCGACTTGGCCTTGCCCTCGTCGTCCATGGCGCCGAGCTGGATCACCCAGGGCGTCACGGTGACGGCCTTCGCCGCGGGGGCGGCGGTCTCGCGCGGGGCCGGGGCCCGGGCCTCGCCGGGCTCGGCCGCCGGCAGGCGCGAGGCGTACTTCGTCCCCCCGGCCGCCGGGAAGGCCGCGGCGGGCGCCGGGGCATAGGCCTGGGCGCTCGCCGGCACCGCGCCGAGGCCGGCGCGCCATTTCGGCGAGGATTGCGGCGTGGCGCCGCCCCGGGGCGCGATGTCGAGGGGCTGGCCGGTGGAGTTCGTGGTCTCGACCGCGTCGTCCTCGTCGGCGGAGGCCACGAGGGTGCGGGTCGCCACCGGGCGCTCGGCGACCACGGCGGGACGCGGCCGCTCGGCCACCTCGACCACCGGCGGCGCCGTGCGGGCGCCGGCATAGGCGATCGGCAGGTTGGCCCGCACGAGCTTGGTCATGATGACGTCGCGGCTTGCGCCCGACTTGCCGCCGAGCACCACCGCCACGATGTGCCGCTCGCCGATGCGCGCCGAGGTCATCAGGTTGAAGCCCGAATCGCGGGTGTAGCCGGTCTTGATGCCGTCCACGCCCTCGACCCGGCCGACCAGGTGGTTGTGGTTGCCGATCACCCGGCCCTTGAAGGCGAAGGAGCGGGTCTGGAAGTAGCGGTAGTAGCGGGGGAACCGCTCCTGGATCGCGCGGGCGAGGATCGTCAGGTCGCGGGCGGTGGTGATCTGGTCGGCGTCCGGCAGGCCCGAGGCGTTGGCATAGTGGGTCCGCGTCATGCCGAGGGCGTGGGCCTTGCGCGTCATCATCTCGGCGAAGGCGGCTTCCGAGCCGGCGATGTTCTCGCCGATGGCGCAGGCGATGTCGTTGGCGGATTTCGTCACCAGCGCCTTGATCGCCTCCTCGACCGTCACGGTCGAGCCGGGCCGCACGCCGAGCTTGGAGGGCGGCATCCGGGAGGCGTTGGCCGAGACGGTCAGCGGCGAATCGAGGTCCAGCTTGCCGCGCTCGAGCTGCTCGAACAGCAGGTAGAGCGTCATCACCTTGGTGATCGAGGCCGGATGGCGCAGGGCATCCTCGTTGACCGCGTGCATCACGCGGCCGGTCTTGGCATCGACCACCATCGCCGCGTAGGGCGGGTTGTAGCCCCCGCCGCCGCCGGGATGGGCGCGCCGGCGCGCCTCGGCGGGCGAGGCGGTGAGCGCCGTCAGCACCGCCGCGGCGGCGAGCACGGCCGGCAACGCGGGTCCAGATTGGCCGTGAACGCAACGCATCACGCACATACCCCACTCGATGGAAAAGGGCGCCTGCGACGGGAGGCGACGCCCTGGACCGACCGCGCCCCGCGACGAACGGCGTGGCGCATCGGCATCACTGTCAATCAGGCTAGGGAGGCTCGGTTACGCCCCGGTTAACCGGCGACGAATTCCGATGCTCGGATTCGCTGCATTGTGCAACGCACAATTCGCCCTTGACGAATTTTGTGCGCTGCACATATTGCAGGGCAGCGGGGCGCGACGCGCGGGCGTCCCGGCGACGTCCCGAATGCCGCGCGAGGAGGGGCGCCCCTTCAGGGCGTCACCATACCATGAACCAGCAGACCATGAGCCAGCAGGCCGAGGCCGCCCAGAAGTTCGGCAAGGACGGCATGGACGCGATGCTGCGCAGCTTCGGCACCCTGTCGAAGGCCAGCCAGGCGATCGCCGTCGAGGCGACCGACTTCGCCAAGCAGTCCTTCGAGCTCGGCACCGCCACCCTCGAGAAGCTCGCCGGCGTGCGCTCGCTCGACAAGGCGCTCGAGATCCAGACCGACTACATGAAGACCTCGTACGAGCGTCTCGTGGCCCAGACCACCAAGATGACCGAGCTCTACCAGAACCTCGCCAAGGAGATGGTGAAGCCGTACGAGGGCTTCGCCGCCAAGGCCCAGGAGCAGGCCTTCAAGGCCCAGGACCGCGCCTTCGCCAGCGCCAAGGACGGCTTCAAGAAGGTCGAGGACGAGGCCGCCAAGGTTCAGTACGCCGCGTAAGCCGGGCGTCGCGCACGGGCGGTCGGCCCTCGGGCCGCCGCTCTTCCGCGCAGGAAGACCATGATCGCGACCGGCACGGGCCCCCCGTGCCGGTCGCGCGCGTTTGGGGGTCCATCGAGAGGTCCGCACGCCCCGCGAGGGAGCCTGCACGCCCCGCGGGGGAGCCTGCAACGACAAGAGCGCGCAGCCGACTGGCGAAGCGCCGACTCGGCCTATAGATTAGGCTCGGCACCGGCGGCCGACGTGTTAGGCTGCCGCTCCGCACCACTGCCCGGACCCCCGCGAGGAGGCCCGCGCGGCTCGGCGCGGTCGCCCAGAGCGAGGTCGGTACGATTCAGATGGCTCAGGTCCCGAGGCAGGGAGAACCCTCCACCAGGCCGGTCGCGGCCAACCCCCGCGCCCCCGGGAACGGCGACGGGCGCTCGGGAACCGCCGTGATCACGCGGACGAAGCCGCGCACCAAGCGGCCGAACCTCTACCGCGTGCTGCTCCTCAACGACGACTACACCCCGATGGAATTCGTGGTCCACGTCGTGGAACGGTTCTTCAACAAGTCGCGCGAGGACGCGACCCGCATCATGCTGCACGTCCACCAGAACGGCGTCGGCGAGTGCGGCATCTTCACCTACGAGGTCGCAGAGACCAAGGTGACGCAGGTCATGGACTTTGCGCGGAAACATCAACATCCTCTGCAATGCGTCATGGAAAAGAAATAAGCGCCGACCAAGACAGGCACCAGCAAAGAGGCCCGCTTTGCCCAGCTTCTCACGCAGCCTAGAACAAGCTCTTCACCGCGCCCTGGCGCTGGCCGGCGAGCGCCGACACGAATACGCCACGCTCGAGCATCTCCTGCTCGCTCTGGTCGACGACCAGGACGCGGCCGCGGTCATGCGGGCCTGCAACGTCGACGTCGACCTGCTGAAGCGCAACCTCGTCGAGTATATCGACACCGAGCTCGCCAACCTCACGGGCGACGGGCGACAGGACGCCAAGCCGACGGCGGGGTTCCAGCGCGTGATCCAGCGCGCGGTGATCCACGTGCAGTCCTCCGGCCGCGAGGAGGTCACCGGCGCCAACGTGCTGGTGGCGATCTTCGCCGAGCGCGAGAGCCACGCCGCCTACTTCCTGCAAGAGCAGGACATGACCCGCTACGACGCGGTCAACTACATCAGCCACGGCATCGCCAAGCGCCCCGGCCTGTCCGAGGGCAAGCCGGTGCGCGGCGCCGACGAGGAGGGTCCGACGGAACGTCCGAGCGGGGCCGAGGACGAGCGCGGCGGCCAGAAGAAGAAGGGCGATGCCCTCGACGCCTATTGCGTCAACCTCAACAAGAAGGCCCGCGACGGCAAGATCGACCCGCTGATCGGGCGCGAGACCGAGGTCCAGCGCACGATCCAGGTCCTCTGCCGCCGGCAGAAGAACAACCCGCTGCTCGTCGGCGATCCCGGCGTCGGCAAGACCGCCATCGCGGAAGGGCTCGCCCGCAAGATCATCCAGCACGAGGTGCCGGAGGTCCTGGCCGACGCGACCGTGTTCTCCCTCGACATGGGCACGCTGCTCGCCGGGACCCGCTACCGCGGCGACTTCGAGGAGCGCCTCAAGCAGGTGATGAAGGAGATCGAGGCGCATCCCAACGCCGTCCTGTTCATCGACGAGATTCACACGGTGATCGGCGCCGGTGCGACCTCGGGCGGCGCGATGGATGCCTCGAACCTCCTCAAGCCCGCCCTCGCCTCGGGTGCGCTCCGCTGCATCGGCTCGACCACCTATAAGGAGTACCGCCAGTACTTCGAGAAGGACCGGGCCCTGGTGCGCCGCTTCCAGAAGATCGACGTCAACGAGCCGTCGATCCCGGACGCGATCGAGATCCTGAAGGGTCTGCGCCCGTCCTTCGAGGAGTTCCACAAGCTCAAGTACACGACCGAGGCCGTGAAGGCCGCGGTCGAGCTGTCCGCCCGCTACATCAACGACCGCAAGCTGCCGGACAAGGCGATCGACGTGATCGACGAGACCGGCGCCTCGCAGATGCTGGTGCCGGAGGCCCGGCGCAAGCGCACGATCGGCGTCAAGGAGATCGAGGCGACCATCGCCACGATGGCCCGCATTCCCCCGAAGACCGTGTCGAAGGACGACGCGGAGGTGCTGGCGCATCTCACCGACAACCTGAAGCGGGTGGTCTACGGCCAGGACGCCGCCATCGATGCGCTCACCGCCTCGATCAAGCTCGCCCGGGCGGGGCTTCGCGATCCCGACAAGCCGATCGGCGCCTACCTGTTCGCCGGCCCGACCGGCGTCGGCAAGACCGAGGCGGCCAAGCAGCTGGCGTCGAGCCTCGGCGTCGAGATGCTGCGCTTCGACATGTCGGAATACATGGAGCGGCACACCGTCTCGCGGCTGATCGGCGCCCCTCCGGGCTATGTCGGCTTCGACCAGGGCGGCCTGCTCACCGACGGCATCGACCAGCACCCGCATTGCGTGCTGCTGCTCGACGAGATCGAGAAGGCCCATCCGGACCTGTTCAACATCCTGTTGCAGGTGATGGATCACGGCAAGCTCACCGACCATAACGGCAAGCAGGTCGATTTCCGCAACGTCATCATCATCATGACGACGAATGCGGGCGCGGCCGACCTCGCCAAGGCGGCGTTCGGCTTCACGCAGAACAAGCGCACCGGCGACGACCAGGAGGCGATCAACCGCCTGTTCGCCCCGGAATTCCGCAACCGCCTCGACGCCACCGTGTCCTTCGGCCACCTGCCGAAGACCGTCGTGGCCAAGGTCGTCGACAAGTTCGTGCTCCAGCTCGAGGCCCAGCTCGCCGACCGCAACGTCACGATCGAGCTCTCCGACGAGGCGCGGGACTGGCTGGTCGAGAACGGCTACGACGAGGCCATGGGCGCCCGCCCGATGGCCCGCCTGATCCAGTCGACCATCAAGACCCCGCTCGCCGACGAGGTGCTGTTCGGCAAGCTCAAGGACGGCGGCGCCGTCCGGGTGATCGTCAAGCGGCCCGACGGCGAGAAGCCGAGCCTCGGCTTCGTCTTCCCGGCCGGCCCGGTGATGCCGCGCCCCGAGAAGGACGTGACGAACGCGGCCAAGAAGGCGGACAAGGCCGCCGCGAAGAAGCAGAAGCGCCCGCGCGCCGCGCCGAAGAAGCCGAAGGACGGCGGCTCGGGCGGCGGCGAGGGCGGGGTCCGCACGGTGCCGAAGGTGCCGCTGGTCCGGGCCTGACCCCGGCGGATCGAGGGGCAAAGCCCCTCGATCCCGACCCGCCTCCCGTGTATGAGGCTCCGAGACGCGCGCATCCCGGCGGGGCCTCCCCGCCGGGATGCGCATTTGAGGCCCCTGCCGCTCACCGAGCGCGGCCGTGGGCGGATGGATGCGCGAGGGCTGCGAGCCCGGCGCCAGAGGACGTGAGAGAATCCCATGAGCGGAGATCTCAACGAGGGCCCCCTCGCCCCGGCCGCGACGGTGACCCC
The DNA here is from genome assembly GCF_016804325.1 of Methylobacterium aquaticum. Classification (NCBI taxonomy): domain Bacteria; kingdom Pseudomonadati; phylum Pseudomonadota; class Alphaproteobacteria; order Hyphomicrobiales; family Methylobacteriaceae; genus Methylobacterium; species Methylobacterium aquaticum. Next base: position 3,095,175 of record NZ_CP043627.1, read on the forward strand.
GCCCTCCCCGAAGCTGACCGGGCGCGAGAAGCGCCGGCAGCGCCGCCGCCGTCGCAAGATCGGCGAGGAGATCATGGGCTGGATCCTGGTGCCGCTGATCCTGTTCGCCTGCTACTGGTCGATCAATGCGGGCTTCGCCTTCTTCGGTACCACGCCGAGCGCGGTGTTCGACCAGCTCAAGCAGGTGAAGACGGCTCTGGAGAAGCGGGAATCGCGGTAGGCGCGGCGCCGCCTGCCCGGAGCCCGCATACATCGCTTTATCGCGTCGGGCTCCACGGTGCTCGGCAAGCCAGACGCCGTTGCCCGTCCCGCAGACCGGCCGGCCCGTCATTGCCCGGTGCCCGGCTGCGACGCGCAGGACTACCGGCCGGCCGTGGCGCATGCCGAACCGGCGCGCCAATCATATGGCACGCACGCCGATACCTCTCGACGTCATCCCGGGGCCTGGCGCAGCCGGGAACCCGGGATGACGATGGAGGGTGTGAATTCAGTCGGCTAACTCAATCAGGCTCTGAAAATCTACCTGCGAGCCCTGCACCGAGGTCGGATCGGCATGCGACCGCAAAAAGCCTGGCGGAACTCGATCGCCCAGCCACAAGGCAAGTCCCGGTCTCCGCCATCGCGAACCCGGGGCAGCCAGACATGTGACGGAGCTATCTCGGCCGGAGCCGCTCGATCCTGCGCGTCAGCTCTTCTTGCGGAACGCGTCCAGGCTGACCACCGAGGCGCCCTCCTGCGGGGCGTCGGTGCGCTCGGCTGCCTCGTCGGGCTTCGCCTCGCCGTCGGCCTCGTCCTTGCCGGTCGAGTCCTTGCTCTGAGGCTTGGCCTCGGCCTTGGCGGCGGGCACGATCTTGGGCAGGTTGCTGCCGATCGCCGGGACCTTCGGCAGCGCCTCGCTCGGCTCGGAGCCGGCGCCGCGGATCGCCCGCAGGGCGGTCGTGCCGGCGGGGGCCGCGTCCTCGGTCGAGGCGGTGCCGTCGTTGAGCTCGAACTTCAGGCCGAACTGCACCGAGGGGTCGAAGAAGCCGGTCACCGCCTCGAACGGCACCAGGAGCCGCTCCGGCACGCCGGAGAACGACAGCCCGACCTCGAAGGTGTGCTCGGTGACGCCGAGGTCCCAGAACTGGTGCTGGAGAACGATCGTCATGTCCTGCGGGTACTTTTCCCGCAGGCGCTGCGAGATCCGCACGCCGGGATAGTCGGTCCGGAACGAGACGTAGAAATGGTGCTCGCCGGCCAGGCCGTCGCGCGCCGCATCGCCCAGCACCTTGCGCACGACGTTGCGCAGGGCATCCTGCACCAGGAGATCGTAGCGAATCAGATCGTCTGCCATCAACCGTTGCCTGGCGCCGCATCGCTCGCGGGAAGGGAATTCGAGTGGAGGCTTCTGTTGCCAGGTGCCTCCGAACCCCGCCTATGCAGTGCTACCCGCTAGGACTTCGTTTGGTATTGGGGACCGCTTACGCGGCCACCGCCACCGGAGCAAAGTTGTCGTTGGCAACTATTGCATTGGCCCGATAACGGCGGAACCATGCCGAGCGAAAGCTCAACCTTTACGCCCTCGTCGATCCTATTTCGCCCCCGCCGAAGCCCGAACCGAACGGGCCGTTCCGGACTTGGGTGGAGGCGCCGGGTACCGCCCCCGGGTCCGATAGGTTTATTCCGAAGAACGTTTATCGCCATAGCCGGCCTCGCGACCGGCAAGGGGGAATATAGAGGGTCCCGTGCCGCTTTTGAAGCCCGCCCCGCACCATTCTGTGACCGTTTCGCGAAGTGATGCGCCGGCGCCATCCGGGCCGGCCGGTTCCCGGCCGCTCGGACCCTGGTTCGGCGCGGCTGCGGCGGTCCTGCGGGTGCTGCTCCTGCAGCTTGCCGCCTTCGGCCTCATCCTCGGGGCGGTGGCGGGGCTCGGCCGCCTGCCCGCCCCGCCGCCCGGCCTCCTGCCCTTCCCGTCCCTGAGCGGCAACGAGCGGGCCTTGCTCGCCCTCACGGTGCTGCCGCATGCGGCCCTCGCGCTCCTGATCCTGGCGGCGATCCGGCTCCGCCCCGGCACGATCCTGGGCTTCGTGAGACCGGCCCTGCCCCGTCGCGCCGCCTGGCTCCTCCTCGCCTGGCCGCCGCTCCAGGTCGCCTGGACGGCGGGGCTGCTGCTCGTGACCGGGCAGATGCCGGTCCGGGCCTGGCGCCTGTCGCCCTTCCTCACCGGCGAGGTCTTTTGGGCCTGGACGCTGTGGCTGGTGGTGCTGGCGCCGCTCGCCGAGGAGATGCTGTTTCGCGGCGACCTGTTCGGGCGCCTGGCGCGGCATCTCGCCCCGGCCGCGACGGTGGCGGTGGCGACGATGGTGTTCGTGCTCTGCCACGCCGAGCGGGGCCTGTTGCAGCCGGTCTCGGTCCTGCCCCTCGGGGTGGCGCTCGGGCTGATGCGGCTCTGGACCGGGAGCCTGTGGCCCTGCATCGCGCTCCACGCCGCGAGCAACGGCGCGGTGGTGCTGGCGCGGGTGTGGAGTACCGGCTGATTCGTGACCTCGGGCGCTGCGATTCGGCCCGGCGACGCGTTATCGTGCCGGGCCCGCCCGGCCGGGAGCCGTTTTTCCGGCCGGGCACGGATTCAGAGTTGGAGCCCGCCGGGCGCCGCAGGGCGCCCCGGGTCTTTGTCACGCGGAGGATGTCCGCCATGCGCCCCTACCACGACCTCCTCCGGCGCATCCTCGACGAGGGCGTCGAGAAGCACGACCGCACCGGCACCGGCACCCGCTCGGTCTTCGGCCACCAGATGCGCTTCGACCTCGCCCATGGGTTTCCCCTGGTGACGACCAAGCGGCTGCACCTGAAGTCGATCATCCACGAATTGCTGTGGTTTCTGGCCGGCGACACCAACGTCGCGTATCTCCGGGCGAACGGCGTGACGATCTGGGACGAGTGGGCCGACGAGCACGGCGATCTCGGCCCGGTCTACGGCCGGCAATGGCGGAGCTGGGCCAAGCCCGACGGCGGCAGCGTCGACCAGATCGCCTGGGTGCTCGACGAGATCCGCCGCAACCCGGATTCGCGCCGCCTCGTCGTCTCGGCCTGGAACCCGGCCGACCTCGACCGGATGGCGCTCGCCCCCTGCCACTGCCTGTTCCAGTTCTACGTCGCGGAGGGGCGGCTCTCGCTCCAGCTCTACCAGCGCTCGGCCGACGTGTTCCTGGGCGTGCCGTTCAACATCGCCTCCTACGCGCTCCTCACCCACATGATGGCGCAGGTGCTCGATCTCGCCCCCGGCGACTTCGTCCACACGCTCGGCGACGCGCACCTCTATTCCAACCACCTGACCCAGGCCCGCGAGCAGCTCTCCCGCGACATCCGCCCGCTCCCCCGCCTGCGGCTCGACCCCTCGGTGCGCTCGCTGTTCGAGTTCCGCTACGACGACATCGGGATCGAGGGCTACGACCCGCATCCGGCGATCCGCGCGCCGGTGGCGGTCTGAAGATGCCCTCCCCCTCGTCACCCTGATCGTCGCCGCCGCGAGGAACGGCGTCATCGGCCGCGACAACGCGCTGATCTGGCGCCTGCGCAGCGACCTGCGGCGCTTCCGCGCCCTCACCATGGGCAAGCCGGTGGTGATGGGGCGCAAGACCTGGGACTCGATCGGCCGGCCGCTGCCGGGTCGCCGGGTGATCGTGATGACCCGCGATCCGGCCTGGGCGGCACCCGGCACCGAGCGCGCGGCCGGCTGGGACGACGCCCTGCGGATCGCCGAGGGCGCGCAGGAGGTGATGGTGGCGGGGGGGGCCGAGATCTACGCGCTCGCCCTGCCGCATGCCGACCGGATCCACCTCACCGAGGTCGACGCGGCGCCCGAGGGCGATGCCCGTTTCCCGGAGATCCCGCCGGATTTCCGCGAGGTCGCGGCGGAGGCGCATCCGGCCGGTCCGGAGGACGAGCACGCCTTCCGCTTCGTGACGCTCGCGCGATACGTCCGAGACGGCCGATCCATCCAGACTTCCGGGTGCGGCGATGGAACTCCCGCACATGAGCCGAAACCTTGAGAATTCGGCCGGCGCCGGTGGTTGCTTTCGCGTGGGGCTCAGCCGATATCGCTGAGTGAGCGAGTGCCAGTGCAATGCGAGTGCCGCGCGGGACGCGAGAGACAGCGCGGGGCGTGCCGGCCGGGAAAGGACGTGGGCGAGCATGCCTTGGAGCAATCAGAGCGGCGGCAGTGGCGGTGGCGGCAACGGGGGCGGTCCCTGGGGCAATCGCGGCGGTAATGGCGGCGGTCCCTGGGGTGGCGGCTCCGGCGGCGGCGGAGGCGGCGGCCCGTGGGGCGGCGGTGGCGGCTCGGGCGGCGGCAACCAGCCGCCGGATCTCGAGGACCTGCTGCGCCGCAGCCAGGACCGTCTGAAGACCCTGATGCCCGGCGGCGGCTCGGTCGGCACCAAGGGCGCGGTGCTGGCAGTGCTGGTCGTGCTGGTGCTGTGGCTGATGACCGGCTGGTACACGGTGCTGCCGAGCCAGGTCGGCATCAACACGGTGTTCGGGCGCTATACCGGCCAGTCCGGCGAGGGCCTGCGCTGGAACTTCCCCTACCCGGTCGGCGCGGTGGTGAAGCCGAATGTCGGCGAATCGCGCAGCATCCAGGTCGGCTACCGCTCGGGCGCCGGCGCCCAGCGCTCCCGGGACGTGCCCGAGGAGAGCCTGATGCTCACCGGCGACGACAACATCGTCGACATCGACTTCGACGTGCAGTGGCGCGTGAACCCGGCCAAGGCCGAGGATTTCGTGTTCAACCTCCAGAACCCCGAGGGCACCATCAAGTCGGTGGCCGAGAGCGCGATGCGCGAGGTGGTGGGCCGGCGCCAGATCCAGGCGATCCTGACCACCGAGCAGTCGAGCGTGGCGCAGGAGGTGCAGCAGATCATCCAGAAGGCGCTCGATTCCTACGGCGCCGGCGTGCTGATCAACGTGGTCCAGCTCCAGGGCGTGAGCCCGCCGGCCGAGGTGCGCCAGGCCTTCGTCGACGTGAACGCGGCCCAGCAGGACGCGGCCCGCGCCCGCAACGAGGCCGAGACCTATGCCAGCCGCGTGGTGCCGGAGGCCCGCGGCCGCTCCTCGCAGATCCAGCAGCAGGCCGAGGCCTTCAAGTCGCAGGCCACCGCCGAGGCGACCGGCCAGGCCGCGCGCTTCCGCGAGGTCTACGAGTCCTACAAGCTGTCGCCCGCGGTCTCCCGCGAGCGGATGTTCCTCGACACGATGGAGAAGGTTCTGGGCGGCGTGAACAAGGTGATCATCGACCAGGGCGGCACGGCGGGTGCCGGTGCCGCGGCGGCCGGCGTGCTGCCGGTCCTGCCGCTGCAGGAATTCGCCAACACCGCCCGACCGGGGAATGCCGTCCAGGGGAGCGCGCGATGAACGGCAACGCGCTCCGCACCGGCGCCGTCGCCCTCGGCGTCCTCGTCCTGGTGCTGGTCTATGCCGGCGCCTTCACCGTCGGCCAGACCCAGCAGGCCCTGGTGCTGCGGTTCGGCGGCGTCCGCACCGTGCTGAACCAGGCCGGCACCGACAAGCCGGGCCTGTACTTCAAGATGCCCTTCGTCGAGAGCGTCGTGCTGTTCGAGAAGCGGCTGCTCGACCTCGACCTGCCGGTGCAGACCGTCCTCTCGGCCGACCGCCAGAACCTCGAGGTCGACGCCTTCGCCCGCTACAAGATCGTCGACCCGCTGCGCTTCTACCAGTCGGTGAACAACGTCCAGGTCGCCAACCAGCGCCTGTCCAGCTTCACCAACGCGGCGATGCGCAACGTGCTCGCCAGCGCCTCGCGGGACGCCATCGTGCGCACCCAGCGCGAGGGCCTGATGAACCGCATCCAGGAGGACGTGAACCGGCAGGCGAAGAATCTCGGCATCGAGATCGTCGACCTGCGCCTGACCCGCGTCGACCTGCCGGCGGCGAACTCGCAGGCGGTCTACCAGCGGATGCGCACCGAGCGCGAGCGCGAGGCGGCGGACCTGCGCGCCAACGGCAACCAGGTGGCGGCCACCATCAAGGCCAAGGCCGACCGCGACGTGACGGTGCTCCTGGCCGAGGCCAACCAGAAGGCCGACCAGCTCCGCGGCCAGGGCGAGGCGGACCGCAACCGCATCCTCGCCGAGGCCTTCGGGCAGGACCCGGACTTCTTCGCCTTCTACCGGTCGATGCAGGCCTACGAGAAGGGCCTGAGCGGGTCCGATACGCGGCTGGTGATCAGCCCCGGCTCGGAGTTCTTCCGCTACTTCAACGACCCGCAGGGGCGGGCCCGCCCCGCCGCGGTTCCGGCGGCCGGCCAGTAGGCCGGCTCCCCCTCCGCCAAAGCGGAGCCGACACGCGACGACACCCGAGCGCCCCGCCCCGGCGGGGCGCACTTTTATGACGGCGGGCCTCAGGTCCGCCGTGCCGCGGAGACCAACAAGATGCGACCGCAGGGGGGAACAGGACAGGCGCAACGGCCCGCCCGCGGGCGGCCGCGCGGTGTCCTGCCGTGAAGGATCTCGTCGCCGCCCTCGGCCTGGCGCTGGCCATCGAGGGCCTGCTCTGCGCCGCCTTCCCGGCGGCGATGCGCCGGGCGATGCAGGAGGCCGCCCAGAGCCCGATGGAGCGGATGCGCCTCGTGGGCCTCCTGTCGGCCGCGGCCGGCGTGGTCGTGGTCGGGGTGGTGCGCCTGCTGCTCGGCTGACGTTTGGGCCAAGGCGATGCGCCGGGACTTGAACCGGTCCGCCGGGAGACGATCTTAGAGGGGTTCCCGGCCGGTCGCCGGGGCTGCCCGGGCCGGGCGGACGGGGGCGGCGTGCCGCCTCTCCGCTTTCCAGGCCCGAACCGTTTCGACGATCCTTCCCAACGAGGTTCCCCGATGGCCGCTTCCTCGCGCCGTAACCCCGCCTTCGCGAGACGGCGCCTGCCCGCCCTCGCGGGGGCGCTCTTCGCGCTCTCCGTCGGCACGGCCGTCCTGCCGAGCGTCGCGCTGGCCAAGGGGCCGGCCTCGCTCGCCGATCTCGCCGAGCAGGTGACCGATGCGGTGGTGAACATCTCGGCCTCCACCACCGTGGAGGCGCGCGGCCGCACCCTGCCGCAATTGCCCCAGGGCACGCCGTTCGAGGACCTGTTCGAGGAGTTCTTCAACCGCCGCGGCCAGGGCGGCGGCGGGGGCGAGAGCCAGCCGCGGACGCCGCGCCGCTCGAACTCGCTCGGCTCCGGCTTCATCATCGATTCGTCGGGCATCGTGGTCACCAACAACCACGTCATCGGCGACGCCAACGACATCCAGGTGATCCTGCATGACGGCCGCAAGCTGAAGGCCGAGATCGTCGGCAAGGATCCGAAGATCGACCTCGCGGTGCTGCGGGTGAAGCCCGATCCGGACCGGCCGCTGAAGTCGGTGCCGCTCGGCAATTCCGACAAGATGCGGCCGGGCGACTGGGTGATCGCGATCGGCAACCCGTTCGGCCTCGGCGGCTCGGTCTCGGCCGGCATCGTCTCGGCCCGGGGCCGCAACATCGAGTCGGGTCCCTACGACAACTACATCCAGACCGACGCGGCCATCAACAAGGGCAATTCCGGCGGTCCGCTGTTCAACATGGACGGCGAGGTGATCGGCATCAACACGGCGATCCTGTCGCCGACCGGCGGCTCGGTCGGCATCGGCTTCGCGGTCCCGACCTCCACCGCCAGCCCGGTGATCGACCAGCTGCGCCAGTTCGGCGAGGTGCGCCGCGGCTGGCTCGGCGTGCGGATCCAGAACGTTGACGACACCACGGCGGAAGCGCTCGGCCTCAAGGGCGGCGCCCGCGGCGCGCTGGTCGCCGGCGTCGACGAGAGGGGCCCGGCCAAGACCGCCGGCCTCGAGGTCGGCGACGTGATCACCAAGTTCAACGGCGTCGAGGTCAAGAGCTCGAGCGACCTGCCCCGCATTGTCGCCTCGTCCCCGGTCGGCAAGGTCGTGGACGTCACCACGATTCGCAAGGGCCAGGAGCAGACCAAGCAGGTCACCCTCGGCCGCCTCGAGGACGGCGACAAGCTGCAGCAGCAGGCCGCCCTCAACCGCCCGCAGCCGGAAGCCGACGTCACCCGCCAGGCCCTGGGCCTCAACCTCACCGGTCTCTCCGACGAGGGGCGCAAGCGCTTCGGGGTGAAGGAGAGCGTCAAGGGCGTGCTGGTCACCCGGGTCGACCCGAACTCCAACGCCGCCGACAAGCGCATCCAGGCCGGCGACGTGATCGTGGAGGTCGGCCAGGAAGCCGTGACCTCGCCGGCCGACGTCACCCGCCGCATCGACCAGATCAAGAAGGACGGGCGGAAGTCGGCTCTGCTCCTCGTGTCCAACAAGGACGGCGAGGTGCGGTTCGTGGCGTTGAGCCTGGAGTAAGCGACGATTGCGCGGCGGGTTCTTCGCGGCCCGCCGCGCGTTTTTCGCGACCGGCTGTTTGATTTTGCTCCCACCGACTCGACACCCTCCGCGTCATTCCGGGCTCCGCGGCGCGGCCCCGGAATGACGAGGAGGGTCGCAGGAATGGGTTGAGGCCCGGCAGGCACCGTGACAATGCTTCATCTATCCGGAGCCTCTGAAGCATTCATCCCACCCTCTAACCTCATCCTGAGGTGTTAGTCGATCTCCGATCGACTAACACCTCAGGATGAGGTTAGAGGGTGGGATGATCTCGCCGTCTCAAGTCTTGGGTAGATAATCCTGCTCAAACAGGCTCTGAGGCCGTGGATGGATGGGGCCATAGGAACGGTCGGTCGTGAGTGAGCGCCAGCGAACCGGGTCCACCGACGGGGGCCCGGCTCCTCGCACCCTACTTCTGCGCGTCGATCAGCGGCGACCAGGTCGGGTCGGACGCGTAGGACGGCGTCGGGACCGGCTGCTCGACCTTGCCGGTGATGTCGACCATGTAGAGCTTGCCGCCGGCCTGGCCGCCGGGATCGCGGAAGAAGATCAGGTACTGGCCGTTCGGCGCCCAGGTCGGGCCCTCGTTGTGGAAGCCCTCCGTCAGCACCCGCTCGCCCGAGCCGTCGGGCTTCATGATGCAGATCGCGAACGAGCCCTTCCGCTGGCGGGTGAAGGCGATGTAGTCGCCCCGCGGGCTCCAGGCCGGCTGCGAGGCCGAGCCGTCGCCGAAGGTCAGGCGGCGCGGGTTCGAGCCGTCGGCGCCCATGACGTAGACCTGCTGCTGGCCGCCGCGGTCGGATTCGAACACGATCTCGCGCCCGTCCGGCGAGAAGGACGGCGAGGTGTCGATGGCGTTGGCGTTGGTGATCCGGGTCTGCGCCTTGGAGGCGAGGTCCATCACGTAGATGCTGGCATTGCCGCCGTCCTGGTCGCTCATCACCAGGCGGCGCCCGTCCGGCGAGAAGCGCGGGCTGGTGCTCATCTCGGCATTGGTCGGGATCACCTGCCGGGCGCCGGTCGACAGGTTGATCACCTGCACCCGCGGCTGCTGGCCGGTGACCTGGGCCATGTAGGTGATGTCCTGGGTCGAGGGCGAGTAGCGCGGCGCCACCACCGAGGCCTCGCCGCTCGTCAGGTAGCGCACGTTGGCGCCGTCCTGGTCCATGATGGCGAGGCGCTTGCGGCGATGCTCCTTCGAGCCGGACTCGTCGACGAAGGCGACGCGGGTGTCGAAGAAGCCGCCGATGCCGGTGATCTTGGTGTAGACCGCGTCCGAGATCAGGTGGCCCATGCGGCGCGCATTGGCGCCGTCGCCGGCATATTGCTGGCCGACCATCTGCTGGCCCGAAAGCACGTCCCAGAGCCGGAACTCGGCCTTGAGCCGGCCCGACCCGTCGCGGATGACCCGGCCGGTGACGAGGCCCTGCACGCCGGCCTCCTTCCAGGCGGCGAAGTTGGGCGCGGCGTCGAAGTTCGGGCTCTCGGGGAAGCGCGCCTTCTCGACCGGCGTGAAGTAGCCGGAGCGCTTCAGGTTGTTGGTGACGATGCCCGACAGGGTCGGCCCGAGGCTCGGATCGCCGGAGAAGTCGGCGATGGCGATCGGCATCGGCTGGAAGGCGCCGCCGGGGCCGATGCGCAGGTTGAGCTGCGCCTGGGCGGGCGAGGCGAAGCCCGAGACGAGGCCGGCGGCGAGGCACAGCCACAGGACAGCGGAGAGCGCGAAACGCAATCGCGAAGGAGAGTGCATGGAGGGGACGTCCATCGTGGGGTGAGGCAGGCGGCCGGGGGGCTTTCTTAGGCTCGCGGCAGCTCGAACTCGGCGTTGATGACCCGCCAGTCGTTGTAGAACGGGGCGAACTGGGACGGGATGCGGAAGGGCGCGCAGCGCCGCACCGCCCGCACCGCGGCCTCGGCGATCGAGCGGTCGACCGCGCTGCCGCCGGCCCGCAGGATGCGCGGATCGGTGGTGAGCGACCCGTCGGGGTTCAGGCGGATGTCGAGCTGCGGCAGCACGATGCCCTGCGCGGCGCCCGGAGGCGCCGAGTAGCAGCGCTCGATCTGCTGCTGGAGCAGGCCGACCAGGGCGTCGCGCTGGCTCGGGTTGAGGCGCTGCGACGTGCCGGTGGCGGCGCCGAGCGCCGCCGTGCGCTGGACCTCGCGGCCGGTGGCGCCGGTCGATTGCGACGGGCCGTGCGCGGCCAGCATGTCGCGGATCGAGCCCGAATTGAACTTGGCGGCGAGCTCGGCCTGGCGCCTGGCCTTGGCCTCGGCGGCGGCCTTGGCCTTCGCCTCCGCCATGGCCTTGGCTTTTGCTGCGGCCTCGGCCTTCGCCTTGGCCTCCGCGGCGGCGTGGGCCTTGGCCTCGGCTTCCGCCTTGGCTTGCGCCTTCGCTTCGGCTTCCGCCTCGGCCTTCGCTTCCGCCTCGGCTTTCCGGGCCTCCGCTTCGGCCTTGGCCTCGGCGCGGGCCTTGGCTTCCGCCTTGGCCTTGGCCTCGGCGACCGCCTTGGCCTTCGCCTCGGCCTCCGCTTGAGCCTTCGCCTTGGCTTCGGCCTCTGCCTCCGCCTTGGCTTCGGCCTTGGCTTTCGCCTCGGCGTCGGCGCGGGCCTTGGCTTCGGCCTTGGCCTTGGCAGCCGCCTTCTCGGCGGCGGCCTTTTCGGCCGCTGCCTTGGCCTCGGCCAGCTCCTCGCGCCGGATCGCCTCGGCCTCGGCCTTCTCGGCGGCGGCCTTTTCCGCCGCGGCCTTGGCCGCTTCCTTGGCGGCCACCGCCGCCGCCTTCTCGGCCGCCGCCTTTGCAGCTTCCTTCGCGGCTTCCTTCGCGGCTTCCTTGGCCGCGGCCTTGGCCGCTTCCTTGGCGGCCTCGCGCGCCGCTTCCTTGGCCGCCTCCTTGGCCTCGCGCTCGGCTTCCGCCTTGGCTTCGGCGCGCGCGTCGGCCTCCGCCTTGGCCTTCGCGGCGGCGGCAGCCGCCGCAGCCTTTTCGGCGTCGGCCTTGCTGGTGTCGGGACGGGCCGGCGGCATCGGGGCGGGTTCGGGCTGTTCGAGGGCCGGGCGCAGGGGCGGCGTCGGCATCTCCTCGGCGTTGGCGACCTTGATCTCCGGCGGGCGCGTCGGCGGCGTCGGCACGTTGGCCTTGGCCTCGCCGGGATCGTTCTCCTGCTGCTTGTCGGCGACGCGGTCGGCGCGCGGGCTCTTGGCCGGGGCGTCGCCGTCGCGCTGGCCCTTGGTCAGTTCCGAAAACTGGTTCTCGGTGATGACCTCGACCGGTACGCCCTCCTCGGCCTGCGGCAGCGTGTGCGAGGCGGCGGCGAACAGCGCCAGCCCGATCAGCACCACGTGCGCGCCGGCCGAGACCCAGACGCCGGGCTCGGACCTGTCGAAGGGAAACGCCACCGGAGAACCCCGCCCTGAACTAACGCTGGTCGGGCTCGGTCACGAGGGCGACCTTCTTGAAGCCGCCGCCCGTCACGATCGCCATCACCTGGGCGACGCGGCCGTAATCGACCCGCTTGTCGCCGCGCACGAACACCCGCTCCTCGAACCCGTCCTTGGCGGCCGACGACAGCTTGGCGACGATGGTGTCGTCGGTGAGCTCGTCCTCGCCGAGGAAGACCTGGCCGGTCTGGCGGATCGACAGGGTGATCGGCTTCGAATCCTGGTTGAGCGGCGCGGCCTTGGTCTGCGGCAGGTCGAGGGGCACGCCGACCGTCATCATCGGCGCGGCGACCATGAAGATGATCAGGAGCACCAGCACGACGTCGATGAACGGCGTCATGTTGATCTCGTTGATCGCGCCGCCCCGCCGGCCGCGCCGACGGCGCCCGCCGCCCTGTGCCGCTCCGGAGGCCATGCCCATCGCTCAATCCTTCCTGAGAGGTCGCGGGGATCAGGCCGCCAGCGCCATGCGCTCGTCGATCTGGCGCGACAGGATCGCCGAGAACTCGTCGGCGAAGCCCTCGAGGCGCCCCTGCGCCTTGGCGACCGAGGCCTGGAGCTTGTTGTAGGCGAGCACCGCGGGGATCGCCGCGAACAGGCCGATCGCGGTGGCGAACAGGGCCTCGGCGATGCCCGGCGCGACGACCGCCAGCGAGGTGTTCTTGGAGGCGGCGATCGAGGTGAACGCCGTCATGATGCCGAACACCGTGCCGAACAGGCCGATATAGGGACCGGCCGAGCCGATCGAGGCCAGGAACAGCAGGCGCGATTCCAGCCGCTCGACCTCGCGCTGGATCGTCACGTCGAGCACCTTGTCGATGCGCTGGCCGAGGCTGCGGATCGAGCGGCCGGAGCCCTCGTAGGAGCGGCGCCACTCGCGCATCGCGGCGACGAACAGGGCGGCGAGCCCGGTCGCCGGCTTGTCGTTATAGGCGCGGAAGAGTTCCTCCAGCGGCCGGCCGGACCAGAACTCCTCCTCGAAGGCGTCCATCTCGGCCTTGGCGCGGCGGAACAGCAGCGTCTTGTCGACGATGATGGACCAGCACCAGATCGAGGAGCCGAGCAGGCCGAGCATCACCACCTTCACGACGAAGTGGGCCTGCCAGAACAGGCCGAACATCGTGATCTCGACCACGGGCATCGCCTGGGCGGCATCGGCGGGATTCATGCGGCTCATCCTCGCGTCCCGGGCCGATGAACGGCCCTCGGGCACTCCAACCGGGATCGGGGCTTTGCGTATCGTGGTTCGATCGCGCCCGAATCTGTCGAAAGTATGGGCCGCCGCTCCGGAAAGAGCGTTCGCCCGCCGCGAGTTAAGCCCCCGGCAGGGTTAAGGAATGGTGAGCGCGGTCCTTCAGCGGCGCGTCAGCGTGCGGCGCAGGGCCTCCGGCAGGCGCACGGCGCGGCCGTCGCGCACGCAGGCCACCACCACCTCGGCGCGCACCAGGACCTCGTCGCCGCGGCGCACCTCCTGGTCGAGATGCATCGAGGCGCCGCGCAATTCCCGCGTTGCGGTCAGCACGGTCAGCGCATCGTCCATCCGGGCGGGCTTGAGGTAGTCGAGGCTCATCCGCCGCACCACGAAGACGAGGCCGTCGGCTTCCCGGTGCAGGTCGGACTGGTCGCCGGCCAGCCCGCGCAGCAGTTCGGTCCGGCCCCGTTCCATGAAGCGCAGGTAGCTCGCATGGTAGACGAAGCCGGAGAAATCCGTGTCCTCGTAGTAGACGCGCAAGGAAAGGGCGTGGGCGTCCGGGGGTAGGGGTTCGGTCACGCGGCGATCGTCCTTCTTGCTCAACGTCTGCTCACCTTGCGAGGCTTTGCGAAGAATTCTGTTATCCCACCCTCCGCCTCATCCTGAGGTGTCAGTCCATCACCGATGGACTGACCTCGAAGGAGGGCTCCAGGGATCGCAGGGGCTTCTGGAGCCCTCCTTCGAGGCTCACTCCGTTCGCACCTCAGGATGAGGTCGTGGATGGGATGGGTCGTAGAGAGGATGAGACATGCGCGTCGAGCAGACGATCACGTCAAGCCGTCTGTCAGACGGAGGCCCCCGCCCCCAGCTCCACCACCACGATCTCCGGCGGGACCCCGATGCGGATCGGCGCGATGCTCAACCCCAGGCCTCCGGAGATCACCAGGTCGCTCGCCTCGCGGACATGGCCGTAGACGTAGCGGGGATTGCGCGAGGCCACCACCGGCGACCAGCCGAACAGCCGCACCTGGCCGCCATGGGTGTGGCCCGACAGGGTCAGCGCCACCCGGGCCGGGACACGGGCGAAGATGTCGGGCTCGTGGGCCAGCAGGATCACCGGCGCGCCGTCCGGCACCGCCGCCAGAGTCTTGGGCAGGTCGTGCAGGCCGACCCGCCCCTGACCGGTCCGGCGCCGGACCGGCAGCAGGGCGAGCTGGTCCTCGAGCCCGGCGAGCCAGACCGGCCCGGCCTTTGTCGCGAGCGGAACCGCCTCGTTCGACAGCACCCGGATGCCGTTCTCGGAGAGCGCCGTGCCGGCGATGGTCGGGCCGTGCCCGCGGCGCAGGGCCTCCTTGTCCTCCCACCAGTCGTGGTTGCCGAGCACCGCGTAGACGCCGAGCGGCGCCGTGAGCCGGCCCAGCACCGGCGCCCATTCGGCGGCGGGCACGGTGCGGGTGACGTAGCGCTGGCCGGCCATGAAGTCGCCCACCAGCACCACGAGATCGGCCCCGAGCGCGTTGGTCGCCGCCACGATCCCGGCGATGCGCTCCGCGCTCATCCAGGGCTCGCAGGCATGGATGTCGGTGAGCACGGCGATGCGCAGCGTGAGTCCCGCCGGCCAGGGCGCGGCGGGGTTGGGCGTGATCGCGTAACGGGTCACGACCTGCCGGAACGGCTCGATCCCGGTGGCGTAGGCGCCGGTGCTGACGCCTGAGAGCGCGACGGCGCCCGCGCCCTGGAGCACCCGGCGGCGGGTGAGCAGGCGGTAGCCCCTCCCCGCCTCACGCATCCTCGTCCCCGCCGGTGAACAGCCCGAACTGCACGGTCCCGTCGCGCTTCGGCTCCGGCAGGCCGAGATGGCGGAAGGCGTGGGCGGTCAGAACCCGGCCGCGCGGCGTGCGCTGCACGAAGCCCTTCTGGATCAGGTAGGGCTCGATGATCTCCTCGATCGCGTCGCGGGGCTCCGAGAGCGCCGCAGCGATCGTCTCGACCCCGACCGGCCCGCCGTTGAACGAGTGCGCGATGAGGGTGAGGTACTTGCGGTCCATCGTGTCGAGGCCGGCGGGATCGACGTCGAGGAGCCGGAGCGCCCGGTCGGCGATGGCCCGGGTGATGGTGGGCGCATCCTCCACGATGGCGAAGTCGCGCACCCGCCGCAGGAGCCGCCCGGCGATGCGCGGCGTGCCGCGCGCCCGCTTGGCGATCTCGTTGGCGCCGTCCGGCGCCATGCCGATGCCGAGCACCCGGGCGCCGCGGCTGACGATGAGTTCGAGTTCGTCGATCTCGTAGAATTCGAGCCGGACCGGGATGCCGAAGCGGTCGCGCAGCGGCGTGGTCAGGAGCCCCGCCCGGGTGGTGGCGGCAACCAGGGTGAATTTCGGCAGTTCGATCTTCACCGAGCGGGCCGCCGGCCCCTCGCCGATGATGAGGTCGAGCTGGTAATCCTCCATCGCCGGATAGAGGATTTCCTCCACCGCCGGGTTGAGGCGGTGGATCTCGTCGATGAAGAGGACGTCGCGCTCTTCGAGATTCGTGAGCTGCGCGGCCAGATCCCCCGCCTTGGCGATGACCGGGCCTGAGGTCGAGCGGAAGTTCACCCCGAGCTCGCGGGCGACGATCTGGGCGAGCGTGGTCTTGCCGAGGCCCGGGGGACCGACGAACAGCACGTGGTCGAGGGCCTGGCCGGTCTTCTTCGCCGCGTCGATGAACACCTGGAGATTGGCGCGGGCCGCCCTCTGGCCGGTGAAGTCGGCCAGGCTGAGCGGCCGGATCGAGGCTTCGACGTCGTCCTCGCGGCGCTCGGGGGTGAGGAGGGCTTTGCTGGGCTTGCTCAACGCGGGACCTGACGGTGTGCATCATCGGCGGCGCGAGGCCGGCGGCGCCCGCATGCCGGATGTAATCGCTGCCTCGTGTCGCACAACGCGACCGATCGCGCTACGCTGCGGCGCCCCTGACCTGGAGAGCTTCCTGCGTGACGACCCCTGAGCCCGCGACGCCGGACCGGGCGCCGCCCCGGCCCGTCACCCTGGGGCAGGCCCTGCCGGTCTGGCTGCGGGTCGCCGCCCTGTCCTTCGGCGGGCCGGCCGGGCAGATCGCGGTGATGCACCGGGTGCTGGTCGAGGAGAAGCGCTGGATCTCCGAGAACCGCTTCCTGCACGCCCTCAACTTCTGCACCCTGTTGCCCGGGCCGGAGGCGCAGCAGCTCGCCACCTATGTCGGCTGGCTGATGCACGGGGCCCGGGGCGGTCTCCTGGCCGGCGGGCTGTTCGTGCTGCCGGGGCTTCTCGCCATCATGGCCCTGAGCTGGGTCTACGTGCTGTACGGCGAGGCCGGGCCGGTCGCCGGCCTGTTCTTCGGCCTCAAGGCCGCGGTGCTCGCCATCGTGCTCGAGGCGGTGCAGCGCATCGGCCGGCGGGCCCTGCGCGGCCCGGTGATGACCGGGCTCGCCGCCGCCGCCTTCGTGGGCATCTTCTTCCTCAATGTGCCGTTCCCGCTCGTCGTCGTGGCGGCGGGCCTCGTCGGCTTCCTCGGCGGCCGGGCCGGGCATCCGGCCTTCCGCCCCGGCGGCGGCCACGCGGCGGGAGCGGGCGACGGTCCCTACCTGTTCGGCGACGACGCGCTGCCGCGCGAGCGCACCACCTGGCGCGCGACGGCCACTACCTTCGCGATCTGGGCGGCGATCTGGCTCGTCCCGGTCGCCGCGCTGCTCCTGCTGCCGGGGCCGGACGACGTCTTCTCCCGCATCGCGGTGTTCTTCTCCAAGATGGCGCTGGTGACCTTCGGCGGCGCCTATGCGGCGCTCGCCTACGTGGCGCAGGCCGCGGTGGAGCAGTATGGCTGGATGCGCCCCGGCGAGATGCTCGACGGCCTCGGCATGGCCGAGACCACCCCCGGCCCGCTCATCATGGTGACGCAGTTCGTCGGTTTCCTCGCCGCCTATCGGGCGCCCGGGGCGCTCTCGCCCCTCGCCGCAGGCACGCTCGGGGGCTTGCTGACCACCTGGGTCACCTTCGCGCCCTGCTTCCTGTGGATCTTCGTCGGCGCCCCTTACGTCGAGCGCCTGCGGGGGCACGCGGCGCTGGCCGGCGCGCTCTCGGCGATCACCGCGGCGGTGGTCGGCGTGATCCTCAATCTGGCGGTCTGGTTCGCACTCCACACGCTGTTCCGGACCCTGCGTCCGGTGACGTTCGGGCCGCTCAAGCTCGACGTGCCGGTGCTCGCGAGCGTCGACCCCTACGCGCTCGCTCTCGCGCTCGCCGCGATCGTGGCGGTGTTCCGGTTCAAGGCCGGGATGATCCCGGTGCTCGCGGCCTGCGCGGCGGCGGGGATGGGGTTGCGGCTGGCGGGGCTGATCTGAACCTCGAATCCCAAACTCGAGTGAATGCTCTTTTCTTTCATCCCACCCGCAACCTCATCCTGAGGTGCGAACGGAGTGAGCCTCGAAGGAGGGCTCCAGAAGTCGCGGTGATTTCTGGAGTCCTCCTTCGAGGTCAGTCGATCTCCGATCGACTAACACCTCAGGATGAGGTTTCGGATTGGATCGATGGGGCTCTCGTATCCCTCCGCCGCTCGGGAAAAACGGCCTCAGAACTCCATGTCCAGCTCCTCGATCTCCTCCGGCTCGTCGGCCGCCGCAGCGGTCCAGTCGCGCATCAGGTCCCAGTCCATGATCGTGTCGCGGTAGGCGGCGCAATCGGGCGGCAGGGCGACGCCGTAGGTAACGAAGCGGGTGCAGACGGGGGCGTACATCGCGTCCGCCACCACCGGGCGGTCGCCGAACAGATAGGGCCCGCCATGGGCCTTCAGCGCCTCCTGCCAGATCTCGATCACCCGGGCGATGTCGGCCTGGGCGCCGCCCCAGAGCTTGAAGTCGCTGTAGCGGGCGCGCAGGTTCATCGGCAGGGCCGAGCGCAGGTTGATGAAGCCGCCATGCATCTCGCCCGAGATCGAGCGCGACCAGGAGCGGGCGGCGAGGTCGTCGGGCAGGAGGCGGGCCTCCGGCCGCACCTCGGTGAGGTACTGGGCGATGGCGAGCACGTCCCAGACCCGCACCGCGCCGTGGGTCAGCCGCGGCACCAGGAACGAGGGCGTGAGGTGCAGGAGCTCGGCCCGGCTCGCCGGATCGCCGGACAACACCTCCACGTCGAGGTCGAGCCCCGCCATGCGGCAGAGCAGCCAGCCCCGCAGCGACCAGGACGAATAGTTGCGGCTTGAGATCGTCAGCGTCGCCTCGGCCATCGCGTCTCCTCCCCGGGCCGGTGTCGCGCGGCCCGTCTGCCCCTGGATTCCCGTCCCGCCGATCCAAGACTCGTGCCGAAGAACATCGGCCGATCGACGTGCCCGCAGGCGCGCAATCTCCGCACAAGTTAGCCGGACCTAGACTGCACCCGACACTGACTTGGCACGAGGGTCGCATCCCGGATGCGGGGATGCCTCTCGCGCTCCGCCGAAAGTCCGGTCGCGGGAGGAGGAAGCCGTGCCCTACGCTTGTCGCCGGGCCGCATCCCGCGCGTGTCCGTGAGGGAGAGCCCGGGCCGATGCTGTACGATGCCTTCGAGGTCCAGTCGGATTTCGTCACCGCCACCCGCGCCTGGGGGCGGATGCTGCACCAGGGCGCGGCGCCCTGGACGAGCGGCGGCTACGGCGCGGCGACCTGGGTCTCCGCCGCCGCCCGGATGATGATGCGGGCCGGCCTCACCCACGCGCGGCCCTCCTACGGGATCGAGACCCTGCGGATCGGCAACCGCGAGGTGCCGGTCACCGAGGAACCGGTGCTCTCCACCCCCTTCGGCACGCTCTTGCGCTTCCGGAAGGACATGGTCAGCGAGCAGCCCCGGGTGCTGGTGGTGGCGCCCCTGTCGGGGCATTTCGGCACGCTCCTGCGCGGCACGGTGCGCACCCTGCTTAACGACCACGACGTCTACATCACCGACTGGCACAATGCCCGCGACGTGCCGCTCGGCGCCGGCCGGTTCGGCTTCGACGACTACGTCGCCCATCTGGTGCAGTTCCTGGAGGCGATCGGCGACGGCGCCCACATCGTGGCGGTGTGCCAGCCCTGCGTGCAGGCGCTCGCGGCGGCCGCGGTGATGGCCGAGAGCCGCAACGCGGCGCAGCCGGCGAGCATGACCCTGATGGCCGGCCCGGTCGACACGCGGATCAACCCGACCAAGGTCAACGAGCTCGCCACCTCGAAGCCGATCGACTGGTTCGAGCGCAACCTGATCGCCACCGTGCCGCGCCGCCATGCCGGCGCCGGGCGCCGGGTCTATCCGGGCTTCATGCAGGTCGGGGCCTTCATGTCGATGAACGCCGCGCGCCACATGCACGGCCATCTCGACCTGTTCTGGCACCTCGCCGAGGGCGAGGGTGCCCCGGAAGCGAAGGCCAAGGCCGAGCAGATCGAGACCTTCTACGACGAGTATTTCGCCGTGCTCGACCTCGCGGCGGAATTCTACCTCGAAACGGTCAAGACCGTGTTCCAGGACGCCACCCTGGCCCAGAACAAGCTGACCTTCCGCGGTGCGCCGATCGACATGCGGGCGATCCGCAAGACCGCCCTGATGACGGTGGAGGGCGAGCGCGACGACATCTGCGCCGTCGGCCAGACCGTTGCCGCGCACGACCTCTGCACCGGCCTGAAACCCTTCCGCAAGAGCCACCACCTCCAGGCCGGCGTCGGCCATTACGGGGTGTTCTCCGGCCGCAAGTGGGAGGGCCAGACCTACCCGCTGGTGCGCAACTTCATCCAGGCCAACGCGTGATCCCACGATCTTGATCTCCGGACGCCGCCGCCTATCTGCTGCGGCGTCCCGCACGAGGCCCGTTTCGGGTCCGTAGCCGCTCAAATTTCGGTCAGGCGGCCACTCCCCGGTTGGAAGTCCTGGCGGAGTGGTGTAAGGCCCCGATCAGGCGCATACCGTGCGCCGACAGCTTGCGCCGGGCTCCGGTGCGACCGCGATGCGACCTCAGCCCCTCCCGGTCCGTGACAGGTCCGGGCCGTGGGCGCATTTCGGTTGGCCGGGCAGGCAGCCATCCGGGCGCGTTCCGCGCAAGGTCGGCCACGATTCTGGATTTAGACAAAAAGGACATACACCCTTGCAGGTACTCGTTCGGGACAACAACGTCGATCAGGCTCTCCGCGTCCTCAAGAAGAAGATGCAGCGCGAGGGCATCTTCCGCGAGATGAAGCAGCGCAAGGCCTACGAGAAGCCGTCGGTGCGCAAGGCCCGCGAGAAGGCGGAAGCCGTCCGCCGCGCCCGCAAGCAGGCCCGCAAGACCGCCATCCGTGAGGGCCTGATCGCCGCTCCGAAGCCCAAGCCCCGCGTCGGCGGTCCCCGTCGTCCGGGCATGGCCCCGTCGGCTCCGGCCCCGGCCGCCGCTCCGGCCGCCTCGGCCTGAAGCCAGCAATCGGCGCCCCGCCTTCGGGTGGGGCCTCGATCGGACAACGAGCCCGACGCCGCGAGGCGTGCGGGCTCTTGTCGTGTGCGTCACGCCGCGTGAGTGGCCCGCTCGGCCTCGACCAGGACGTCGAGGGGCCGCCACGGCTTCTGCATGTAGACCGCATGGTCCGGCACGGATTGCGCCGCCCCCGGCCGCGAGGTCACCACCAGGCGCACGTCCGGCCAGTCCCGCTCCACCGTGCGGGCGAGGGTGGCCCCGTCCATGTCGCCGGAGAGCTGCATCTCCGTGAACAGCAGCGCGACCTCGGAGCCGTGCTCGCGCATCACCGCCAGGGCGTCGGCGGCGCTGTCGCAGGCGATCACGTCGAGATCGGTCTCCTCCAGGATCGCCGCGGCGAAATCCCGAACGGATTCGTCGTCCTCCACCACGACGGCGATCGACGGGGTGGGTGCTGCTCTGCCCATGAAGCCTCCTGTAGTCCTTGACGATTTATTTGAATGATTTCTTGAGTCCCGGGTCTTCGTGAGTGCTCGGGATTGGTGTCGGGCCGCCCGGCGCATCGCCGCGCCGCCCCGAGGCGCGAGGCGCCAGGGACGAGCGGAACCGACAGGACGGAAACCCCGGCGCGATGCGTGGCCGGCACAAGGGACGCAAACCGACGACGCAAACGCGCCTGCGCCAGCATCAACGACTCAATGCTGACATTGATCCCGGCAAAAGGTCTACCCTCGTTCGGGCTTGTGATGCGCGCCGCGCATGACCGGACCTGACCCAACGGCATTGCCCGCATCTTGGGCATGGGCCTTGGGCATATGGGGAACCTTCGTGCATGCTGCGGTGCATTAACGACCTGTTCACCGTCCGGGGCGGAATGTTACGGTTCGATGAAGGCGGCGGACGAGGCACGGCCCGGAGCGGGACCGGCCGCCGCCGCGGGAGGTGAAGAGCCGATGTGCCGCTTCCTCGCCTACCACGGCGACCCGGTCTATCTCGACGAACTGGTCTGCGCGCCGACCCATTCCCTCGTGCACCAGTCGCTGCACGCGACGGAGGCCCAGACCGAGACCAACGGCGACGGTTTCGGCATCGGCTGGTACGGCGAACGGCCCGAGCCCGGCCTCTACCGCGACGTGCGGCCGGCCTGGTCCGACGAGAACCTGCGCAGCCTCTCCCGGCAGATCCGCGCCCGCACCTTCTTCGCCCATGTCCGCGCCTCGACCGGCACCGCGACCACCCGGGCGAACTGCCATCCCTTCGCCCATGGCCGCCACCTGTTCATGCATAACGGCCAGATCGGCGGCTATGCGCGCATCCGCCGTCGGCTCGAGGCGATGATCCCGGACGCGCTCTACGAGGCGCGCCAGGGCTCGACCGATTCGGAGGCCCTGTTCCTCCTCGCGCTGGCGCACGGCCTCGACCGGGATCCCGTCGGCGCCATGGCGGCGAGCCTGTCGGCCGCCGGCGGCCTGATGCGCGAGGCGGGGATCGACGAGCCCCTGCGCTTCACCGCCGTGCTCACCGACGGCGAGAGTCTCACCGCGTTCCGCTGGGCCTGCGACGGCCGCCCGCCGAGCCTGTACTGGCGCGAGACCGGCACCGGCCTCGCCGTCGTCTCCGAGCCGATCGACGGCCTGCGCGCCGGCTGGTCCGAGGTGCCGAAGGGCGGCACGCTCCTGGCACGGGCCGGCGAGCCGGTGCGGGTGGTCGGGCCGGATCAGGTGGGATTCCGGGCGGCGGCGTGAGAGCCGGCTCGATCCGACTGACAGTTTCGACACCCTCCCCGTCATTCCGGGGCCGCGACAGCGGAGCCCGGAATGACGGGGAGGGTTTAGTGCATGTATAGAACAACCAGGCAGGTTTTCTATTCGTGATTTACTGCAAAAATTGATGGAAAATCAAATATTCTTGTTATGACAAGATCCCTTGGCGCATCCAGGTGTTTTGCCTTGCGCTTCCCGGCGTAAACGCGCAGATAAACGACCATGCTCATCGCCGATGGGCGACGACGTAACGATGCGCGCATATCCGGCAGAGGGAATCGGCTACGGGCCAAACAGGTCGCTATGAACGATTTCCAAGGCCGGCATGGCGGCGCGTTAGTGTGCATATTTTAAATATATTTTGCAATTAGTATTCTGCGAGATCTTATAATGAGCTATATATTTGATGGCCGCCATGGACGCGATAATATTGTGCGACGCCTCCTCCGGCCGGCCGGTGGCGCCCCGTGAAACGGCGCATCTTCCTCGCGGCCGTGGGCACCCATGGCGACATCCTGCCGACCCTCGCCATCGCGGCGGCCCTCCAGGCGCGGGGCACCCGGTGCAGGTCGCGGCACCCGAGCCGTTCCGGCCGCTCGCGAACCATGCCGGCCTCGCCTTCCACCCCCTCGGCACCGCGGCGGATTTCGCCCGGGCCGTCGGGCAGGCGGAGCTGTGGCGTCCGGTCCGCGGCGCGCGGGCCATGCTCGAGGCCGTCACTGCGGCGATCGCCCCGACCTATGACTGGCTCGAGGCCGAGGCCGGTCCCGACGACCTCGTCGTCGCCTCCACCCTGGCGCTCGGCGCGCGGCTGGCCCAGGAGCATCGCGGGCTGTCGCTCGCCACCCTCCACCTGATGCCGATGCTCATCGAGAGCCGGTTCGCCCCACCCCGCCTGCCCGGCCTGCCGCTGCCCCGGTGCCTGCCCGCCTCCTTGCGCCACGCGCTCGGCCGCGGTGCCGACCGCTTCGTCCTCGGCCCGGCGACGCTCCCGGCCCTGAACGCCGTCCGTGCCCGCCTCGGCCTCGACCCGGTGCGGCGCCTGCGCCACTGGTGGCACAGCCCCGAGCGCGTCCTGCTCGCCGTGCCCGACTGGTATGCCCCGCCCCAGCCCGATTGGCCGCCCCAGATCGTCCAGGTCGGCTTTCCCCTCGCCGACACCTTCGGCGACGCCGCGGCGCTCGCCCCCGACCTTGCCGCCTTCCTGCGCGCCGGGCCGGCGCCGGTCGCCGTCACCTACGGCTCGGCGATGGCCGGCGCGCACAAATTCTTCGCCGCCGCCGTGGAGGCGTGCCGGCGCTCCGATCGCCGCGCGATCCTGCTCGCCGGCCGGGCCGAGGAGATCCCGACCCACCTGCCGCCCGGCGTGATCCACGTGCCCTACGCGCCGCTGAGCCGGCTCCTGCCGGACTGCGCGGCCCTGGTGCATCATGGCGGGGTCGGCACGGTGGCGCAGGCGCTGGCGGCCGGCTGCCCGCAACTGATCGTGCCGGTGGCGTTCGACCATGCCGACGAGGCCGAGCGGGTGGCGTGGCTCGGGGTCGGGCGGTCGCTGCCGCGACGGCTCTTCACGGCCGGGCGGGCGCGGCGGGCGATCGAGGAACTGGTAAGCTCGCCTGTCGTGGCGGAGGCCTGCCGCGAGGTCCAGGTGCTGGCGCGTGCCGAGAACGGGGTCGCGCAGGCCTGCGACGCCCTGCTCCGCCCGCCGACACCCGCGCCCCTGCCCGGCACCGCCGAGCCCGGCCCGGCGGCGGCTCCGTCCCGGAGGAGCCGCGGCGCGGTGCCGTCCGGCCAGACCCTGTGCCTGTGCCTGGTCGTCCGGGACCGGGCGCCGCTGCTTCGCGCCTGCCTCGACAGCGTGCGCCCGCTGATCGATTCCTGGGTCGTCGTCGATGCCGGCTCCACCGACGGCAGCCAGGACGTGGTCCGGCGTGCGCTGGCCGGCCTGCCCGGCGCCCTGCACGAGCGGCCGGGGGAGACCTTCGCCCGGGCCCGCGCCGAGGCGCTGGATCTCGCCCGCCGTCACGGCACCTACTGCCTCCTGATCGAGGCCGAGGAGCGGCTCGACGTCCCGAGCGGCACCAGGCCGCCGGTGCTCGCCGCCGACAGCTATACCCTGGACGTCGCCTGCGGCGACACGGTCAGCCGCCGGCCGCGGATCCTGCGCACCGCCCTGCCCTGGCGCTACGACGGGGTGATCCCCGAGACCCTCGCCTGCGCCACGGCGGACACCGCCGGGCATCTGCCGGGACCGATCCTTCGCCGACCTTGCGCCGGGCGGCGCGATTCCGAGGCCGGCCGGCTCGCCATCGCGGCGGTCGAGGCCGCCCTGGCCGCGGCGCCGACCCCGCGTCTCGCCGCGCACTACACCTTCCACCTCGCCCTGCTTCACCGGGATCGCCGCGAGACCGACGCGGCGATCGCGCGGTTCCTGGAACGGGCCGACCAGGGTTTTTCGCCCGACGAGGTCTACGTGGCGCTGCTCGAGGCCGGCCGTCTGATGCAGCGGGCCGGACGGCCGCTGGCGGCGGTGCTGGCGCCCCTCGACCGGGCGATGGCGCTGATCCCCACCCGCGCCGAGGCGCCGCATGCCGCCAGCGGCGCCTGCCGGATGCACGCCGATCACGCCCGCGCCACCCGCTACGCCGTCCTCGCCGCCGGCATGCCGAGGCCCGAGCACGGGTTGTTCCTGGAGCCCTGGATCTACGCCTACGGCGCCCTGGACGAAGTGGCGGTCAACGCCTACTGGGCCGGCGACGACCGCACGAGCCTGGAGGCGACCTTGCGGGCGCTCGCCTCCGGCGCGGTGCCCGAGGACCAGCGCGCCCGCTTCCTGGCCAATACCCGCTTCCCCCTGGACCGGCTCGCCGGTGGCGTCGCGCAATGTACACGACAGTGCGCGAAGGAGTAGCGTAGACGCCATGCTGCCAAGCTGCCACCGCACGCGGTGTCCGGGCCTGCCCTCCGTAAGTCAGATGCCGCGGGGCGAAGCAGTGCGGACGGGATATGCGAAGTGTTCATAATTTGACATAAAAATTGCAACTGCCACGATTTTCCTGGAATCCCTTAAGGGCGATACAATTCATTGGAGCGATCAGGGTTCCGAGAAATGTTTTGTTTACAAATGTGGGCGGGATATGCTCAAATTACAGGGTCGGCAGCAGGGGCAGACACAATGATTTTTTGGAGAAGATCCTCAACCAAAAATCAAACAAACTCTGATGGCTCCAAAGTCGAAGAAAAGGACGACGAAGAATTTGTCGTCAATGGCACGCTTGTGTGCATATGCGTTGTGGGCGCGGTGGTGATATTGGGTCCTGCCGGTGGAGGCGCCGCGCTGCTAAAGATGGCAGCCGGAAAGGCAGTTGCCGCCAAGGTGGCGGCAAAAGTAGGTGTGGCGGCCTTAGCGTAAGGCCATGAACCTGAGCGCCATCTAGTTTGGCGTTAGAATATGGTCACGGTGCGCGACCCATGAGTAAGAGCGTGTCGAAAGCAAGGGGTAGAGGGCGCGTTGGTGGCGCCGATCGATTTGCTTCAGAGTCGTGCGCTTACTTGCTGTCGTGTGCCGTGGCTTTGCAATCAGGCGGGTGTCTAGGTTTCTGATTTAGCTGCATCGTATGCGACGATTTGCTGTCCACTTCTTCGCGTGTTGCTTTTAGACGCCGTCTGGCCCTCACGCCGCCCGCACCTCCCCCAGGAACGCCGTGACCGCGTCCGCCAGCAGGGCCGAGTTCTGTGCCAGAACCCCGGCCACCGCCCGGACCTGGTCCGATTGCGCGGCGCTCGCCAGCGAGGCGGTGCGGACTTGGTCGATGCTCTCGGCGACCCTGCGGGCCTCGGTGCCGGCGCGGTCGATGTTGCGGCCGATCCCGTCGCTCGTCGTCGCCTGGTCCAGCATCGCGCCGCGGATCTCGTCGGCGAGCCGGCTCGTCTCCCCGACCGCGTCGATGATCGCGCCGATCTCCTCGGCGGTGTGCCGGGTCGCGCCCTGGATCGCGGCGATCTGGGCGGCGATCCGGTCGGTCGCCGCCGCGGTCTGGCCGGCGAGCGCCTTGACCTCGCCGGCCACCACCGCGAAGCCCCGGCCCGCGGCCCCGGCCCGCGCCGCCTCGATCGTGGCGTTCAGCGCCAGCAGGTTGGTCTGCTCGGCGATGGTGCGGATCAGGTCGGCGGCCTCGCCGATCTCGCCCGACGCGCTCACCAGCCGCCCCACCGTGTCGGCGGTGGCCCGGCTGCGGGCGAGCGTCGCGTTCGCCATCTCGCTCGCCCGGCCGACCCGTCCGCCGACGCCGGCGGCCGATTCCGAAAAGTGCCGGAACGCGCCCTCCACCTCCGCCACGGCCTGCGCGGCGACGCCGGCGGCGCCGGTGACTGCCGCCGACTGGTGCTCGACCTCGTGCGCCGCCCGCGACAGCACGTCGGCGGTCAGCTCCATCTCGCGGGTCGAGGCGTCCAGCGCCTCGGCCGCCTGCGAGGCCCGGGCCTCGAAGGCCCGGCAGGCCCCGTCCAGCCGCTCGGCCCGAAGTCGCTCGGTCCCGGCCCGGGCCCGCTCCGCATCCTGCGCCGCGCCCTGCTCGCGCAGGGCCGCCTGGAACACCGCGATGGAAGCCGCCATCTCGCCCATCTCGTCGCGCCGCCGGGTGAACGGCACCGTCACCGCCAGGTCCCCGGCGCTCAGGGAGAGCATCGTGCGGCGCAAGGCGCCGAGCGGGCGCTGCACCTGCGTCAGGCTCACCCAGGCCGCGCCCGCGATGGCGATGGCGAGCCCGAGGGCCGGCACCGCGACGAGGGCCACCGCCTCCCGGGCCCTGGCCCGGGCCACCGCCTCGCGCTCGCCCTCGAGCCGCGCGAGCACCGCGTCGCCCAGCGCCAGGATTTTCTTCACCATCCGCTCCCGGCTCCGGATTGTCGCCTCGTCGGCGGCCTGGATCTGCGCCGCCTTGGGCGAGAGCGTCCGGCCGAGCTCCGCCGTGTCGCGCTGGTAGGCCAGGAATTCCTGCAGGGTCAGCGAGAGCGTCCGCGCCTCGCCCTCGTCGAGAGAGGGGTTGAGCGCCGCGAAGAAGGCCGGGCGCTCGGCCTCGACCGCCGCGATCGCCGCGTCCAGCGCCCCGAACTTCTGCTTGGCCTCGGCGACGTCCTCGGCCGCCGTGAGGGCCTGCACCGTCACCACCACGTGCTCGATCCCCTGCGCGAGGGTGCGGGTGTGGAATGCCGCCTCCCAGGCCGCCTCCACGGCGTTCGCGCGGCGCTGCTCGTTCTGCGACAGGGAAATCGCGAAGGCGGCGATGCCGGCGGCGACGAGAATGGGCAGGCCGACGACGATGCCGAGCTTCCGGCCTAACGTGAAACGCATGGGAACACCGAGGGATGCTGTGATGACGCGCCCCTACAGCGGAAAAACCTTATGACATATTAAACTTAGCCACCGAACGAATACTATGACTATGATATGACACTGTCAGGAAAAACATAAAATTTGAATCGAATACAATTGGTTCATCCCACGTCACCGCTGCGCTCGTCAAGCGCAGCGATGACTGGTTTTCAGCGCCGGGCCCGGCGCGGCCGGTCAGGCATCGAGGTAGCGCCGCCGGAGATGGCCAAGGAAGATGTCGGCCGAGAGCGGCCGCCCGGTCGCCGCGGTCAGGATGCCCTCCGTCCCGAAGGCGCTGCCCTTGTGATGCACGTTCGTCCGCAGCCAGCCGACGAGGGGCGTGAAGTCGCCGCGTGCGAGGCCGGGGCGCAGGTCGGGCTCGGCCGTGCAGGCGGCATCGAACAGCTGCGCCGCCATCATCGCCCCGAGGGTGTAGGTCGGGAAGTAGCCCCAGGCGCCGCCGGGCCAATGGATGTCCTGGAGGCAGCCCCGGGCATCGTCCGGCACGGTGAGCCCGAGGAGCCGGTGCATCCCGTCGTTGAAGGCGCCCGGCAGGTCGCCGATCTCCATCTCGGCCCGGATCAGCGCCCGCTCCAGCCGGTAGCGCAGCAGGATATGGGCCGGATAGGTGCATTCGTCGGCATCGACCCGGATGAAGCCCGGCGCGACCTTGGTGTAGTTGCGATACAGCGCGTCGGCCTCCCAGGCCGGGCCGGTGCCGCCGAAGGCCTCGCGCACCAGTGGTGCCAGATACGCGACGAACTCGCGGCTGCGGCCGGCCTGCATCTCCAGGGTGAGCGACTGGCTCTCGTGCAGGCTCATGCCGCGGGCAGCCCCCACCGGCTGGCGGCGCCAGGCGGCGGGGCGGCCCTGCTCGTAGAGGGCGTGCCCGGTCTCGTGCAGCACGCCCATCAGGGCGCGGGCGAAGTCCGTCTCGTCGTAGCGCGTGGTGATGCGCACGTCGTCCGTGGCGCCGCCGCAGAACGGGTGCAGGCTGACGTCGAGCCGCCCCCGGTCGAAGTCGAACCCCGCCGCCCGCATCAAGGCGAGCCCGACCTGGCGCTGGGTCTCGACCGGGAACGGCCCTTCGGCGGTCGGCGCCGGCCCCGCCGCCGCCTGGCGCGCCCGCGCTTCGGCGATCAGGCCCGGCAGCTCGGTCTCCAGCACCGAGAACAGCGGGTCGATCGCCGCCTGCCGCAGGCCCGGATCGTAGCTGTCGAGGAGGGCGTCGTAGGGGGAGAGCCCCAGGGCCTCGCCCTTCGCCCGGCCGATCTCGCGCTGGAGATGCAGGACCTCGGCGAGATCGGGCCGCAGCAGCGCGAAATCGGACGTGCGGCGGGCCTCGCGCCAGGTCATCTCCGCCCGCGATACGGCGCGGGAACTGGCCTCGACGAGGTCGCGCGGCACCGCCGCGGCGTGGGTGTAGGCGCGGCGCATCTCGGCGAGGTTCGCCCGTTGCCACGCGTCGAGCCCGCCTTCCGCCTCGGCCGCGGCGAGCCGGTCGGTGGTGGCGGGATCGGTGAGGAGGTCGTGCGCGAGGCCGCGCAGCACCGCGATCTGGTCGCCCCGCCCCTCCGCCGCCCCGTCCGGCATCAGGGTCTGGGCGTCCCAGCCGAGGATGCCGGAGGCGTCCTCGAGGGCGCTGATGCGGGCGAAGGTGGCTTCGAGGGCGCGGTAGGCCTGCATGGGGAAATCCGGTCGGAGGGGAATCGTCGTCGGGTTGTCGGACGGGGCGTGGGGCCTGGCAAGGGCACGGCCGGCGATCGGAGCGGTCACGGCGAGCCGACCGCCACCGATCGCGATCGTGTTGTGAGCCTGCCTCCTGGGAGCCTGCCAGAGCAGGATTTTCTGTAAATGATTTGAGTGAGGCGGGATCGTCTCATCCTCTGACCTCATCCTGAGGTGTCAGCCGATTGAAAATCGGCTGACCTCGAAGGAGGGCTCCAGGGATCGCAGAGGCTTCTGGAAGCCTCCTTCGAGGTCAGTCGATCTCCGATCGACTAACGCCTCAGGATGAGGTGGTAGGATAGGAGATCCTATAGTCCCTTTCAGCTTGGTCGGAACGATCCGCTCAGACAGGCTTTCAGACTCAAGGTCTTGTCGGATCGGAACCTTGATACCGTTGCGGCAGCCCGCGCCCTGGTCCGTCGGCATCTCCCGGTCAAGGCGGCTCACGCGCTCATGACAGATCTGTTCGATTCGGGCGAAGCCTATGTCGAGGTGCCGAAGGTCGAGGACCTGTCCCGGCTTGTCGCGGAACTCGAAGCCGTGGGGATCACGGGACACGACAGAGTTATGAGACATGCCTGGCCGAGCGTTCCCATCCACGACCTCATCCTGAGGTGCGAACGGAGTGAGCCTCGAAGGAGGGCTCCAGAAGCCTCTGCGATCCCTGGAGCCCTCCTTCGAGGTCAGTCGATTTTCAATCGACTCATACGATTTCCGATTGATCGCTTCGCGATGCGGAAATCGGCTTCGCTCAAACGTGTGAAGCCTACGGCTTCACCGCGCGGGCTCGTGATACGAATTCCGGAAGTGATTGTCCGGAATTCGTATCACACCTCAGGATGAGGTCGTGGATAGGTAAAGACGATGCCGGCTGGCTTCACGTCCCCGCCGTTGTGGTGCCTTCAATCCCGATAGAGCGCGACTGCCCCCGCCCCTCACGGCTCCACCCGCCGCAGCACGAAGGTCGTGCCGATCTCCGGGTCGCGGCGCCAGCGCCCCTCCCCTAGCGGGATCAGCTCGACGCTGTGGCCGCGCCGCGCCACCAGGGTGAGGCGGCCGGCCTCGTAGTGCCAGGCGGTGGGGTCGAACAGGGCGAGGCCGGGATCGCGGCAGCCCTCCTGCACCTGCGCGCTCGCAGGCTTGAGCATCACCCGGCAGACGTCCTTCTCGACGAAGCGGTCGAGGGTGTAGAGCCCGGTCACCGCCGCGGCGGTCGAGGGCGCGATGGCGAGGCCGTCGCGAGAGGAATCCCGTGCGGTCGGCAGCGTCGAGAGCGCCGCCGTCGTGATCAGCGGCGTCTCCGGGGCGGCGGGCCGCGCCCCGGCAGAAAGACCGCCTTGGGCCAGGCTGTAGCGCTCGCCGCTCGGCGATTCCGCGCTGCGGATGCCGTCGTTGTCCGGGCTCGCGAAGGCCAGCACCGGCTGGCCCTCGCGGTCGAGGAGCTGGATCAGGCCGCCCTCCTGGCGCCAGCCGCCGAGGCCGTTGACCACGGGCAGCGCCCGCCGGCAGCCCGCCGGGAAGCGCAGGGCCTGTCCGACCGGGCCGGGCTCGGCGGCCAGCATCACGCCGCAGCGGCGGAAGCTGCCGTCGAGCGCCAGTTCCCAGGGCCCAGCCGCATCGCGGGCCGGGCTCGTCTCCTGCGCCGCCGCGCATCCCGTCCAGGCAAGCAGACCGAGGACCGGAAGGAGGCGGCGCAGGCGCATGGACGTGGCTCTCTCAGGTCTTGGACTTCCAGGGTGTCTCGGCCACCGGCGTCACCGGACCGTTGCCCTGGAACCAGGAGGTCAGGTTATCAACGACGAGCTGGCCCATTGCGTTGCGCGTGTGGTGCGACGCCGAGCCGACATGTGGCAGCAGAACCGCATGCTCCTGGGCGATCAGGGCGTCGGGCACCTTCGGCTCCTCGGCGAAGACGTCGAGGCCGGCGCTCTGGATCGTGCCGTCGGCCAGAGCCGCGGCCAGCGCGTCCTCGTCCACCAAAGTGCCGCGGGCGACGTTGATCAGCACGCCCTCCGGTCCCAGCGCCTCCAGCACCTCGCGGCCGACGATGTTCTTCGTCTCGGGCCCGCCCGGTGCGACCACCATCAGCACGTCGCAGGCCTTCGCCATCTCGATGAGCGAGGGGAAGTATTCGTAAGCAACATCCGCCTGCTTCGTCCGGCCGTGATAGGCGATCGGCAGACCGAAGGCGACGAGGCGGTGGGCGATCGCCCGGCCGATGCGGCCGAGCCCCAGGATGCCGACCTTGCGCCCGCGGAGCGTGCCGGTCAGCGGATAGGGCTTCTCCAGCCACTTGCCCTGGCGCAGGTAGCGGTCGACCTGCGGGATCTGCCGGACGGTGGCGAGCAGCAGGCCCACCGCCAGGTCCGCGACCTCGTCGGTCAGCACGTCGGGCGTGTTGGTCACGATCACGCCGCGCCGGCCGCAGGCCGCCGCATCGATCGTGTCGTAGCCGACGCCGAAATTGGCGACGATCTCGAGCTTCGGCAGCCGGTCGAGCAGGGCGTCGTTCACGTGGACATGGCTCACCGCCATGCCGCGGATCTTGGAGGCCACCTCGTCGAGGAAGCGCTCCTTGTCCTCGGCCAGGTCGCCGCGATGGAGGGTGAAATGCCTCTCCAGGCTCTCGGTCACCAGCGGCGCCATCGGCCGCATGATCAGAACGTCTGTGGACTTCAAGCCTGTCTCCCGGTCGTTTCTCGCGCATCCGACGATGGGCGCATGGCGAGGGCGCTTGATCTTGCGCCCCGCGCGCCCGATGATGGCCGCCAACACGAGAGGCGGCAACCCAGGCCGCCCCGTTCTTACGGGTCGAGGAAACAACCCAGATGAGCGCCAGACGCCCTCCCCCGGGCTCGCCTGTCGTGTGTTCGTCGTCTGCCTGTGGCAGCGCTGCCGTTTCGGGCCGCGCGCCGCGCGCGACCGCTATCTGATCAACACGACTACGAGGAGCCGATGGCCGGGCTGGAAATCAGGAACGTGCGCAAGTCGTTCGGGGCCACCCCGATCCTGCACGGCGTCTCGATCGACATTCAGGACGGGGAATTCGTGATCCTGGTCGGCCCGTCGGGCTGCGGGAAATCGACCCTTCTGCGCATGATCGCGGGGTTGGAGAACATCACGGCGGGCGAGATCCGGATCGGCTCGCGCGTCGTCAACGCGGTGCCGCCCAAGGAGCGCGACATCGCCATGGTGTTCCAGAACTACGCGCTCTACCCGCACATGACCGTGAAGGACAACATGGCCTTCTCGCTCAAGCTGAGAAAGGCCGCCAAGGAGGAGATCGACAGCCGGGTCGGCCGCGCCGCCTCGATCCTCGGCTTGGAGAAACTCCTCGACCGTTATCCGCGCCAGCTCTCGGGCGGCCAGCGCCAGCGCGTGGCGATGGGCCGGGCGATCGTGCGCGACCCTCAGGTCTTCCTGTTCGACGAGCCCTTGTCGAACCTCGACGCCAAGCTGCGCGTGGCGATGCGGGCCGAGATCAAGGAGCTGCACCAGCGCCTGCGCACCACCACGGTCTACGTCACCCACGACCAGATCGAGGCCATGACCATGGCCGACAAGATCGTGGTGATGCATGACGGCGTGGTCGAGCAGGTCGGTGCGCCGCTCGAACTCTACGACCGGCCCGACAACATCTTCGTCGCCGGCTTCATCGGCTCGCCGTCGATGAACTTCCTGAAGGGCAAGATCGCCGGCGACACGTTCCGCACCGAAGGCGGCCTGACCCTGCCGCTGCCGACCCGCGGCTCGCGCCCCGCCGACGGGATGCCGGCGGTCTACGGCCTGCGGCCCGAGCACGTCCGTCTCGCCGAGAACGGCGTGCCGGTGGAGGTGGCGGTGGTGGAGCCGACCGGCTCCGAGACCATGGTGCTGGTGCGCCCGCCCGGCGGCGGCGCCAAGGACATCGCCAACGAGGTCGCCCGCGACATCGCCTGCGTGTTCCGCGACCGGATCGGCGCCGGCCCGGGCGAGCGGATCAGCATCACCGCCGATCCCGCCCTCGTCCACCTGTTCGATGCCGAGAACGGCCGCCGGCTGAGCTGACGGCCCGATGGTTCGGCCGGCGGCGGGACGCCATCCCGCCGCCGGCCGCGCTCGACCACCAACCAGAATCATCCCGGGAGAGACGCCACGATGTCAGCCTTCGATCGTCGCCAGATCCTCAAGGGGGCGCCGCCCTCGGCCTCGCGTCCGCCGCGGGCCTCGAGGGCTTCGCCCGCGCCTGGGCGCAGGAGAACCAGTGGAAGCCGGAGGCCGGCGCCTCGCTCAAGCTCCTGCGCTGGAAGCGCTTCATCCCGTCCGAGGACGAGGCCTTCATGCGCCTCGTCGACGCCTTCACCAAGGCGACCGGCGTGCCGGTGAGCGTGACGAGCGAGTCCTTCGACGACATCCAGCCCAAGGCGTCGGTGGCGGCCAATACCGGCCAGGGCCCGGACATGGTCTGGGGCCTCTACTCCTTCCCGGCCCTGTTCCCGTCGAAATGCATGGAGGTCGCCGACGTCGCCGACTACCTCGGCAAGAAGTACGGCGGCTGGCTGCCCGCGGCCGAGGCCTACGGCAAGGTCAAGGGCAAGTGGATCGCCATCCCGATGGCGTTCAACGGCGGCTACATCAACTACCGCATCTCGGCCGTGAACAAGGCCGGGTTCCAGAAGGTGCCGGAGGATCATGCCGGCTTCCTGGAACTCTGCAAGGCGATGAAGAAGAACAACACGCCGGCCGGCTTCGCGCTGGGCCACGCCACCGGCGACGCCAATTCGTGGATCCACTGGGCCCTGTGGTCGCACGACGCCTACCTGGTCGACGCCAACGAGAAGATCGTCATCAACTCGCCGGAGACCGCCAAGGCGCTCGAATACGTCAAGGCGCTCTACGAGACCTTCGTGCCCGGCACGGCGTCGTGGAACGATTCGTCCAACAACAAGGCCTTCCTGTCGGGCGACCTTTATCTGACCGGCAACGGCATCTCGGTCTACGCCGCGGCCAAGAACGAGAAGAAGGACATCGCGGCGGACATGGACCACGCGGTCTGGCCGGTCGGCAAGTCCGGCAAGCCGACCGAGTTCCAGCTCGCCTTCCCGATCCTCGCCTACACCTACACCAAGGCGCCGAACGCCTGTAAGGCATTCATGGCCTTCGCGCTGGAGGCCCAGAACTACAATTCCTGGCTGGAAGCCTCGCAGGGCTATCTCTGCCACCCGCTCCAGGCCTACGCCAACAACCCGATCTGGACCGCCGACCCGAAGAACAAGGTGTTCGGCGAGGCCTCGAGCCGCACGCTCGCCGCCGGCGGCCTCGCCCCGGTGAGCGAGAAGGTGGCCGCCGTGCTCGCCGACTTCGTCGTCGTCGACATGTTCGCCTCCTACTGCACCGGCCGCGAGGACCTGAAGGGCGCGATCAAGACGGCGGAGAGGCAGGCCCAGCGGATCTTCCGGTCGGCCTGACGGATCGCTCCGTCTCTCCACTGTGAGCCTCCGCTCGAAGGCCTCGACGGATCTCACACCCGCCATCGTCATTCCGGGGCCGCGACAGCGGAGCCCGGAATCCAGACACTCAGGTGGAACAGGAAGAGGCGGGACGACGACAGCTTCGTCCTGCACGACCTGCGGTTCTGGATCCCGGGCTCCGCTGTCGCGGCCCTGGGATGACCCTGTGGAGTTGGAACTGTAGCGATCATCCTGCCGTCGATGCAGTCGATGACGTTCCATCGTCGTTGAAACATTTGCTTCCTGCTTCCACCCTCGCAGTGACAAAATCAAACAACACCCGGAGGAGGCTCCCCGTGGCCGATATAGCCCTCGCCCGCCCCGCCCCGGCGGCGCCCCCGACCGGCTCGGCCTGGAGCCGGTTGCGGGCGAGCCGCGGCTGGCTGGGCTTCTGGTTCATGCTGCCGGCAGCCGCGATCCTGCTGCTGTTCCTGGCCTATCCGCTCGGCAAGGGCGTCTGGCTCTCGCTCACCGACACCCGCATCGGCCGCGGCGGCAACTTCGTCGGGATCGAGAATTACGAGTGGCTGTGGGACGACAGCGTCTTCTGGCTCTCGGTGTTCAACACGCTCGTCTATACGGGCTTCGCCTCGGTGGCGAAGTTCGGCATCGGCCTCTACCTGGCGCTGCTCCTCAACAAGCGGCTGCCGTTCAAGGCGCTGATCCGCTCGATCGTGCTGATCCCGTTCGTCGTGCCGACGGTGCTGTCGGCCCTGGCGTTCTGGTGGATCTTCGACAGCCAGTTCTCGATCATCTCGTGGTCGCTGCGCCATCTCGGCCTGCTCGACCACAACATCGACTTCCTCGGCGATCCGACCATGGCGCGGATCTGCGTGACCTTCGCCAACATCTGGCGCGGCGTGCCGTTCATCGCCATCACGCTGCTCGCCGGTCTTCAAACCGTGTCGCCTTCGCTCTACGAGGCGGCGACGATCGACGGCGCGACGCCGTGGCAGAACTTCCGCCACATCACCCTGCCGCTCCTCACCCCGATCATCGCCGTGGTGATGACCTTCTCGGTGCTGTTCACCTTCACCGACTTCCAGCTGATCTGGGCGATGACCCGCGGTGGCCCGGTGAACACGACCCACCTCATGGCGACCCTGTCCTACCAGCGCGGCATCCTGTCGGGGAATCTCGGCGAGGGCGCGGCCATCGCCACCGCGATGGTGCCGTTCCTGATCTTCGCCATCGGGATCTCGTGGTTCGGCCTCCAGAACCGCAAGTGGCAGACCGGCTAAAAGAAGGATCGAGCACCCATGGCCGCCACGACCACGACCGCCGACTCCACCCCCGACAACAGCGAGGGCATGGCCTATCTCGACACGCTGCCGAGGCGCGTCGTCACGGTCTACCTTCCGCTCTTCGTCATCCTGGTGGTGCTGCTGTTCCCGTTCTACTGGATGGCACTGACCGCCATCAAACCGGACGAGCAGCTCATCGACATGGACACCTACAACCCGTTCTGGGTGGTGTCGCCGACGCTCAAGCACATCTCGAAGTTGCTGTTCCAGACCAACTATCCCCTGTGGCTCTGGAACACGATGATGATCTCGGTGGCGGCCACCGTGCTGTCGCTGTTCGCCAGCGTGCTCGCGGCCTACGCGATCGTGCGGATCCGCTACAAGGGCGCGGTGGCGGTCGGCGCGGCGATCTTCCTCGCCTACCTCGTGCCGCCCTCGATCCTGTTCATCCCGCTCGCCACCATCATCCAGGCCTACGGGCTCTACGACTCGCCCTTCGCCCTGGTGCTGGTCTATCCCACCATCCTGATCCCGTTCTCGACCTGGCTCTTGATGGGGTACTTCAAGACCATCCCCTACGAGCTGGAGGAATGCGCGCTGATCGACGGGGCGAGCCGGTGGCAGATCCTGGTCAAGATCATCCTGCCCCTGGCGGTGCCGGGGCTGATCTCGGCCGGCATCTTCTCGCTGACCTTATGCTGGAACGAGTTCATCTACGCGCTGACCTTCCTGTCCTCGACCCAGAACAAGACCGTGCCGGTGGCGGTGGTGAGCGAGTTCGTCGACGGCGACATCTACCGCTGGGGCTCGCTGATGGCGGGTGCGCTCGTCGGCTCGCTGCCGCTGGTGATCCTGTACTCGTTCTTCGTCGAGCACTACGTCTCGGCCATGACCGGGGCGGTGAAGGAGTAGCAACCCGGCGTTCTCGGGTGGGAGTGTTCGAAGACGCTCGCCACCCGAGAGAGCCCGATCGACTCGCTCGACAGTCCTGACATCCTCCGGGTCATTCCGGGGCCGCGCAGCGGAGCCCGGAATCCAGAACCGCAGGTG
This sequence comes from Methylobacterium aquaticum, assembly GCF_016804325.1. Taxonomy (NCBI): domain Bacteria; kingdom Pseudomonadati; phylum Pseudomonadota; class Alphaproteobacteria; order Hyphomicrobiales; family Methylobacteriaceae; genus Methylobacterium; species Methylobacterium aquaticum. The sequence continues at coordinate 3,132,246 of NZ_CP043627.1, forward strand.
ATGCAGAACGAAGCGGAAGGCCGTTCGATTCTTCCTGAACTCATCCGCGGTTCTGGATTCCGGGCTCCGCTGGGCGGCCCCGGAATGACCCGGTGGGTATGAATCTTCGGAGGCTCATCACGCAGGCTCCGAAGCGACGACGTCCCCGCACGCCGTGCGAGCCCTGCATCCCCTTGCGGCGCGATGGGGTCTACCCGTCGGCGGTTCAGACGGTTACATGACGGGTCCGCGGCGCGCGCACGCCATGCCCCCGCCCCCACCGTCAGGTCTTCGTGACAAGGCAACAATTCCGATGACTGCCCCTCGCACCCTCTACGACAAGATCTGGGACGACCACGTCGTCGATCGTCAGCCGGACGGCACCTGCCTCCTCTACATCGACCGGCACCTCGTCCACGAGGTCACCTCTCCCCAGGCCTTCGAGGGGCTTCGTCTCGCCGGGCGCCGGGTGCGCCATCCGGAGAAGACGCTGGCGGTGGTGGACCACAACGTCCAGACCTCGGACCGCAGCTTCGGCATCGAGGATCCCGAGAGCCGCACGCAGATCGACACCCTGGCCGAGAACGTCCGCGAGTTCGGCATCGAGTATTACGACGCGCTCGACAAGCGCCAGGGCATCGTCCACATCATCGGGCCGGAGCAGGGCTTCACCCTGCCGGGCCAGACGATCGTCTGCGGCGATTCCCACACCTCGACCCACGGCGCCTTCGGGGCGCTCGCCCACGGCATCGGCACCTCGGAGGTCGAGCACGTCCTCGCCACCCAGACGTTGATCCAGAAGAAGGCGAAGAACATGCGCGCCGTCGTCGACGGGCGCCTGCCCGCCGGCGTCGGCGCCAAGGACATCATCCTGGCGATCATCGGCGAGATCGGCACCGCCGGCGGCACCGGCCACGTGCTGGAATATGCCGGCGAGGCGATCCGGGGCCTCTCGATGGAGGGGCGGATGACGATCTGCAACATGTCGATCGAGGGCGGCGCCCGCGCCGGCATGGTCGCCCCCGACGAGACCACCTTCGCCTACATCAAGGACCGGCCGAAGGCGCCGAAGGGCGAGGCCTTCGAACGCGCGGTCGCCTATTGGCGCAACCTCGTCTCGGACGAGGGCGCGCATTTCGACCGCGAGATCCGGTTGGATGCCGCCAACCTCCCCCCGATCGTGACCTGGGGCACGTCGCCTGAGGACGTGATCTCGGTCCAGGGCCGGGTGCCGGATCCGGCCTCGATCGAGGACGAGAACCTGCGCTCCTCCAAGGAGAAGGCCCTGTCCTATATGGGCCTGACCCCGGGCACGAAGATCACCGACATCGCCCTCGACAAGGTGTTCATCGGCTCCTGCACCAACGGCCGGATCGAGGATCTTCGGATCGTCGCCCGCATGGTCGAGGGCAGGAAGATCCATCCGAACGTCAGCGGCATGGTGGTGCCGGGTTCGGGCCTCGTGAAGCAGCAGGCGGAAGAGGAGGGCCTGGCCCGGATCCTGATCGAGGCCGGCTTCGACTGGCGCGAGCCGGGCTGCTCGATGTGCCTCGGCATGAATGCCGACCGCCTCAAGCCCCACGAGCGCTGCGCCTCGACCTCGAACCGCAACTTCGAGGGCCGCCAGGGCCACAAGGGCCGCACCCACCTCGTCTCCCCGGCGATGGCGGCGGCCGCGGCGATCGCGGGCCATTTCGTCGACATCCGCGAGTGGCCGGCGGGGTTCTGATTTCGTCTCACGAAACGGCGGAGTTCGGCGTTGACGCCGGCTCCGCCGCCGACTAAACGACTGACACCGGGGCGCCGCCAAGGCGACGCTCTAGGGCCCAGGTGGCGGAATTGGTAGACGCGCTGGTTTCAGGTACCAGTGGTGCAAGCCGTGGAGGTTCGAGTCCTCTCCTGGGCACCAACACCCTTCGATGGTGTTGATGCCGACCGTGATGATGATGCGCTCTCATCCGGTGCAAGCCCAATCATAATTGAAGACGTTCAGGCTTCAAAGATCGTCTGATCGCGCGTGTGAGTCGAACTCGCGCGCACGCGGGCATGTCTCCACGCCATCCCGGGACTCGTCGAAGACGAGAACCCGGATCCATGACCGCTGACCGTCCAGAATAAGGTGGAATGCGGCCCGCTTCGTCCTGCATCGTGAGTGGTTATGGATCCCGGGTTCCGCTGCGCGGCCTCGGGATGACATCGAGGGTTTGAACGCGGTCGTTAAACTCGAACACCCAGCCTATCGGGACGAGCACCCCCGCCCCTACCCCACGAAATCCCCACGGCTCAGGCCATAACGTTGCATCTTCTCGTTGAGGGTGCGTCGGGGAAGATCGAGGAGGCGCATCGCCTCGGCGATGTTGCCCTGCGCCTGCTGCAGCGCCTGCTGGATCAGGCCCCGCTCATAGGCCTCGACCCGGGCGGCGAGCGGCATGCCGGCTTCGCCCGGCTCCGGCGCGGCGCCGAGGCGGTCGAGGCCGAAGGCGTAGCGCTCGGCGGCGTTGCGCAACTCGCGCACGTTGCCGGGCCAGGGTCGCTCGACGAGATCCTGGATATGGCGGGCGCCCAAGGGCCGCATCGCCCGTCCATGCTCCTCGGCGGCCTTCGCGGCAAAGTGCTCGAACAGCAGCGGGATGTCCTCGCGCCGCTCGCGTAAGGGAGGGATGCGCAGGCTCGCCACGTCGAGGCGGTAATAGAGGTCGGGGCGGAAGCGCCCGGCCTCGGCCTCCGCGTGCAGGTCGACCTTGCTGGCGCACAGGGTGCGCAGGTCGGCGGCGACCGAGTCGTTGGACCCGAGCCGCTCGACCCGGCGCTCCTGCAGCACCCGCAGCAGCTTGACCTGGCCGGAGAGCGGCATCGCCTCGATCTCGTCGAGGAACAGCGTGCCGCGATGGGCGTATTCGAGCTTGCCGATCCGGCGCTTGAGCGCGCCCGTGAAGGCGCCGGCCTCGTAGCCGAACAGCTCGCTCTCCATCATCGTGTCGGGGATCGCGCCGCAATTGAGCGGGACGAAGCGGCCGTCGCGCCGCGTCGAGAAGGCGTGCAGGCACTGCGCCACCAGCTCCTTGCCGGAGCCGGTCTCGCCGTTGACGACCACGTTGACCGGGGTTGCGGCGAGGTCGAGCACCTCGCGCCGCAGGGTCTCCATCGCCCGGGAGGTGCCGATCAGGCGGCTCTCGATGGCGTGCGCGTCGGTGCGCGCGTGGAGCCGGCGCAGGCGCAAGGTGAGGTGACGCTTCTCGCAGGCGCGGCCGATCGCGTCGGTCAGGCGCTCGGGCGCGAAGGGCTTCTCGATGAAGTCGTAGGCGCCGCGCCGCATCGCCTCCACCGCCTGCGGCACGTCGCCGTGGCCGGTGACGAGCAGGACCGGCAGGTCCGGGTCCCGCTCCAGGGCGCGCTCCAGCACCGTGAACCCGTCCATCCGCGGCATGCGCAGGTCGGTGACGAGGATGCCGGGAAAATCGGCGTCGATCGCCGCGAGGGCGTCGTCCGGCGCCTCGAAGGTCGAGACGACGTAGCCGGCGAGCGTCAGCCACTGCTCCAGCGCCTCGCGCACCGTCTCCTCGTCGTCGACGAACAGGACGCGCTCCACCCGTGACGTCATCGTCTTAACTCTCCGCTGCCGGCAGCACGAGGGTCAGCACGGCGCCGCGCGCGCCGTTCCCGGCCGTGAGGCTGCCCCCGAGGTCGCGCACGATGAGCGAGGACAGGGACAGGCCGAGCCCCAGCCCCTCCCCGGCCGGTTTGGTGGTGAAGAACGGATCGAAGATCTGCGCCATGTGCTCCGGCGCGATCCCGCTCCCGCTATCCGCCACGTCGAGCCGCCAGGACGGCGCCGGCTCGTCGGAGGTCGCGCGCGCGGCGCAGAGGTCGAGCCGGCGCTCGGGGGCGTCGCGCATCGCGTCGAGGGCGTTGACCATCAGGTTGAGGATGACCTGTTCGAGGCGCACCGGCTCGGCCCGCACCATCGCGTCGGGCGGGATCCGGCAATCGACCGTGACGTCTTCCGCCCGCAGCCGGACCCGCAGCAGGTCGAGGGCGGCCTCCGCCGCGCTCGCGAGGCGGACCGGCTCACGGTGCTCGGGGCCGGTCTTGCGGGCGAAGTCCTTGAGATGGCGAATGATCTCGGCGATGCGCTGCGTGACCTCGGTCATGCGCTGGAGGTTGCGGCGCACCGTCGCCTCGTCGCCGCGCTCCAGGAACAGGGCGGTGCTGGCCAGGAAGGTGCGCAGGGCCGCGAGCGGCTGGTTGATCTCGTGGTTGATCGCCGTCGAGATCTGGCCCAGCGCCGCGAGCCGGCCGGCGTGGATCAGCTCGGCTTGCGTCGCCCGGAGCGCCGTCGTCGCGCGCTCCCGCTCGGCGATCTCGGTCCGCAGGCGCGTATTGGCCTCGCTGAGGTCGTGGGTGCGCTCCGCCACCCGCCGCTCGAGGGAGAGCCGCATCGCCTGCTCGGCCCGCAGGCGCTGCCGCTTCTGGCTCGCCGCGGCGAGCGCGAAGGCGAGGGCCAGGCCGGTAAGTCCCGTGGCGGCCGCCACCAGCGCGGCCTGGCGCGACGCGGCACCGGTCGGGGCGACGGTCCAGAGCGTCCAGCCGAGATCCGGCATCGCCACGGGCTCGACGAGGCCGCTCCCGGCCCCGCCGGCGGAGGGCAGAGCGATCATCCCGCCGGGAACGGGGGACCATCCGCCAGCAGGGGCCGCAGGTCGCTGTCGCCGTATTGCCGGGCGGCGCGGATCCGGTCGGTCTCTGCCGGCGCCAGGGGCTGGAACGGGCGGTACTTCCAGCCGGGTTCGCTCGCCAGGAAGACGATGCCGGCCGCGTCCGAGACCAGATTCCGCTCGCCCGCCCGGCGCCACTCGCCCTCGAGGCCTTCCAGGTCGACCTTGATCACCACCACGCCCGCGACCCAGCCGCCTTGCCCGTCTCCTCGGGCCTCCACCGCCTTGCCGATGAACAGGCCCGGCTGCTGGGTGGTGGTGCCGATGCCGAAATAGCGCGAGGCGCCGGTCGCGAGCGCATCGAGGAAATACGGCCGGTAGGCGTAGGAGGTGCCGACGAAGCCGAGGGGCTGGTTCCAGTTGCTCGCGGCGAGCGTCAGCCCCTTCGCGTCCATCAGGTAGATCGCGGCGATGCCGGAGGCCCGGGCGACGGTCTCGAACTTGGCGTTGACGGCGGCGATGGCGGCGGCAGTGGGATCGACGAGGAGATCCTGGACCTGCATGTCGAGGGCGAGCACGGTCGGCAGGTCGCGGTAGCGGTCGACGGTGGCGCGCAGGACCGCCTCGGCGATCACGAGCCGCTGGCGCGCGGCGCGCCGCACCTGATCGTGCCCGGCCCCGAGCGCGAGGAGGAACACCGCGAGGGTGAGCGCCAGGATCGCCACCGCCGATCCCCAGCGCCGGGCCCCGATGCCAGCGAGGCGCGCGCGAAGCGGCGTCTCGACCGGACGATCGGCAGGATGGGCTTGGCTCATGCCGGGCGTCTCGCTGGGGGAACGCGGATCGTGCAATTCCCGCCCTGCCTCGAAACCGGGATGGTCCGCAAGCGACAAGCCGCCCGGGACCCGGCGTGACCCGGGTCCCGAACACGTCGCGCGTCAGCCGGCCATCCGGCCGTTGCCGTCGAGATAGCCGTATTTGCGGGTATCGGGCATCCACAGCGAGGCGGCGAAGGCCACCGCGGCCATCGCCGCCACGTACCAGAAGAACAGGCTCTCGTTGCCATAGGTCTTGAACGAGAGCGCGACGTATTCCGCCGTGCCGCCGAAGATCGCGTTGGCGATGGCGTAGGGCAGGCCGACACCGAGCGCCCGCACCTCGGCCGGAAACAGCTCGGCTTTCACCACGCCGCTGATCGAGGTGTAGAAGGACCCGATCAGAAGACCCGTCAGGATCAGCCCGAAGGCGGCCCACGGGCTCGTCACCAGCGACAGGGTCGAGAGCAGCGGCACTGCGCCGAGCATGGCGAGCCCGCTGAACAGGATCATGTTGTTGCGCCGGCCGATCCGGTCCGACAGGGCGCCGAAGAGCGGCTGGATCACCATGAACACCACGAGCGCCAGGGTCATCACGGTCGAGACCGTCTTCAGGTCGAGCTTCACCGTGTTGACCAGGAACTTCTGCATGTAGGTGGTCATGGTGTAGAAGTAGAGCGAGCCACCCATGGTGAAGGCGAGCGTGATGAGCAGCGCCCGCTTGTGCTGCATCAGGGCGCGGAGCGAGCCGGCCTCCTTGCTCGTCATGGTCTCGTGCGAAGCCGATTCCTTGAGCGAGCCGCGCAGCAACATCGCGACGACGGCCGCCGCGGCGCCGACCAGGAACGGGATGCGCCAGCCCCAGGCCCGCATCTCCTCGGTCGTGAGGATGTGCTGGAGCGCGAACACGATCAGCACGGCGAGGAGCTGGCCGCCGATCAGGGTGACGTACTGGAACGACGACAGGAAGCCGCGGCGCCCCTTGCCGGCGATCTCGCTCATGTAGGTGGCGGCCGTGCCGTACTCGCCGCCGACCGAGAGGCCCTGCGCGAGGCGGGCGACGAGGAGCAGGACGGGCGCGAGCACGCCGATGGTCTCGTAGGTCGGCAGGATGCCGATCATCAGCGAGCCGGCGCACATCAGCAGCACCGAGAACACCATCGACGACTTGCGACCGCGCCGGTCGGCGATGCGACCGAAGATCCAGCCGCCGAGCGGACGCATGAAGAAGCCGACCGCGAAGATGCCGGCGGTGGCGAGCAGCTGGCCGGTCGGGCTGCTCGACGGGAAGAACGCGGACGCGAAGTAGATCGACGTGAAGGCATAGGCGTAGAAATCGTACCACTCGACCAGGTTGCCGGACGAGGCGGCGACGATGGCCTTGATCTTCTGGCGGTCCGAGGTCTCGGACGGCGCCGGACTCACTCCGATCGCCGCCGGTGCAGCCGTGCTCATGGACGTTCTCCCTGGATGCGAACCATCCCGCATGGATGCGGGCGTGACGAAGGTCTCTCCGTCCCGGGCCTTTCGGCCTCTCGCGGAGGGCAGCGGGAGGACGATGGCAAGCGCGATGCCAGGCGAATGGAATATTAAAACGCAGCGATATCAGATGCTTGCCCGGTTTCCGCATCGCCTCGTCGGCGGCCTGGCGCCGACCGCAGCGCCGCCATCGGCGGATTTCCGCCGCGGGCGGCCGGGCGGATCCCGTCCCCGAGAGCCGGACAAGGCGGGCGCTCCGCCCCCCTCCTGCGCCGGCACCGCTCAAGCCCGTTGACGCCGCCGCCGTCGCCCTCTAAACGAACGTCACCGCGGCGCTGCCCAGCAGCGCTTCGGGCCCAGGTGGCGGAATTGGTAGACGCGCTGGTTTCAGGTACCAGTGGTGCAAGCCGTGGAGGTTCGAGTCCTCTCCTGGGCACCAACACCCCTCAGAGGTGTTGATGCCGTCCCCGAACGGGGAACTACCCGATCCGGTCATCGGGCCGAGTCAAACTCCTCATCGTCGACACGGCTGCCGCGGATCGCGATCTGCCGCATGGTGCCGAACCGGTCCGGGCCGCCCCGCGTTGGATCCCGCCAACCGGAGGAGACATCCATGCCGAGCGACGACCTGCTCACCGCCCGCCCGCACCTGACTCGCCGCGACGAGGACAAGGCGGCGGCCAAGGCCGGGGTGACGCCGGCCGACCACGACGCCGCCCGTAAAGCCGACGCCCTGGATCCCGGCACCAGCACGACCGGCGAGGAGCCGCGCCGCCGCTCCGCCCCGGCGGGCGAGGGCGAGGTCTGAGCCGACGCACGCCTGCCGGAGGGATCGGCCGTTCCCCGGCCTCCCGATCCGGGCCGCGCCATGGTATGGGCCCGGCCGATCCCCCCGTCCCGGTCGGGCAGCCCGCCGGCACGGCCGGGTGAGCGACTGCGAGGTGCCCCGGCATGGATTCCGTCGTCCCCCTGCCCTGCCGGAAGCACCTGTTCGAAATCCCGGACGACGTCATCTACCTCGACGCGGCGGCGTGGTCGCCGCTGCCCCGGGCGGTCCGCGAGGCCGGGGAAGCGGGTGTGCTGGTGAAGAGCCGGCCGTGGCTGCATCCGCGCGAGGCGATTCCCGCCCAGGCCGAGCGGGCGCGGTCGGCGGCGGCCCGGCTCATCGGCGCGGCTGCGGACGACGTGGCGATCGTGGGATCGGTGAGCCACGCGATAGCGACGGCCGCGGCGAACCTCGCGGTCGCGCCGGGCGGGCGCGTACTGCGCGTCGCCGACGAGTTCCCGTCGCTCTGCTACGCCTTCGACCGGCTCGCCCGCGCGAGGGGGCTCGTCATCGAGGAGGTTCCCCGCCCCGCGGACGGCGACTGGACCGCGTCCCTTCTGGCGGCCATCGGGCGCCCCGGGGCGCCGCCCCTGGCGGTCGCGACCCTGACCCCGTCGCACTGGACCGATGGCGGGCTGATCGACCTCGACCGGCTCGCGCCGGCCGTCCACGCCGCCGGGGCCGCACTGGTGATCGATGCGACCCAGGCGGCGGGGGCCGTGCCGGTGGATGTCGGCCGCTGGCGTCCCGACTTCCTGTCCTTCCCGACCTACAAGTGGACGCTCGGGCCCTACGGGCTCGCCTTCCTGTATGCCGCTTTGCACCGGCAGGACGGCGCGCCGATCGAGGAGAATCTCGGCAACCGTCCGCCTGCTCGCGGCGCCCGGCGCTACGACCGGGGCGAATTGAACGATCCGGTCCTGTTGCCGATGGCGGCGACCGGGCTGGAGCTGTTCCTGTCCCTCGATGGGGCGGCGGTAACGGCCCGGCTGCGCCGCCTGACCGATCGTCTCGCCGACGGTCTCGTCGGGCTCGGCCTCTCCGCGGCGCCGGCGCATCGGCGCGCCCCGAACATCCTCGGGCTCCGCGCGCCCGGCGGCCTGCCCCCCGGCCTGATGGACCGCCTGCGGCAGGACGGCGTCTTCGCGAGCGAACGATCCGGGGCGCTGCGTCTGAGCCCGCATGTCTGGACCGACGAGGGCGACGTCGAACGCTGCGTGGCGGCCTTGCGCCGTTCCCTGTAGGGCCCGGCCGGGAGATGCAGGCCCCCGGTCGTGGCCGAGCAACGGCGTCCGGGGCCTAGGGCGAGGCCGCGTGCCGTCAGCCCGGCGACGGCCCGCCGGCACCGCGGGCCTCGGGCGCCGGAGCGGCCTCGGGGGAGCGTCCGGGCTCGGCTTCGGCCGCTCGGGGGCGGCGCTCTCGGGGTAGCGGGCGCGGTAGGCGCGCAGGAAATCGGTCAGGGTCTCGGCGCTGGTCGCCTGGCGCACCAAGCTGCGGAAGGCCGCGCTGCCCGACGCGTTCGGCGAGGCGATGAGGCCGAAGGTGCGGGCATCGGGGCTCTCGGCCATCTTCTGGGTGTATTTCGTGCGCAGCCGGTCGAGGCTCAGCGGATCCTCGGCCAGCGCGTAGGCGATCGCCGAGCGCATCACGTCGCTGCGCTCGGGATCGGTCAGGGGGCCGGGATCGCGCCAGCGGGTGCCGAGCAGGGCCTCGTGCGCCTCCCCGGCCTCGCGCCAGCGCCGCGCGCCCCACAGGATGTCGCCGCGCAGGTGCGCCGCCTCCGGGCTGGCATTGCCGTCGAGCAGTTCGAGGGCGAGATCGGTGCGCGAGAGGTCGGACAGGGCCCGGGCCTCGAGCAGGATGCGCGCGTCGCGGATCTGCGCCGGCAATTCCGGCAGGCGGGTGTTCTGCAGCACCTTGAGGGCCTTGAGCGGCTCGCCCTCCATCAGCCGCACGGTGGCGAGGCGCGCCGCGACGCTCGCCCGCGCCGCGCCGGTCAGGCGGTTGTCGACCTGATGCTGCAGGAGGTCGCCGGCGGCGTCGAGGAGATCGAGGGCGACCAGCCGGTCGGCCAGCCGCCGGACGATCTCGTCGCCCTGGCGGCCGACCGGCGTGAACTCCTTGAAGTCGTAGAACAGCGCCAGGGCCTCGATCTTGCCGAGGCTCGCGCCCTTGTCCGACAGGAACAGGGCGGAGAACAGCGCCACCGTGTCGTCGTGCAGGCCGCGGGTGGCCGGGTGGTCGGGAAACAGGCGGTTGGCCTTGCGGGCGGTCGCGAAGGCGTCGCGCCAGCGGCCGGCCCCGGCATAGAGCCGGCCGAGCCGGGCCAGGGCCTCGGCCTCCGCATCGCCGTGCCAGGTCAGGGTCAGGCGCTCCAGGCGGTCGATCGCGGCTTCCGGCGCCATCGTGCCGGAGGCCCGTCCGAGATCGACCAGCCGCAGGGTCGCGTCGGCGGCGACGCCGGGCGCCGCGGTCTCGGCGAGCTGCTTGTAGGCGCGGCGGGCCTCCCCGTCCTGCCCGATCGCCTCGGCGAAGCGCGCCTTGAGGAAGGTCAGCCGGTCGCGGGCGGGCGGCGCCTCGGCCAGCGGCGCCACGGCGGTGAGCGCCCGCTGGACGAAGGCCGGGTCCTTGGCGTCGAGCGCGGCCTCCATCGCCGTGAGGTAGAGCTGCACCTGCAGGTCGTCGGGATAGGCCTCGATCACCGGGAGGCCGGCCTTGAAGGCGGCGAGCGCCGCGGCGCTTCGGCGGCTGCGGGCATCGACGACGCCGCGCCACAGCCGCAACTCGGGATCGAGCGCCTGCTTGCCGTCGGGGGTGAGGAAGCCGCCCGCCCGGGCGTTCTGGCCCATGCTGAGCGCGGCGATGGCCGAGAGGAGCCGCACCGGCCGCTGGGCCGCCAGCGGCGGGTCCTCCCGGACTGCCAGGGCCAGCACGCCCGCGGCCTCGGGCGCGAGATCGTTGGCGAGCAGCACCCGGACGAGGTCGAGGCGCGCCGCCGAGCGGGCCGGCCGGTCGGCGGCGGCCGCCGCGGCCTGCGCGGCGCGGATGCGCGTGCGCACGTCGCCGAGCCGGTCCTCGCGCCAGCGATCGGGCTGCACCATCAGGGCGGAGGCCTGCGCGCCGGCCTCCGGCGCCTCGACCACCGTGGCCGAGACCGACAGCCCGCCGGGGCGGGTGATCGTCACCTCGTTGAGGCCGGGGCGCACCGCGAGGTCGTCGGCCGCCGCCAGCACGGCCACGCCCTGCCGGGTCGGCAGCAACTCGAACTCGACGAAGCGGCCGCGCTTGGGCAGCGCGGCGAGCCGCGGGCCGCGGGCGGTCACCACGGCGATGCGCTCGCCGTCGCGCTCCAGCCACAGGGCGCCGCCGGGGCGGGCGAGCGGCACCGCCACGGCCGGCTTGCCGGTGGCGTCGGCGCTGCGCTGCGGCGCCAGGACATCGCCGCCCGGCAGGCTGCCGTCGCCGAGCACCAGGTCCCAGCCCTGCCCCTCCCCGGTCGCGAGCTGGGCGAGCACGCCCTGGTCGAGGCGCAGGCGCAGGACCGTGAAGGAACCCTCGGGTCTCGGCCCCTCGGCGACGCTCGCCGGCGACCCCGCCGGCAGGGCCGGCAGGGTCACGGGGGCGGTGGTCTCGAAGACCAGGGTGGCGATCCCGCCGCGCTCGAACAGGGCCGCCGGCGGCCGGCTCGCGAACGGGAAGGCGATCCGCAGGCCTTGGGCCGCCTTGGCGATCCGGGCCTGGACCGGCCCGGTGGGCGCGGGCGGCTCCGCCGGGGGCGGCGCCTCGGCCTGCGGGCGGGGCGGCGCGTCGGGACGAGGCTCGGCCGGCGGACGGGCCTCGGCTGCCGGACGGGCCTCGATCTGCGGCAGGGCATCGGCCCGGGCCGGGGCGACCGGCTCCGGCTTCCGGTCGTCCGGCTTCTTGTCGTCGGGCTTCTTGGCCGGCTTGACGAGGTCGAGAATGTAGGAATCGTCCTCGCGATAGCCTTCCGCGGCATAGCCCTCGGCGAGCGTCAGGCTCAGCCGGGCGGCCTCCGCGCCGGCCTCCGTGGCGAGGCCCGTCGCGGCTGGCCGAAGGCCCGCGCGGGCCTCGGTCGATTCGATCGTGTAGGCGCCCGGGATGCGCAGGCGGATATCCGAGCCGGCCCGCTCCAGGCCGACCTCGACATCGGCCGGCAGGCGGACCGAGAGCCGGGTCAGGGTCGGCAGATGCGCCACTTCGAGGCGCAAAGGCGTGGTGCGCCGGGCGCCGCGGGCGGCCTCGCGGCGCAGGCGCTCGCTGAGTTCCTCGGCCCGACGGTTGAGGTCGGCCAGTACCTCCGGCGGCAAGCCCGGCGGCATGCCGGTCCAGCCCTCGGGCAGGAGGTCGATGAAGACCCGCTCGCCGGCCTCCAGTACGTTGACCTTGTAGGAGGATTGCAGCGCCACCCGCAGGCCGGACCCGTCGGGATCGCGGCGGACCTGCGCGACATAGGCCGGCATCTCGGCAGCCAGGCGGTCGCGCGAACCGGTCACCGGCTCGCGAAAGCCCACCACCAGCACCCCGCCGGTGACCTTCGCGGTCACCTTCACGCCGTGGTCGAAGGTGAGCGCGATGCGGCCGAAATTCTTCTGCTCGCTGCCCTGGATCGCCACGAGCTGCGCCGCATCGGCCGTGCCGGCGCCGACGGCCAACGCCGCCAGCGCGATCAGCGCCGCAGCGCGGCGGCTCCTGCCCGTCGAACCCATCGCATCCGCCCGCCTCACCCCGAGACGGCACCATGCCGGCACAGGGCTAATGAGGGCTTAATCGGCGGGGGACTGGGGTGTCCGGGGGAAGGAAGAGGCGCGGGAGCTCTTCTCTCCTCCCCCTTGTGGGGAGGAGCCGGAGGTGGGGGTGGTGCCGGAGAGGCCTCGCGCTCTACGCGGCACCACCCCCACCCCTAACCCCTCCCCACAAGGGGGAGGGGAAAGCGCGCGGTTTTACAACGGGTTGGGCTTCAAAGGCGTCGTGTGAATCCGTTGACTCCGCCCGCGGGGAGAGGGGAAAACCCGCGTCATTTCTTTTCCCCGGACGGCCCCGCACCCCCGACGAACTCAACGCCCCGCGTCGATCGCCGGCAATTCGCCGGGCGGCAGGCCCGGGGCGGCGGTGGCGGTCTTCGGGCCGCCGGCGCCGCGGGCGCGCTGGGCCAGCGCCACGGTCAGGCGCTCGGCCGCCTCGGGCTGCATCACCGCCAGCACCTCGGCCATCTTGCGCGGGTTCATGCCCACCACCACCGGGACCAGCACGTCGAGCTTCAGCCGGTCGAAGACCCGGGCGGCCTCCTTGGGCTTCATCGTCTCGTACATCGTCACCAGGGACTTGAGGCCTGCGGCTTCCGCCTCGGCGCGCTTGGCCGCGGCGTCGTCGCCCTTCTGCTCCAGGGACTTGAGGTCGTTGATCCGGGTCTCGAGCTTGCGCTCGGCATTCTCGATCAGCTGCTCGCGGGTCTCGAGGTCGCGCGAGCGCTGCTGCAGCGCGTCGCGCCGGGCCCCGAGCTTCTCCAGGATCGCCCGCTCCGAGGAGACCGGCTCGGCGACCGGGCGCGGCTCCGGCTGGGCAGGCGCGGCGGCAGGAGCCGCGGCCTCCTTCGGCGAGACCGAGCCGGTGACGGTCGGGTCGAGGGGCTCGTAGCCCGAGCGGGCATGGACCAGGAACTCCGCGAAGCGGGTGCCGGTGGACGGCCCGGCTTCGAGAACGGCGAGGACCTTCAGCAGCAGGAGCCCCGCGGCCGCCACCGCCACGGCATCGACGAGGCGCAGGCGGATCATCGGCCCGCGCCAGACGGGGTTGGCCAGCACGCGCTGCACCAGGACCGCGACCGAGACGGGGGCCTGCGGGACCGTGGCCGGCAGCGTGCCGGCGGGCTTGGTCGCGGCGGGTTTGGCGGCGGCCGGTTGGGAGGCGCCGGCTCCCGCGGGCTTCGCCGTCGCGGCCTTCGCTGCTGCGGCCTTGGCCGCCGCGGCGTCGGGGGCCGCCGCTCCGGGCGCGGCGGCGGGTGTCGCGGTGCCGGCCGGAGCCGCACTCGGCGGCAGACCGGCGAAGCGGCGCAGGAGCAGCGCGAGGGTCATGCCGCCTGGGCCTGCAGGCGGCTCAGGGCGCGCTCGCTCAGCGCGCGGGCGGCGGCGGCGGCGGCGCCGAGGCGCTCGCCGGTGGAGACCGGCCGCGGCTCGGGCGCGGCGGGAGCGTGTGCCGGGGCGACGGGGGCCGCAGCCGGGGCGAACGGGGCGGCCGTCGCGGCCGCAGCATAGGCCGGCGCGGCGGGAGACGGCGCGGCCTCGCTCGGCGCGAAGGCTTGCGCGAAGGGGGCCTGAACCGCCTCCCCCGGCACCGCCGCCCGGGCCTGGGAGACGATGCGGGCGATGCGCGACAGGACCTCGTCGCCGGCCTGGAGCTGGGCGGCGAGGTCGGCATTGGTGCGGTCGGCCAGGCGCAGGCGCTCGCCCAGGGTGCGGTCGCACTCGGACAGGGTGGTGCGCAGGCCGCTGATCGCCCGCTCGGCGGATTCGGTCGCCACCATCAGGTCGCCGATGGTTTGGCGCATCGCCGATTCGTCGCCCTTGAGGCGGGTGATGCGGCGGCCGAGGCTGACCGAGGTCGCGATGCAGGCGACGAGGAGGACCGCCACCAGCAGGTCGGCGAGGATGCTGATGATCACGCTCACGATGCGGCCTCGTTTCGGAAGAGGGACAGGGACATGCGCGCTAGCCGTCCTTGCGGTTCTGCATCGAGGCCTCGAAGGCCGCGAAGGTGGTGCGGGACCGGCGCAGGGGACGGGTGACCTGCACGGCGATGCTGTCGTCGAGGCGGCCGATCCGCCCTTGCGTCATCGCCCAATCGCCGCAGCGCAGGGTGATGAGGTCGGAGGGCTTGGCGTCGAACATGATGGTGTCGCCGACCTCCAGCGACAGCACCCGCTTCAGCGGCAGCGACATCTCGTGCAGGACCGCCTCGACCGCGACGTCGGCCTGGAAGATCTCGGTGGCGAGGTGCCCTTCCCAGATGTGGTCGCGGCCGAGCTTCTCGCCCATGAAGCTCTGGAGCAGCAGGTCGCGGATCGGCTCGATCGCCGCATACGGGAACAGGATCTGGAGCAGGCCGCCGCGGCCTTCCATGTCGAGCTTGAGGTCGATCAGGATCGCGGCGTTGGCCGGCCGGGTGATGGTGGCGAAGCGCGGGTTGGTCTCGATCCGGTCGATCAGGAAGCGCACCGGCGAGAGCGGCTGGAACGAGGCCTCGAGGTCGGTCAGGATGATCTCGACCATCCGGCGCACGAGCTGCATCTCGATCGGCGTGAACGGCCGCCCGTCGAGGCGGATGCTGGAGCCGCCTCGCTTGCCGCCGAGGAGCAGGTCGAGGGTCGAGTAGGCGAGGTTCGATTCGACCGTGACGAGACCCGAATTCTCCCAGGCGTCGGCCCGGAAGACGCCGAGCAGGGTCGGCAGCGGGATCGCGTTGAGGTAGTCGCCGAAGCGCACCGAGGTGATGTTGTCGAGGGTGACCTCGACGTTGTCCTGGAAGAAGTTGCGCAAGCTCGTCGACAACAACCGGATCATCCGGTCGAAGACGATCTCGAGCATCGGCAGGCGCTCGTACGAGACGACGCCCGAATCGACGATGGCCCGGATGCCGCCTGCGCCCGAGGCCGACAGCTCCCGCAGCGAGAAGCCGAGGACCTGGTCGATCTCCTCCTGGTTCAGGATGCGGTCGTTGCCGGCGAGCTCGGGCAGGTTCTCCGACTCGCCCTCGTCGATCATGTTGGCCCATTCGGCCGCCATGTCGTTCGACTGGGTGGTGGTCCCCTGCTCGGCCAGCGCCGCGCCCCATTCCTCCGCCAGGGAGGCGTCGCCGCCCCCGCCCTGCTCGATCAGGGCCGCGGCCCAGTCGTCGTCGTCGATGGTATCGTCAGGTCCGGCCACGGAAGCACCACATCCCGCTCGAGGGGGTTATTGCGACATCTTTGTTATTGGATGACGAAGTCCTTGAAGAGCACCGCGTCGACCTTGGCGGGGTAGACCGCCACGTTGACCCGGCGCAGCAGCTCCTCGCGCAGGCGGTAGGTGCCGCCGGCGGCCTCGAAGTCGCCGACGCGCAGGTCGCGCACGAAGACCTGGAACGTGTCCTCGACCCGCGGCATCAAGGGCTGGATCTCGGAGGCCACCTTCGAATCCCGCACCTCCAAAGCCACCTTCAGCTTCAGGAAGCGCGGCTGGGTCTGCCCCGGCTCGGGCATCAGGTTCATGGTCATCTCGCGGACGTCCATGAACGCCACCGGCATCTTCTGCTCGGAGGCCGCCTTCTCGGCATGGGCCGCGCGGCTGCGCATGAACAGGAACCCGCCGCCGCCACCGCCCGCCAGCAGCAGGGCCGCCGCGACGATGATGATGAGCTTCTTCTTGCCGCCGCCTGCGGCCGGGGCCGCCCCCTCCTCGCCGTCCCCGTCGCCATCCGGCGCCGGGGCCTTCTTCGGCTTCTTGGCCATCGCCCGCCGTCCACACCCTGAAGATCCGTAACCGGAGAGTGTGCGAAGACGGTTAACGGCGCGTTAAGGCGGCAAATTCTGCCCGGTCGAACTTGCCGGGTCGGCACGAAACGACCGCCCCGGCCGACGCCAGCGATTAACCAAGCATTTGCCATAACACCGGAATTCGGCGTCGGCGTTCCTGGCACGGCCCCTGCGAACAGGAAGACGGGTCCGCCGCTGGGGAGCGGGGTGGCCCGCCACCACGCATCGACGGGGAGTAGCCGGTGCAGAATGCTCAGTTGATCGGGCTCTCGTCCCAGATGGCCTTGGGGCGCGAGCTCGAGGTCATCGCCAACAACATGGCCAACGTCACCACGACGGGCTTCAAGGCGCGCACGCCGCGCTTCCAGGAATACCTGATGCCGAAGGCGAGCGCGGAGACCTTCCAGCGCCCCGACCGCAAGGTCTCCTACGTCATCGATGCGGCGGCCCCCCTCGACATGCAGCAGGGGCCGATCGAGCCGACCGGCAACCCGCTCAACGCGGCGATCCGGGGCGAGGCGTTCTTCGCGGTGCAGACGCCGCAGGGCGAGCGCTACACCCGCAACGGCGCCTTCGAGATGAACCCGCAAGGGCAGATCGTGACGAGCGACGGCTATCCGGTCCTCGGCGACGGCGGCCCGATCCAGATCGGCCAGCAGGAGACCGGGCTGGCCCTCGGGCCGGACGGCACCGTCTCGACCAACCAGGGCACCCGCGGCCGCCTGCGGCTCGTCACCTTCGCCAACCCGCAAGGCCTGACGAATGCCGGCGGCAACCTCTATTCGTCGAACACGCCGGCGCAGCCGGCCGGTCCGCAGGGGCGGATCGAGCCCGGCGCGCTCGAGCGCTCGAACGTCCGCCCGGTACTGGCGATGAGCCGGATGCTGGAGGTGAACCGCACCTACCAGCTCGTCTCCGACACGGTGTCGCGGCTCGATTCCTTGCGCGGCCAGGCGATCCAGCGCCTCGCCGACGTCGGCAACGTTTGAACGGGAGCCTTAGACGATGCGCGCGCTCTACGCCGCCGCCACCGGCATGGCGGCCCAGGAACTCAACGTCCAGGTCATCTCGAACAACATCGCGAACCTGCGCACCACCGGCTACAAGCGCCAGCAGGCGCATTTCCAGGATCTGCTCTACCAGAACCTGCGCCGGGCCGGCACCGCGACCTCGGACCAGAACAACCAGCTGCCGGCGGGCCTCGCCATCGGCTCCGGCGTCAAGACCACCTCGACCGCCCGGGTGATGTCGCAGGGCACCCTGACCTCGACCGAGAAGACCTACGACATCGCCGTGCGCGGCGAGGGCTTCTTCCAGGTCACGATGCCGGACGGGCGGACCTCGTATACCCGCGACGGCTCGTTCGACCTCGATGCGCAGGGGCAGATCGTCACCCGCGAGGGTTACCTGATGAACCCGAACATCTCGGTGCCGAACAACGCCACCAGCGTCACGATCAGCGCCTCGGGCATCGTGCAGGCGACGATCCCCGGCCAGACCGCGCCGCAGAATCTCGGCCAGATCCAGATGGCGCGGTTCGTCAACAAGGTCGGCCTCGAATCGATCGGCGACAACCTGTTCGTCGAGACCCTGGCCTCCGGCCCGCCGATCACCGGCAATCCCGGTACCGACGGCTTCGGCAACCTGCAGCAGAGCTACCTCGAAGAGGCCAACGTCAACGCGGTCTCGGAGATCTCCTCCTTGATCGCCGCGCAGCGCGCCTACGAGATGAACTCGAAGGTCGTGACCGCCGCCGACCAGATGCTCTCCACCACCTCGCAGATGTTCCGCGGATGAGCGCCCCGATGATCGACCTCGCTCCCGTCGTCCACGCGCCCGCATTCCCGGCGGCCCGCCGCGCGCTGCTCGGGCCCGGCATCCTGTCGCGCACCGCGTTGACCCTGCTCGCGCTCAGTCTCATGACCCTGCCGGTGCTCGCTGGCGAGCGCCTCTCGCTCAAGGGCGACATCACCGCCGAGCGCGACGTGATCACCCTCGGCGACCTCGTCGCCGGCGCCCCGCCGGCGCTCGCCCAGAAGGCGCTGTTCCGGGCGCCGGCGCTCGGCACCTCCGGCACGATCCAGGTCCGGCGCATCGTCGAGGCGACGGCCGGGCTCGGGCTCGACGCGCCGGAGAGCGGCGGCCGGCTTCAGATCTCGGTCCAGCGCGCGGCCCGCCGCATCGCCGCCCCGGAGATCGAGGGCGCCGTGAAGGCGGCGCTCGCCAAGGTCCGCGGCCTCGAATCCGGCTCGGTCACGATCGCCTTCGAGGGCGAGCCGCCGGTGCTGACCGTGCCGCCGGAGCTCAATGCCGCGGTCACCGCCCAGGAGGTCGCCTACGATCCCCGCAGCCGCCGGGTCACCGCCCTGGTGGTGGTGGGCGAGCGCCAGGCCTCGCTGCGGGTGTCGGGCCAGATCGTCGAGATGGCCGACGTCGCGGTGCTGACCCGGGCGATCAACCGGGGCGAGACCCTGTCGGCCCCCGACATCGCGATCGAGCGCCGCCCGCGCGACGGCCTGCCGGCCGATAGCGCGGCGGATGCCGCCGCCTTCATCGGCCAGGTGGCGCAGAAGCCCCTCGGCGCCGGCACGGCGCTCCGCGCCGGCGAGCTGAACCGGCCGGACCTCGTCGCCCGCGGCGAGTCGGTGACCATCGTGTACGAGACCCCCGGCGTGGCGTTGTCGCTCCGCGGCCAGGCCCGTGACGGCGGGCCGCTCGGCGCGGTGATCGGGGTGATCAACCCGGTCTCCAAGAAGGTGATCCAGGCCACCGTGATCGGCCCCGGCCGCGTCACCGTGGCGCCGATCGTCCCGGTGATCGCGGCGGCCCCGGCCGCCCGCCTCGCCTCGGCCGGGCAGTGAGGATTTTCTCCAGATGATCCTTCCTCGCCTCGCCCTGGCCGGCCTCGCGGCTGCGCTGCTCGCCGGCTGCAACACCGCCGACCGCCTCACCCAGATCGGCGCGACGCCGGTCCTGTCGGCGATCGACGATCCGACCGCGCAGCCCGGCTACCGCCCGGTGCGGCTGCCGATGCCGGACGTCCAGCCGGTCTCCTACGCCTCGAACTCGCTCTGGCGCACCGGCTCGCGCGCCTTCTTCAAGGACCAGCGCGCCGCCAAGGTCGGCGACCTCGTGACGGTGAAGATCAACGTCACCGACAAGGCGAACCTGAACAACGAGACCAAGCGCTCGCGGGCGAACAGCGAGTCCTTCGGGCTCCCGAACGCCTTCGGACTCGAGAAGCAGACCAAGCTCCTCGGCGGCATCGATCCGGAAAAGATGCTCAAGACGCAGGCCGTCACCAGCAACGACGGTGCCGGCTCGGTGCAGCGGGCCGAGACGGTGACCACCAGCGTGGCGGCGATCGTCACGCAGGTGCTGCCGAACGGCAACCTGGTGCTGGAAGGCCGCCAGGAGATCCGCATCAACTTCGAGGTGCGCGAACTGATCGTCGGCGGCGTGCTGCGGCCGGAGGACATCGAGTCCGACAATACGGTCGATTCGAGCAAGATCGCCCAGGCCCGCATCGCCTATGGCGGCCGCGGCCAAATCAGCGACGTGCAGCAGCCGCGCTACGGCCAGCAATTCCTGGACGTCGTGCTGCCGTTCTGACGGGCGGCGGCAACACGATCCCGCACCGGGCGGCACGCTCCCCCCTTGAGCCGCCCGGACGCGGCGCGGCCCCGGCACTCCCGCCGGGGCCGCCTTCGTTTCTGGTGTCGAAATTTCAGCGCCGAAAGAAAAAGCGCGGCAGATGCCGCGCTTCAACCCTCCCCCCCTCTGCGGGGGAGGGTGGCCTACGGAGTAGGCCGGGAGAGGGGAACCACGGTTCCGGATAGGGTGACACCGTTCTGCCGGGCGCGACTTGGATCAGCGTCGCGCTGCCCCTCTCCCGGCCCCTGCTGACGCAGGGTCCACCCTCCCCCGCAGAGGGGGGAGGGTTCATGGTCGCGTCACACCCTCAATCGTCCCGGTACACCCGCTCCCGGCGCTCGTGGCGCTCCTGGGCTTCCAGCGACAGGGTCGCGATCGGCCGGGCTTCCAGGCGCTTCAAGGAGATCGGCTCGCCGGTTTCCTCGCAATAGCCGTAGGAACCGTCCTCGATCCGGGACAGGGCCGCGTCGATCTTGGCGATCAGCTTGCGCTGCCGGTCGCGCGCCCGCAATTCGATCGCCCGGTCGGTCTCGGACGAGGCGCGGTCGGTCAGGTCGGGGTGGTTCTCGTTCTCGCTCTGCAACGCCACCAGAGTGTCCTGGGCCTCGCGCAGAATGTCTTGCTTCCACCCCTGGAGCTTGCGGCGAAAATACTCCCGCTGACGCTCGTTCATGAAGGGCTCGGCGTCACTGGGGGCATAGCCCTCCTCGATCACGATCTTCGCCATCGCGCCCCTCGGAAAAACAAATGTTGTCCTGACCGCAGCCGGCATCATGGCTACGACCCACTTGGCGCAGCCCTATAATAGAGGCTGCACGACACCACAATGTCCCAGGAGCGATACGCAAGGACCGGACCAGGGGACGGCGGCCCCCTGCTGCAATCGTGTCACGGTCGTAGGGTATCTGCACCAGCCGCCCGACCCTGGATCGCCGCCGCGATGTCCGCCTCCAGGCGCCGGGCGAGGGGCCGGCGGTAATGGCTGCCGTCGAAGAACAGGTCGGGCCCGTGCAGTTCGGGCCGGTCGCCGGACCAGTCGACGACGCGGCCCCGCGGGGCCACCGCGTCCGCCAGGGCCGCGCGGCACGAAGCCGCCGCCGCCGCCCGGGGGGTGCCCGGCCGCGGCAGCGTCGCCGGGGCGGTCGGCGGGAAGACCAGGACCAGGGCGGTGTCCGGCGCGAGGCGCGACGCCAGGGCGCGCAGGCGGGCGGCGGCGGGGAAATCCGGCCCGCCCTCCCCCGGATCGGACTCGTCCGGGGCCGTCTTGGCCCGGGAGGCGACCCGTGCGGGCATGTCGGGATCGCCGAGCTTGAGGTAGTCCGGCTCGTAATCCCAGTAGCCGTCCGGCGCGGCCCGGCGCGGGCTCGCGCGCAACGCCCAGCCGATCCGGTTGACGACCTCGCCGACGACGGTGATGCGGAGCAAGCCCCGCAGGTAGCTCGCCCAGTCCTCGGCAAGGAGCCAGGACGGGAACGGCCGCAGCGGCGGCAAAGCCGGATTGCCGGTGCACCAGAACGCATCGGCCCCGATCACCAGGGCGCGCGCCCGCGGATGGTGGCGCAGGAAGTAGTCGGCGACGATGAGCTGCTCGCCCGGGCCGGTGCCCGGCACCGAGAGCTGGACGAACGGAATCCCGGTGGCGGCGCGCAAGTTCGCCGGCGAGATCAGCTGGATGTGCGAATTGCCGATGATCGCCGCCTCGTAGGCGGGATCGCGGCCCCGGCTCGCCGTGGCGGTGCGGGGTCCTTGCGGGCGCACGCCGTCGCGGTCGACGAGCCGCGGCCGGCCGGTATCGTAGGGATCGACCGCGAGCGCGAGCGCGAGGTACCCCGTGAGCAGCAGGATCGCTGCCACGATGAGGCGGATCGAGAAAAGACGCCAGGCGGCCTCGGTCGCGGCGGGAGGGTCGGCGCGCATCGTTTCGGCCCCCTCAGAACTGGAAATAGATGAACTCGTAATTGGCGTCGTCGCCGATGCGCAG
Organism: Methylobacterium aquaticum; assembly: GCF_016804325.1. Lineage (NCBI taxonomy): Bacteria > Pseudomonadati > Pseudomonadota > Alphaproteobacteria > Hyphomicrobiales > Methylobacteriaceae > Methylobacterium > Methylobacterium aquaticum. Next base: position 3,154,162 of record NZ_CP043627.1, read on the forward strand.
CAGCACCGCCACGAGGAGCACCGCGAAGGCGATCGCCAGGGCGGGCCGCGGCGGCAACCGGTGAACCGCCGCCCAGGCGGTCGGTCCGACCAGCGCCACCAGCAAAGCCGGCGCGAAGGCCCGCCACTTGAAGCCGTGGCCGGACGGCGCGAGGCCGAACAGGCCCTTGAAGATCGCGATGGCCGCCTCGAAGCTGGTGGCGCGGAACAGCACCCAGGTGAGCGCCACGAAGGCGAAGGTCAGCGCCCAGCCGAGAATTGCCGGCATCGGCAGCCCGGCCCGGCGCCACAGCAATCCGGCCCCGAGGCCCAGACCATGCGCCGCCCCCCAGGCGACGAAGGTGAGGCCGGCGCCGTGCCACAGCCCGCCCAGCGTCATGGTGGCGAAGAGCGCGGCGATCTGGACGCCCAATCCCCGCCGGTTGCCGCCGAACGGGATGTAGAGGTAGTCGCGCAGGAAGCGCGACAGGGTCATGTGCCAGCGCCGCCAGAACTCCCGGAGCGAGGTGGCGCGGTAGGGCACGTCGAAGTTCTGCGGCAGCACGATCCCGAACAGCAGCGCGAGGCCGAGCGCCATGTCGGTGTAGCCCGAGAAGTCGAAGTAGATCTGGAACGTGAAGGCGAGCGTGCCCTGCCAGGCTTCCGCCACGCTCACCACCTTGCCGGCGGCGGCCGCCTCGAAGACCGGGTTGGCATAGGCGGCGAGCGGATCGCCGAGGAAGACCTTCTTGGTGAGCCCGATGCAGAGCAGCATCAGGCCGCGACCGAAGCGCTCGGCGGCGTCCGGCCTGGCATAGGGTTTCTCGTCGAACTGGTGGAGGATCTCGCTCCAGCGCACCAGCGGCCCGGCGAGCACCTGCGGGAAGAACGCGATGTAGAGGGCGTAGCGCGTCAGATCCATCTGCGGCGCCCGGCCGGCGCGCAGGTCGGTCAGGTACATCACGTGGTGGAAGGTGAAGAACGAGATGCCGAGCGGGAGCGCGAGGCTCGGCCGCTCAAGATCGTGGAGCCCCGGCAGGAGGGCCGCGAGGCCGGCCAGGAACCCCGCATACTTGAACAGGGCCAGCACCGCGAGGTTCGCCGCGATGGCGAGCGGGACCAGGAGGGCGGCGCGGCTCCGCCCGAACCAGCGCGCGACGAGCCAGTTCAGCCCGATCGAGGCCATCAGCAGCGGCACGAAGCGCGGATCCCACCAGCCGTAGAAGACGAGCGACAGCAAGACCAGGAGCGGCAGCCGCCAGCCCGGCCGGTGCAGGGCCACGACGGCGTGGAGGACCAGGGCCACCGGCAGGAAGCCGAGGAGGAACGGGAAGGAGTTGAACAGCATCGCGGCCGGGGTGAGCAGGTCCTCGGGTCAGGCAGGTCGTGCGGCGACACCAAGGCCGCGTGCCGTCAGGCGGGCGCCGTTGTGGGGGGCTGGCGGTGGCGCGTCAACGGCCGGAGCCCGCTCGACCCGGTGCGCTCCTCACTTCCCCGCCATCTCGATCTTCGCCAGTTCCACCTGCGCCCGCAGCTCGATATGGGCGACGAGATCGTCGAGGCGGGGATCGCCGGTGCTGCCGTTGCGCTCGGCGAGGCGGGCGGCGATGGCCTTCAGGTCGCTCACGGCGACGCGGCCGCCGAGCAGCGCGGCCTTGAGGCGGTCGAGGGCGTCGAGGAGGTCGTGGCCGCGCTTCGTCGCCCGGCGGCGGCGGTCGGCGGCGATCTCGTCCTGGCTCTGGAGGGTCAGGATGGCGCTCAGGCTGGCGAGCGGCATCGCGCTGCCGGCGCTCACCGGCCCGCGGGCGCCCTCCATCCCGAGGGTGAACACGCCGCCTGCCGGCAGGGTGCGCGAACCGGTTCCCGACAGGGGAGCGGCCGCGAGGCGGGTGTCGACGCGCATGGGGTCTGGGTCCGGGTCACGAAGGTTCGCTGTTCGCGAGACAAACTTCGCCCCGGTATGGTGAATGCGCCGTAAACGAGGCGGCAGTTCTTGCCGCCGGGACGAAAACGACCGGGTCCGGATCGGTCGCCGGAGAGGGGCGCCGGCAACGGATCGGTAACCTTACCAGAGACTTACGACCGGCCCGGGCGCTGGCACGGTCCTGGCAATCCGGGTTGTCGAGTTTCGGGACCCCGCCATGCGCCTTCGCCTCCTCGTCCTCGCCTTCCTGGCCCTCCTGCCCCTGGCCCTCGCCGCCGCCCGGCCCGCCCTCGCCCTGTCGCGGGTGAAGGACCTCGCCAGCGTCGAGGGCATGCGGATCAACCAGCTCGTCGGCTACGGCATCGTCGTCGGCCTCAACGGCACCGGCGACACGCTGAACAACGCGCCCTTCACCCGGCAATCGGTGCAGGCGATGCTGGAGCGGCTCGGGGTCAACACCCGCGGCGCCACCATGCGCACCGCCAACCTCGCCGCCGTGATGGTGACGGCGAACCTCCCCCCCTTCGCGGCGCAGGGCACGCGGATCGACGTCACGGTGTCGTCGCTCGGCGACGCCAAGTCGCTCCAGGGCGGCACGCTCCTGGTGACGACGCTGCTCGCCGCCGACGGCGAGGCTTATGCGGTGGCGCAAGGGTCGCTCGCCATCGCGGGCTTCCAGGCGGAAGGCGACGCGGCCAAGATCACCCGCGGCGTGCCGACCAACGGCCGCATCGCCAACGGGGCGGTGATCGAGCGCGAGATCGCCTTCAAGCTCAACGACCAGAAGTGCCTGCGCCTGTCGCTGCGCAACCCCGACTTCACGACCTCGAAGCGCATCGCCGCGGCGATCAACGACTTCATGGGCGCCGACACCGCCGAGCCGACCGACCCCTCGACCGTCACCCTCCAGGTGCCGCCGCGCTATCAGGGCAACATGATTCGGCTTCTCACCGAGGTCGAGCAGCTGAAGGTCGAGCCCGACCAGGCGGCCCGGGTGGTGGTCGACGAGCGCTCCGGCATCATCGTGATGGGCCGCGACGTGCGGGTCTCCACCGTGGCGGTGGCGCAGGGCAACCTCACGGTCACCATCAGCGAGCAGCCGCAGGTGAGCCAGCCGGCGCCGTTCTCCAACGGCGAGACCGTGGTCGTGCCCCGCACCGCCCTCAAGGTCGATGCCGGCGAGAAGAACAAGCTCGCCCTGGTCAAGGAGGGCGTGACCCTGCGCGAATTGGTCGACGGCCTCAACGCGCTCGGCATCGGCCCGCGCGACCTGATCTCGATCCTCCAGGCGATCAAGGCCGCCGGCGCGCTCCAGGCCGACATCGAAGTGATGTGACGCCAGCACCCTCCCTTCCCTCCCCGCTCACCTCCGAGGTTCGCCCGATGTTCCCCCTCGCTTCCCTCGCGGCCTCCGCCGGTCTGGCGGTCGGCCAGGCCCTCGCCGGGGCGGTCTCGTCCAGCCCGGCCCCGTCGGCCGACACGCTCAAGATGCAGAAGACCGCCAAGGACTTCGAGTCGATGTTCCTGGAGCAGAGCCTCGACGTGCTCAACCGCTCGGAGGGCACCGACGGGCCGCTCGGCCAGAACGGCACCGGCGGCGGCGTCTACCGCTCGATGCTCAACAAGGAATACGCCCAGTCGATCGTGCAGAGCGGCGGCGTCGGCATCGGCGACCAGGTGATGCGCGAGATGATCCGCCTCCAGGGAGGGGCCCATGGCTGAGGCCGTCCGTCCCGTCCAGCCCGCCGGCATTCAGGTCACCGACGCCGCGGCCGCCGAGCGCCTGGTCGCCGAGACCCTGACCACCATGCGCGAGCTCGAGATCCTGCTCGGGCGCGAGAGCGACCACATCCGGGTCGGGCGCCTCGCCGAGGGCCTGGCCGAGGCGCCGCAGAAGACCGCGCTTGCCGGGGCCTATCTCCGCGGCCTGCAGGCGGTGAAGGCGAATGCCGTGGCGCTCGCCCGCTTCGCCCCCGAGGGCATCGCGGCGCTCCGTGACGCGCATGGCCGGTTCTCGGAGGTGGTGGCGGCCAACCAGGCGGTGCTGGCCACCGCCCGCTCGGTCTCGGAAGGGCTGTTGCGCAACCTCTCGACGGAGCTGACCCGCAGCGCCGAGCCGAAGGGCTACGGCACGCGCCCCGCCCCCTCCCCCTACGGCCACCGCCGCAGTGCGCCGCTGGTGCTGTCGCGCAGCCTGTAATACCAAAGGTCGTTGGAAACGACCTTTGGTTCCGTTCGCGAATTTTCGTCAAGCCTCTGGCTTGGCATAGACAATTCGAGATGGCTCAATGGCCCGATGCGTCAGCATCTTGGGTCATTGGTATAATGCCTCAATGGCTGGTGCCGAGCCGGATATAGGCCCGGGCCGGTCCGTAATCGGTCTCCGTCCGGGTATCGATGGCGACCCGGCCGGAGCCGCTGACCACACCCCGCGCCGCCCCGTCGAGCCCGGCCCCGGGGCGGGCGGGCACCGGCGTGCCGGCCTCGGCCCGCACCCGGCCGCTGATCCGCGTGCAGGCTCCGCCGGGGGAGAAGCGGACGAAGCCGGGGCCTTCGTGCGGGCAGGCCTCGGGCGCCTTGGCGATGGGCAGGTCGCGCACATCGAGCGCGTGGGCCGGCAAAGCCGCGAAGGAACCCGCGAGGAGGGCGGCGGCCGCCAGGATCATCGATGTCGTGCGCATGCGCCTGCCCTCCCGTTCGGGGTGGAGAGAAGCATGGTGCTGGCTGGTGCGCCAGGGCGTGGGGGGCACAGGGGGCGGCGCGCCGTTCCTCTCCTCACGGTCGGCACGGCTGTTCGGGAAAGGAAAAGGCGCGGGCTTCCCCTCTCCCCGCGGGCGGGGAGAGGCCTGAGCTCCAAAGGGGCTCAGGGAGCGTCGAACCGCAGGTTCGCCGCGAGGGTGAGGGGGTGATGCCGGAGGAGTCTCGCTCGTCGACACCCCCTCACCCTCGCTGCGGCTGCGCCTCCGCTTGCTGTATTCCCTGAACGGGAACACAGCCCTCTCCCCGCCCGCGGGGAGAGGGGAAAACCGCGCCATTTTCGTGCTGGCCAGACCTGCATCTGCGAGGAAACGGAGGATCTCGCGCCTCTCCTTATACGTGTTGATCTTATGGCACTCACCCCACGCAAAGCTCGAAAATCTCCTCCGCCTGCCTCACCGTCATCTTCCGCGCCGCCGGGCTGGCGATGATCGTGCGGTCGTTGGCGGTGCCCGGGTCGAAGTCCTTGGCGGCGATGCCGGCATAGAGGCCCGGCACGGCGCGCAAAGCCATCTCGCGCACCCGGTCGCGGGGCAGCTGATCGGAGGTGAAGCGGGTGGGGAAGCCGATATCGGCATAGAGCGCCCGGATCGCCCCGGCGCAGGCGGCAATCGTCTCCTGGCGCGACAGGCCGGCGGTCTCGACCTCCAGCGCCTCGGCGAGCGGGCGCACCTTGGCCGGCAGCACCGCGAGGTTGAAGGTGACGACGTGCGGCAGGAGCACCCCGACGCCGTAGGGATGGGGCAGGTCGAGATGGCCCTCCAACGGCAGCGACAGGGCATGGCCGTGGCCGAGGCGAGCATTGCCGCAGGCGATGTTGGCCATGCAGGAGGCGACCAGGTTGTCCTCGCGGGCGCGGTCGTCGTCGGAATTGATCGAGGCGCGTAAGGATGCCGCCTGGAGCCGTACGGCGGCGAGCGCCACCGCGTCGGTGAGCGGCGAGGCGATGCCGCTGAGATAAGCCTCGACGCCGTGGGTCAGGGCATCGACCGCCGGCAGGGCCGCGACGTGCATCGGCAGCGAGCGCAGGGTGACGGGATCGAGGATCGCCGCGTCGGGGAAGCTCAAGGGGCCGCCGCCGAGGAGCTTCAGGTGGCGCACCTCGTCCTTGACGATGGTCCATTGCGACACCTCCGAGCCGGAGCCGGCGGTGGTCGGCACCATGATCATCGGCAGCGCCTTGCGGTCGAACTGCCCGACGCCGGTGCAGTCGGCCATCGGCTTGTGGTTCGTCGCCACGATGGCGATGCCCTTGCCGGTACACATCACCGAGCCGCCGCCGATGCACACGATCCCGTCGATGCCCTCACGGCGCACCCGCTCGCCCTGGTCGTCGATATGCGAGCAGCGGGCGTCGATCCCGCACTCGTCGAAGCGCGACACCGCGATCCCCGCCTCGGCGAGCGCCGCCAGCGCGTCGGCATGGAAAACCTGCGCCGAGATCACCGGATCGGACACCACCAGCACCCGCGTCATCTTCAGGTCGCGGGCGAGCGTGCCGATGGTGGCGAGCGCGCCGTTCCCTGCGACGATCCGGGTCGGCATGTAGAAGCTGGTGATCATCGGCGTCTCCTCGGGCAGCGGGGCGCCTGTGGTGTCGGGCCCTCGCGATCGTGCCGGCGGTGTCGCCCGATCGCGGGCGCCGCGTCCAATACAAAGATCGCGCACGAGCCATAGCCGGCGACGATGGCGTCCTGCTGCCATATCGGGAAACGATGACGGGGCCTCGCGCAAACTATTGGACGGCGATTGATTGGGGCCGCAAGACCATCGCACCCATCACGCATCGCCCCGACGCCCGCCAACGGGCGCGAGACCGGCCGGTGCCGACGCCTGAGGAAACGCCATGACCCGCCCCTGCTGGACGCGCCGCGCCGCCGTCGCCGGCCTGCTCGCCGCAACGATGACCGCCCCGGCGATGGCCGCCGAGACGCCCTTGCGCATCGGCGTGATCGAGGACCTGTCGGGGATGTATTCCGGCAATGGCGGGCCGAACATGGTGCTGGCCGCCACGATGGCGGCGGAGGAGTTCGGCGGGAAGGTGCTGGGTCGGCCGATCGAGGTGATCGGCGTCGACCACCAGAACAAGCCCGATATCGGCTCGGGGCTGGCCCGCCAGCTCGTCGACCAGCGCGGCGTCACCGCCTTCGTCCTCGGCGGCGCCAGCTCGGTGGGCCTGGGCGTCCAGGCCTACGCCAAGGAGCGCAAGATCACCACGATGGTGACCGGCGGCTACGCCTCGCAATTCTCCGGTCCGGGCTGCTCGCCCTACGGCACGCAATGGGTGCCCTCGACGGGCGAGCTTGCCAACGCGGTGGCGGGCGCCGTGGTGCAGGGCGGCGGCAAGAAGTGGTATTTCATCACCGCCGATTACGTCTTCGGCCACGGGCTGGCGGCGGATGCCGGCAAGGCCGTGAAGGCGGCCGGCGGCACGGTGGTCGGCGAGATCCGCCATCCGCTCGGCGCCACCGACATCTCCTCGCAGCTGATCCAGGCGCAGTCGTCGGGTGCCGACGTGATCGGGCTCGCCAATGCCGGGCCGGACCTCGTCAACACCATCAAGCAGGCGCGGGAATTCGGCATCACCTCGAAGGTGGTGGCGATGCTGGTCTTCACCAACAACACCGTGGCGCTCGGCCTCGACGCGGCGCAGGGCATCCGCATGGCGGTGAACTTCTACTGGGACGCCAACGAGCCCAGCCGTGCCTGGGCCAAGCGCCTGATGGCCCGCAACGGCAACGTGGTGCCGACCATGGGCCATGCCGCCGCCTATTCCTCGGTGCGCCACTACCTGCGCGCCGTCGAGAAGGCCGGAACCGACGACGCGGCCGCGGTCAACAAGGCGATGAAGGACCTGCCGATCGACGACGGCTTCTACGGCAAGCCGCGCATCCAGGCCAACGGCCGGGTGGTGATGGACATGATGCTGGTCGAGGTGAAGAGCCCGAAGGAATCGAAGAGCAAGGCCGACCTCTACCGCGTGATCGAGACGATCCCGGGTGACACGCTGTTCACCCCGGCCGACAAGAGCGGCTGCCCCCTGACCACCGCCGGCTGAACCGGAGCCTTTCGCGATGAAGCTCTACGCCAACCCGACCTCGCCCTTCGTGCGCCTCGTCCGCATGGCGCTGATCGAGAAGGGCCTGAACGAGGCCACCGAGACCACCTTCGTCGATGCCTGGGCCGACGATCCGGCCTTCCTCGACGCCAACCCGGCCGGCCGCGTGCCGACGCTCGTCGCCGATGACGGCGCGCGGCTGACGGAAGCGCTGCTGATCCTCACCCATCTCGACGCGGTCGGCACCAGGCCGGCTTTGCTGGCGGGCGGCCCCGCCGCGCTCTCGGCCGCCGGCGTGGCGATCGGGGTGTTCGACGCCGCGGTGGCGGTGATCATCGGCCGCAAGTCGGCGCCGGATTTCGACGCCGGCCTCGTCGGCACCAAGCGCTTCCGCACCATGCGGGAGGGCTTGCGGCGCCTGGATTCGGTGTTCGTGAGTATGCAGGAACCGTTCGGCCTGCCCGCCATCGCCGCGGTCACGGCCCTCGACTACCTGGTCTTCCGCTTCCCCGACCACGACTGGCGCGGGCTCTGCCCGAACGTGGCCGCCTTCCGCGACGCGCAGGCCGATCGTCCGTCGGTGCGGGACACCGTGCCGCGCGGATAAGCCCTCTCTCCTCGCGCCCCATGCGGTCCTCCCGAACCTCGGCTATCGTAGGCCTGACGGATCACGATCCGATGGCTGCGGCGACGGCCGGGACAAGGGAGGATACCGGCGCGATGGAGCTTCGCCATCTTCGCTACTTCGTCGCGGTGGCCGACGATCTCAGCATCACCCGGGCGGCGGAGCGGCTGAACATCGCGCAGCCGGCGCTGAGCCACCAGATCAAGAGCCTCGAGACCGAGATCGGCACCGCCCTGCTCCAGCGCCTGTCGCGCGGGGTGGCCCTGACCGAGCCCGGCCGCGCCTTCGCCGACGATGCCCGCGCGGTGCTCGCCGCCGTCGATGCCGCCAAGACCCGGGCCTTGCGCATCGCGACCGGCGACGTCGGCCAGATCCGCATCGGCTTCACCTCCTCGGCCTCGTTCCACCCCCTGGTGACGAGTGCGATCCGCGACTATCGCAGCGCCCATCCGGACGTGCAGGTCGAACTGCTGGAGGAGACGACCGCGAGCCTCATCGCCGCCTTCCGGGCCGGCCGGGTCGACGTCGCCTTCATGCGCCCGGACGAGGGCGAGGTCGACGATCTCTGGGCCCGCCACCTCTTCGACGAGCCGATGGTGGTGGCGCTGCCGGCGACGCATCGGCTCGCCGCGGAGGCCGGCCCCGTGGGCCTCGCCGATCTCTCGCACGAGGGTTTCATCGTCTATCCGCGCCGCAACGGGCGGGCGCTCTACGACGGCATCATGGCGGCCTGCGCGGCGGCGGGGTTCTCGCCCCACATCGCCCAGAACGCGCCGCAGCTCGCCTCGGTGGTCAACCTCGTCGCCACCGGCATCGCGCTCGCCATCGTGCCGCGCTCGATGGCGCGGCTGGCCACAGAAGGCGTCCGCTACCGGGAGATCGCCGGTCCGGCCCCGGTCGCGCCGATGACCCTGGTGCGCCAGCCGGCGCCGGAGATGCCGCATCCGCGGATCTTTACCGATCTGGTGCTGGCGCGGGTGCGGGGTGAGGAGTGATGAGATTCTCCCGATCTGTGCCTGCATCAATCAGGCGCGAGGTTCCCCTCTCCCCGCGGGCGGGGAGAGGGCTGCGTCTCCGTTCAGGAGATGCAGCAAGCCCGCAGGGCGAGGGTGAGGGGGTGTCTCCGTATGAGACTCCTCCGGCACTACCCCCTCACCCTCGCTTCGGCTGCGCCTCCGCTTGCCGTGTCTCCTGAACGTCGACACGGCCCTCTCCCCGCCCGCGGGGAGAGGGGAAACCCGCGCTTTTCTTCCTCCGGGTAGTCCTGTCGTCCGGGAGAGGGGTATGTGCTCGCCTCTACTCGAATAGATCAAGCGGAAACCGCACATCTCTCCCGACCATCCCCCTCACACCCCCAGCCGCCCGACGATGTGATCCGCCACCCGCAGCGAATTGGCGATGATCGTCAGCGTCGGGTTCACCGCACCGATCGACGGGAAGAAGCTCGCATCGGTCACGTAGAGGTTGTCGAGCTCGTGGGCCTTGCAATCGAGGTCGAGGACCGAGCTCGCCGGGTCGGGGCCGAAGCGGAGCGTGCCGGCCTGGTGGGCGGTGCCGCCGATCGGCACGTCCTTGCCGAGATAGAGCGAGCGGTCGAACAGGTGCGGGTGGATGTCGAGCCTGGAGCAGAGGTCGCGCAGCTTGGCCTTCAGCCGGTGCAGGGCCTCGCCGTTGGTCTCCGTCAGGTCGAGCCGCACCTTGCCGCCGTCGTAGAAGATCCGGTTCTGCGGGATCGGCAGGTCCTCGGTGGTGAGCCAGAAATCGAGGGAGTGCTGGGCGATCCAGTCGAACGGCTTTTCCGGGAACCATTGCAGGAAGCCCGGCAGGCCCTCGCCGCGGATCTGCACCCCGTCCGACTTGCCGACCATCTGGATGTGGCCGAGGGGAAACTCCCAGTCGTCGGCGCCGAAATAGAAGTCGTTGAGGCCGAGCGTCTTCTGGAACCGGGTCGGGTTCGGGGTGCGGGAGATGGCGAGCACGGTGGAGTTGTTGTGCCGCATGTAGTTGCGGCCGACTTGCCCCGAGCGGTTCGCCAGCCCCTGCGGGTGGGCGTCGCTGGCGGAGCGCAGCAGGAGCAGTGCCGAGGAGAGCGCGCCGCAGGCCACCACCACGATGTCGCCGGTGAACACCTCGGTCGCCTCGCCGCGCTTCACCTCGACGCCGGTGACCGTCCGCCCCGCCGGATCGGTCAGGAGCCGATCGACGTAAGAATTGGTCATCAGCGTGAGGTTCGGATGCGCCGCCAGAGCCGGGTCGATGCAGGTCACCTGCGAATCGGCCTTGCCGTTGGTGATGCAGGGATAGCCGTCGAAGGCGTCGCAGCGGATGCAGGCCGAATGCGGCAGCGGCTTGCCGTCGCGCTCGTCGAGCCGCACGCCGACCGGGAGGTGGAACGGGTGGTGCCCCTCGCGCTTGAGCCCGTCGAACAGCTCCTGGATCCGCGGTTCGTGGGTGATCGGTGGGTAGGCGTAAGGTTTCGCTGACGGCGGCTCGGTCGGGTCCTCGCCGCGCAGGCCGTGGACGTAGTAGAGTTCCTCCGCCGCCTGGTAATACGGCTCGAACACGTCGTACTTCACCGGCCATTCCGGCGAGATCCCGTCCGGATGGCGAACTTGATCAAAATCCTTCTCGCGCAGGCGGAGCAGGACCGAGCCGTAGACCTTGCTGTTGCCGCCGACGAAGTAGTGCAAACCGGGATGGAAGCTGGAGCCGTCGGCGCCGTACCAGGTCTCGGGGGCCTGGTAGCGGGCATCGACGAAGACCGCCTGGCTGTCCCAGTTCTCCCGCTCCCGCGGCAGGTAATCGCCGCGCTCGAGCAGCAGGATGCGCTTGCCGGTCTGGGCCAGCCGCCACGCCATGGTGCCGCCGCCGGGCCCCGAGCCGACGATGACGACGTCGTAGTGCCGGTTCTCGCTCATCGGCGGGGTTCCCTCCTCTGCGAAAAAGCCGCGGGATGACGCAAGGGTCCTTGCCCGTGCGAGGCGGATATGGCGGGGCTGGCGCGAAGGTCGAGCCGCCCCACTTAGCTTTTCGCACACGCGAAACCGGGCAGTGAGGTCACAGGCGGATGGCAACCTTCAGCATCGCGGTCGCGTTCGGGGTCAGGCTCCTCCTGGTGATGCTGTTCCTGCCGTTCAGCGCGCTGGACAAGATCCTGAACTTTCGCGGGGCGGTGGGGCAGGCAAAACAGGCGGTTCACGCCACCGCGCCGGCGACGGCCTTGATCCTCATGGGCCTGTTCGTCGAGATCGTCATGTCGCTCGGGGTCCTCACCGGCATCGCCGACCGCTTCGCCGCGTTCGTCCTCGCCGGCTATTGCGGCGTCACCGCGCTCCTGTGGAAGCAGTTCTGGAAGCCGGGCGATTTCTGGTCCGGCGGCAAGGGCCGCGAGCTTTTCTGGGATTTCTGGAAGAACCTCGCGCTCGCCGGCGGGTTTCTGCTCGTCACGTTCGGCACCGGGGCGAGCACCGTGGAGAGTTTCGTCTCACACCCCTTCGCCTCGTCGAACCCCTACAGAATCAGCGAGACCGCCCGATGAGCGACGAGAAGCCCAGCATCCCCTACTGGCACCTGTGGGCCGACGAGGACGGGATCAGCCACCAGACCCGGTGCGCCTTCACCGAGTTCGAGGAGAAATCGATGTCGCCGCCGGCCCCGCCGCAATGGCAGGGCCAGAAGACCCATGACGGCGCCACCGTGTTCGTCACCGTGCAGCCGGTCGGCTGGACCGGCGACTGGCACCCGAACCCGAAGCCGCAATGGATCATCCCGCTCTCGGGCCGGTGGTTCGTCGAATCGATGGACGGGACGCGGGTCGAGATGGGGCCGGGCGAGATCTCGTTCGGCGAGGACCAGAACGTCCGCGAGGTCGACGGCAAGAAGGGCCACCGCTCCGGCACGATCGGGGACGAGCCGGCGGTGCTGATGATCGTGCAAGTCGACAAGCCCCCGACCACCGGCGCGGCCTGCCGGTTCCGGTGACGCCATGGACGGGTTCGAGATCCACGACGAGCGCTTCAAGCACTACATCCTCGGCAATGCGCCGCTCGAAGAGCTCGGCTCCGGCTTCCGCTGGATCGAGGGGCCGGTCTGGATGGGCGACGCCGATTGCCTGCTGTTCCAGGACCTGCCGCGCAACCGCACCATGCGGTGGATCGAGGGCGCCGGCTTCTCGGTCTACCGGGCGCCGTCGAACTACGCCAACGGCCAGACCCGCGACCGGGAGGGCCGGCTGATCGCCTGCTCGCATCGCGGCCGCTGCCTGTATCGCACCGAATATGACGGCACGGTCACGACGCTGGTCGAACGCCATGCCGGCAAGCGGCTGAACTCGCCCAACGACGTGGTGGTGAAGTCCGACGGGACGATCTGGTTCAGCGATCCGGTCTACGGCATCGCGAACGACTACGAGGGCGGGCGCCAGCACTCCGAGCAGCCCCCGGCCCTCTACCGCTTCGATCCGCGCACGAACGAGATCGCGGTGATGGCGGGTGATTTCGACGGACCGAACGGCCTCGCCTTCTCGCCCGACGAGCGCCGGCTCTACGTCGCCGAGACCGGCGACCAGTCGAAGCCGAACCCGCGCCAGTACATCCGCGTCTTCGACGTCGCGCCCGATGGCGCTCTGTCGGGCGGCGACGTCTTCCACAAGATCGAGCCCGGCTATTGCGACGGGATGCGGGTCGACGAGGACGGCAACGTCTGGTCGAGCGCAGGCGACGGGGTCCACTGCATCAGCCCGGAGGGCAAGCTGATGGGCAAGATCCTGGTGCCGCACGTGGTCTCGAACATCACCTTCGGCGGTCCTGCCAAGAACCGCCTGTTCATCGGCGGCTCGCACACGCTCTACGGCATCTTCCTCGATCGGCGCGGGGTGCAGACGCCGTGAGCGCGCTCCGCCTCGCCCGCATCACCCTGAACGCCGCCGATCCGGCGCGTCTGGCGGAGTTCTACCGCGCGGCCCTGGGCTTCACCGCGGGCGAGGCGCCGCCGGCCGCGGAAGTCTCCGCCGTGCCCGGTCTCGCCGACGCGCAGACCGTGCCCTTGCGCCTCGGCGACCAGCATCTCGACCTCGTGGCGGTGCCCCCGTCCGGCCGGCCCTATCCGGGCGACGTGCCGGGCTTCAGCCCATTGTTCCAGCACTGCGCCATCATCGTCTCCGACATGGCGGCGGCCCATGCCCGCCTGTCGGCGCATCCGGGCTGGCGGCCGATCTCGACCGACGGGCCGGTGCGGCTCCCCGCCGCCTCGGGCGGCGTGACGGCGTTCAAGTTCCGTGATCCGGAGGGCCATCCCCTCGAATTGCTGGCCTTCCCGCCGGAGGCCGTGCCCGAGGCCTGGCGCGGGCGCGAGACCGGTGACGTCTGCCTCGGCCTCGACCATTCGGCGATCTCGGTCGTCGACACCGCCCGCAGCATCGCGTTCTACGAATCCCTCGGGCTGTGCGTGGCGTCACGCTCGCTCAATACCGGACCGGAACAGGCCCGCCTCGACGCGGTCGCCGATCCGGTGGTCGAGGTGACGGGCCTCGGCTTCCCGGACGGGCGGCCGCCCCATGTCGAATTGCTGTGCTACCGCGGCGACGTTTCGCGATCGGCCCCGGACCTTGCGGTCAACGATGTCGCGGCGACGCGGCTGGTGATCGCGATGACGGATGCCGATGGCGTGGTTGAGGCCTGCGCCGCCCATGCAGGACGCCTTGTGTCACGAGGCCCGATCCCGCGGCCCGGCGGCGGCGTCGACGCGCTGCTGCGCGACCCGGACGGGCATTGCGTGTGGCTGACGGCGGGGTGACGGGGAGCGGCCGAGCGTTCCGGGGTCGCGCGATCCACAGCCGACAAGAGCTCGTTTGGTGTGGCCGCCTGACATGAAACCCTCGATGTCATCCCGGGGCCGCGAAAGCGGAGCCCGGGATCCATAACCGCTGACGATGCAGGATGAAGCGGAACGCTGTCAGCCTTTCCAGGAGGCGTCAGCGGTTATGGATCCCGGGTTCTCGACTTCGTCGAGCCCCGGGATGACGCGGAGGGTGTCAGTACTATCGACGAAGTCGAATAGATCCCGGAATCTACGGATCATGCCGTCAACCCGAACATGCTCTCACGGCTCCTCCCCCCGCCTTTCCCCCCGCGGCGCCTCCGCGCCGATCGACTGGCGCCATTCGGCGAGGAAACGGGCGCGCTTGGCCCGGTCCTGCACCGCCAGCAGCACCGGCCCGACGGTGATCGGTCGGAAGGCGCCGGCGGCGGACAGGCTCGGCGGGCCGTCGACGCCCTCGGGCAGCGGGCCGGTGCGGTCGAAGAAGAAGGCCTGCTCGCGCGAGACCCGCTGGCCGCGCTCGGACAGGAGGTAATCGACGAAGGCGAAGGCGTCGCCCACCGCCCGGGCGGTGACCGGAACCAGGACGGCGCGGCTGAGGACGATGGTGTAGTCCCGCGGCACCACCACGCCGAGGCGGGCGCCGCGCCGGATCGCGCCGTAGACGTAGGAGCCGAGCAGGTTGTAGCCGATCACGATGCGCCCGGCCGCGAGATCGGCGATCAGGTCGGCGGTGCAGCAGCGCACCTGGAGGTTCGCCCGCCCGAACGCCTCGACGAGGCGGCCATAGGTGGCCGCGGCCCGGGCATCGTAGACCGCGAACAGGTAGCCGATGCCCGACAGGGTGATGTCGTAGGAGCCGATCCGCCCGGCATAGGTCTCGGGCTTGCGCCGCAGCAGGTCGACGAGGGCGACGCGGCTGCGCGGCAGGTCCTCCGGCGGCACCAGGTCCGGCCGGTAGGCGATCACCGCCGGCTCGGTGGTGAAGCCGAACACCTCGTCGCGCCAGTTGGCCCAGTCCGGCTGGCGGCCGGTCTCGATCGAGCGGTGCGAGCGGGCGCAGCCGTCATTGGCGAGCTTGATCAGGTGGTCGACCGAGGAGGAGATGACCACGTCGGCGGCGTAGTCGGATGGACCCCGCCCGGCGGCGCAGGCCGCCGCCACCCTGCTGAACAGGTCGGCGGTGATGTATTCGTGGTAGACCACCGTCACGTCGGGATAGAGCAACTGGTAGTCGCGGATCAGCGGCGCCATCGCGTCGGTATCGGCGGCGGAGCGGATGGCCAGCGTGGTGCGCTCGTGCTCGCTCGCCGGGAAGCGGACCACCTCCTCGGCGGCGGCCGGACTCGCGAGGGCGAGGGCGAGGGCGAGGAGCAGGGCGAGGCGGCGGATCATGCCCGCCCCTCCCCGTCCGGCAGGGACAGGATCACGCAGAACCCCTTCTCGGAGTGGGTCTCGAAGCGCATCTCGCCGCCATGGGCCGCCGCGACCTCGGCGGCGATCGACAGGCCGAGGCCGGAGCCGACCGTGCCGCCGGTGGCGGCCTGGAACGGCTGGCGCACCCGCGCCCAGTCGCTCGCCGGGATCCCCGGCCCGTCATCTTCCACCGCCAGCACCACCCGGCCGCGCTCGCGCCCGACCCGCACCGTGAGCCGGCTTCGCGCGCCGTGCTTGAGGGCGTTGTGGATCAGGTTCGCCAGGGCCTCGCGGAGCGCGATGGCATCGGCGGGGATCGTCACGGCCTCCTCCGGACCCTCGTAGCCGAAATCGACCGGCCGGCTGCCGGCCTGCTGCACCGCGTCGATCAGGGTGCGGCGGGCGAGCCCCGCCACGTCGACCGGATCGAAGGCGGCCGTGCGGGCGCGGTGGATCACCATGGCGTGGTTGAGGAGCTGGTTGGTGAGGTGCCCGAGTTCGGCGGTGCGCCGGCGGATGCGGGCGAGCTGGTCGCGCCGGCGCCCCTCGTCGGTCTCGCTCGACAGGAGGTCGAGCTGGGCGGCGAGCGCGGTCAGCGGCGTGCGGATCTGGTGGGCGGCATCCGCGATGAAGCGCTTCATCACGCCGACATGGCCCGACAGCCGCCCCATGAAGTGGTCGATCGAGGCGACGAGCAGGTGGATCTCCTGCGGCGCGGCCAGCCCGAGCGGCTGGAGGTCGTTGGGCCCGCGGGCCGCCAGCACGCCCTCGATGGCGCCGAGCGGCCGCAGGGCGGCGCGCACCGCCACCGCGACGGCCCCGAGCGCCAGCGCGCTCATCGCCAGCACCATCAGGCTCGCCTTGACGGTGAGCGCGCGGGTGAGCTGGCCGCGCGCCTCGCGGGTCTGGGCCACCACCACGGCGGCGAAGCCCGCATGCGTCGCGTCCGGCACGTAGCGCCCCGCCACCACCGCCCGCACCGCCTGGCCGCGATGCTCCCCGTCGAGGAGGATCGGCCCGGCGCCGAGATGCTGGCGATCGACCGGGATGCCGAGATCGGCGTCGCCCGTGAGCAGCCGGTCGGCGGGATCGACCACCTTGTAGAAGATCCGGTCGCGGGGGCTGAGCGCCAGCGTCTCGAAGGCCGAGAACGGCGGATCGACCGAGATCGTGCGCCCGTCGCTGGCGATGGATTCCGCGATCTGGAGCGCCGCGCCGACGAGGAGCCGGTCATAGGCCTCGTCCGCCGCCAGCCGCGCCGAGGCCCAGGCGGCGGCGAGCAGCAGGCCTGCGCCGACCGCCAGCACCAGAGCCAGCACCGCGACGAGGCGGGAGAACAGCGAGGAGGTGCGGGGGATCACGGTCGAGGATCCGGTATCATCTGTTTCATCCCGACCGCGACCTCATCCTGAGGTGTGAGCGAAGCGAGCCTCGAAGGAGGGCTCCAGAAGCCTCTGCGATCCCTGGAGCCCTCCTTCGAGGTCAGTCGATCTCCGATCGACTGACACCTCAGGATGAGGTCGCCGATAGGAGTAAGGCGACACCGGCGGCTTCGTCATCGTCGCCATCACTCCTGGCACACGACCTGATACCCCAGCCCCCGGAGCGTGCGGATCTCGGCCTGGGCCCCGGCGGCGGTGAGCTTGCGGCGCAGGCGCGCCACGATCTGCTCGACGGCGTTCTCGCTCGATTCCTCCTCGAAGGCGAAGACCCGCTCCAGCAACTCGCCCTTGGCGAAGATGCGCCCGGGCCGCGCCGCCAGGATCTCGATCAGGGTCCATTCCCGGCGCGTCAGGTCCAGGGCCTCGCCCGCCACGCTGGCGCTGCGCGCCTCCCGGTCGAGGCGCAGGTTGCCGAGGGTCAGCGCGTTGTCGGCATGCCCGCTGTTGCGGCGCAGGAGCGCCCGCACCCGGGCTTCCAGCTCGCGGAAATCGAACGGCTTCACCAGGTAGTCGTCGGCCCCGAGATCGAGGGCGCCGACCCGGTCGTCGACCTCAGAGCGGGCGGTGAGCACCAGGACCGGCACCGGCCCGCGGCGCGCCCGCAGGCGCTTGAGGATCGAAAAGCCGTCGAGCCCCGGCAGGTTCACGTCGAGGATGACGAGGTCGTAGGCCTGGACGGCGAGGAGGGCGTCGCCCGCCGTCCCGTCGGTCTCCCAGTCGACCGCGTGGCCGAGCGCCCGCAGGCGCGCGGCGATGGCCTCGCCCACGTCCCGCGTGTCCTCGACGAGCAGGATGCGCACGAAAATTCCTCTCCGAGAGCCACCCGGCATTATCTGTCAGGTTGGCGACAGGTTCGAAGGTTACTCAATCCTCAACGCCGGGCCAAGCACCTTCAAGGACAAGAGCTTCGGTCCGTAGACGACGATACGGGGAGGACACGCCATGAACGCACGCCCGACCATCATTCCCGAGCCGCTGCTCCAGGTTCAGGGTGTCACGCTCCAGTACAAGACCACCGATCATCTGGTCACCGCGACCTACCGGGTCGATTTCGAGGTGATGCCGGGCGATCGCTACATCCTGCTCGGGCCGTCGGGCTGCGGCAAGTCCACCCTGCTCAAGGCGATCGGCGGCTACATGACCCCGGTCGAGGGCGAGATCAAGCTCAAGGGACGCAAGGTCACCGAGCCCGGCCCCGACCGGATGATGGTGTTCCAGGAATTCGACCAGCTCCTGCCCTGGAAGACCGTCCGGCAGAACGTCGCCTTCGCGCTGACCGCCAGCGGCCGCGCCACCGGCGCCGAGGCCGACGACCGGGCGATGTCCTACATCGAGAAGGTGGGCCTGGCGAAGTTCGCCGATTCCTTCCCCCACATGCTGTCGGGCGGCATGAAGCAGCGCGTGGCGATCGCCCGCGGCATGGCGATGGAGCCCGACATCCTGCTGATGGACGAGCCCTTCGCGGCCCTCGATGCGCTGACCCGCCGCAAGATGCAGGACGAGCTCCTGCGCCTGTGGGAGGACACCCGCTTCACGGTCCTGTTCGTCACCCACTCGATCGAGGAGGCGATCAAGGTCGGCACCCGGATCCTGCTGCTCTCGCCCCATCCGGGCCAGGTCAAGGCGGAGCTCAACAGCCTGCCGGCCTCCGAGCTCGGCACCGCGGCGCAGGGCGCCCTCGAGACCCGCATCAACGACATGCTGTTCGCCTGACAACAAGACAATCCGGGAGACACGCCGTGACCGCCACCCTCGCCCCCCTCTCGACGCCTCTGGCCGCGCGGCCCGAGATCGTCCGCGAAACCTCCGCCGCCGGTGCGATCAGCGTCGAGCAGCGACTGTCCTTCGCCGAACTGGCCTACCGCCAGAGCTGGCTGCGCAAGGCCGTCGTGCTCGCAGCACTCGCGGTGATCTGGGAAGTCTATGGCCGCTGGCTCGACAACCCGCTGCTGTTCCCGACCTTCTCGGCCACCGTCGAGGCCTTCGTGACCTCGGTCCTGAGCGGCGAGATCCCGGCCAAGGCGCTCATCTCGCTCCAGACCCTGGCCATCGGCTACGGCATCGGCATCGTGCTGGCGGCGTTGCTCACCACGCTCGCCATCGGCTCGCGGATCGGCACCGACCTGCTCGAGACGCTGACCGCGATGTTCAATCCCCTGCCGGCGATCGCGCTCCTGCCGCTGGCGCTGATCTGGTTCGGCCTCGGCCAGGGCAGCGTGGTCTTCGTCCTCGTCCACTCGGTGCTGTGGGCCATCGCGCTCAACACCCATGCGGGCTTCCGCTCGGTCTCGAACACCCTCAAGATGGTCGGGCTGAACTACGGCCTGCGCAACCTGAGCCTGGTCCGGGCGATCCTGATCCCGGCGGCCTTCCCCTCGATCCTCACCGGCCTCAAGGTCGGCTGGGCCTTCGCCTGGCGCACCTTGATCGCCGCGGAACTGGTCTTCGGCGTCTCCTCGGGTTCGGGCGGGCTCGGCTGGTACATCTTCGAGAACCGCAACGCGCTCGAGACCACCAACGTCTTCGCCGGCCTGTTCACCGTCATCATGATCGGCCTCTTCGTCGAGAACGTGATCTTCGCCAACATCGAGAAGAAGACGATCCGCCGCTGGGGCATGCAGCACTAAAAGAAACGAACGGTCCCGGAGCGGCGACGCTCCGGGGCGCAATCAACGACATCCAGGGAGGAACCCCCATGTTCGCAGCTAAGCTCCTCGGCCTCGCGGCCGGCGCGGCCCTCGCTCTCTCGCTCAACCTCGGCGCCGCCCGCGCGGAGGTGTCCGAGGTCCGCATCTCGAAGGGCTACGGCGCCCTCTACCTGCCGCTCTTCGTGATGCAGGAGAAGAAGTTCCTGGAGGCCCAGGCCGCCAAGGCGGGCCTCGGCGACATCAAGGTGAGCTGGCTCACGCTCGACGGCGGCAACGTCATCAACGACGCGATGATCGCCGGCTCCCTCGACATCGCCGGCACCGGCGCCCCGGGCTTCCTCGCCCTGTGGTCGAAGGGCCGCGCCAGCCCCAAGACCGAGGTGATCGGCGTCTCGGGCCTCGCCTCGACCGCCCTCGACCTCAACGTGATCAAGCCCGAGATCAAGTCGCTCGCCGACTTCACCCCGAAGGACAAGATCGCGATTCCCGGCATCAAGACCTCGCTCGCCGCGGTGGTGCTGCAGATGGCGGTGGCCAAGCAGTTCGGGCCGGAGAACTACACCAAGCTCGATTCGAGCACCGTCGGCCTGCCGCACCCCGAGGCGGTCGCCGCGCTCCTGTCCGGCAAGACCGAGATCGTCGCCCACTTCGCCTCGCCGCCCTTCACCCAGGTCGAGCGCGCCGACCCGAAGGTGCGCACGATCCTCAAGGCCTCGCAGATCTTCGGCGACATCACCCTCAACGTGGTGTTCGCGCTCAAGCGCTTCACCGAGACGAACCCGAAGATGACCCAGGCGTTCCTGGCCGCCCTCGACGAATCGAACGAGTTCATCAAGACCAACAAGGCCGAGACCGCCGAGATCTTCGCCCGCGTCTCCAAGGTGAAGGTGTCGCCCCAGGAGGTCGTCCAGATCATCGAGGACCCGGACAGCCGGTTCTCGGCGACGCCGCACGGCATCATGGAGTTCGTGACCTTCATGAACCGGGCCGGCATCATGAAGACCAAGCCGGCGACCTGGCAGGACCTGTTCATCCCGGCGTTGCGCGACCGCGCCGGCAGCTGACCGGATCGAGGACCCTCGGCCCGAGACCGGCCCCGCCGCACCCCTGTGCGGCGGGGCCTTTTACCATTGGTTAAGCATGTCGGCCGTTGATGCCGGCCATGCCGACTCATCGTCTGACAGCCCACCTGTCCCCGGACCCGCTCGGCGACGCCCGGGACCTGCACGCCAGCATCGCGGCCCTGCGCCATCTCCTGGCGGCGCAGAGCCGCCAGTTCGAGGCCATCGAGCGCCGGCTCGCCCCGCCCCGCAGCCCGGCCGAGACCGGGGCCCTGCGCCTGCGCGCCCTGAAGGCCGAGGGCCTCTGATCCGGATTCCGGACGATCACGTCCGGGATTCGGATCACGAGCCGGCGCGGCGGTCGGGCGAAGCCGATTTTTTGCATCGCGGCGCGATCGATCGGGAACCGTATGACGCCTCGGGCACCCCATCCGGGGTCTTCAACCCCACGATGCAGGGCCTGCGGGTCATGCACGTGGGTGACCAAGCCGTAACCGTGATCGCGATCCGCATGGACCACCCCTCGCCGCACCGCGTTATTCGGTTGACCGCGAGAGGAGGACCAGCCGTGGACACCTGCACCGGAACGCCCGTCAGCCTGACCCTGGGCGGTCGCAGGATCGAGGGTGTCCTGCGGGCCATCGGTGACTCCGTCGACATGCCCGAGGCGCCGGGCAGCCCGGCGCGCCGCCTGCGCAACCTGATCCTCGATTTCGGGCCGGCCTGCGCCCCGGTCGAGGTCTGGCTGGACGAACAGGAACAGGAGGCGCCAGGCCCCCTGCCCGCCCCTAACCCGTCATCAAGGTCCTGAGCTCGTCCAGGATGTCGTCGCCGCGGCAGGGTCGGGCGACGAAGCGGGCCTGGGGCGGCATCCGGTCGGGATCGGGCTTGCTGCGCCCGGACACGACCACGATCGGCAGGCCTGGCCGCATCTGCGCCGCCGCGCGGGCGAGCTCGAACCCGTCGGTCTTGCCGGACAATTCGACATCGGTGATCAGCGCGACGATGTCCTCGCGCCCGGTGAGCAGCGAGAGCGCCCGCTCGGCGGAGGCCGATTGCAGCGCCTCGAACCCGGCCGCATCCAGCACGTCGCTGAGATCCATGATCGTCAGCGCCTCGTCCTCCACCACCAGCACCACGGGGCGCGGAGCACCGGGATGATCGTGTGTGATCCCGTCCCCGGCGTCGGTGTCGGCCTTCACGGTGTCGTTGCTCACGTCGCCTGTCCTTGCCGGTCGGGCCCGTCCGGGACCTCCGCCCGGAAAGCGGCGCGGTCGGACAGGCCGTCGTCGTGTCTGCGGGCGGCCGCTTCCGGCCGGCCGGCGCCCACGCACCGGCCGTTGATCGAAACGGCCGATCCCCTCCCCCGGTTGCAGCCGTCGCATCGTCGCATCGAGGAGATTTCGCCGCTTCGGCGATCTGCCGCTTGCGCCAGGGCCCGCGCCCCGCTAGAGCACGGCACCGACCCGCACGGACGCCCCGGCGCCCCGCAGGTCTGGCCCGGAGAGGTGGCCGAGTGGTTGAAGGCGCACGCCTGGAACGCGTGTATACGGGCAACCGTATCGAGGGTTCGAATCCCTCTCTCTCCGCCAGATTTCTTGCAGCTTGAAACACCCCTTCGATCGGGTGGATGAGGCGGTCACGCTCTGGCCGTTGGACCACGCTTCATTGCTGTACGTGTCCCCCATGCGGGACGGCATTCTGTCCTGGCGGTTGTTGATCGGCCCATCGCTGAAGGACAGCGCATCGCGGCATGGCACGTGCAGCCATCGTGCCTTCACCTGCTCCGCTCGGACGGCTGACGCCCGACACGTCTCGTTCCGGCTCAAACCTCGTCAGCCCAAGCGATCCACGCTGACGGCCATCTCGGATCGAGAGGGCCGGGTGGGGACGGGATCGCTCACCGCGCAAGGAGCAACGGTAACCGGCTGCGATCCGGTGTCTGCACGGTGCGTCCCGAACATATCCGATACGTCCCGCACAAGGAATCAGGGGTAGCCCCGGTTGTGGGTTTGTCGCTCAATCGCCATCGCCCGGGCATGCGGCATGCCTCTCAAGTGTTGAAACAATTCCGATTTATGCCACGCTGCCGTTTTACGCTGAGCGTCTTCTCGACGCGGGGAAATGGCTGGAGCTGCCCGACAGGGACGCTGCGGTCGAGAAGGCCCGCCAGATCGCGCAGGCGCGCCTCAGCGTCGCCGACCAGAGAGTGCCGTGGGTGGAAGGCGTGGTGGTCGTCGAATGCAGCGACGGCAGCCAACCTATTATCTTACCCATCCTCGAGAGGCTCGGAGGTAAGGCGAAAGCGACGCGACACTGAGCAACGACGGCGGATTGGTGGAGCGGAGGTGAGAGTTCGTCAACCCGTGCCGGGTTAGGCGGCGCAGATGAAAAGCTCCTGTCTTCATCATGTCCTCGCGGCGGCACTCCTGATCGGCACGGCGAGCGCGCAGCCCGCACCGATCTTCGCGATCCCGATCACCGGGCAACTCGCGAACGGCCATGCGGCGGCAGGACAGGCCACCGGCTACGACAACGGCGTCGGCGAGTTCTGGGTGGCTTTCCCGGGATCGATCCGCTGCACCGGCTCCTGGTCGGTGCGCGATCCCAACCCGACGATCGTGATCCCGGTGGCCTGCGGCAGCCGGCTAAAGGGCGAAGCCATCGTGACGCGGCAGGCGGGCCTCATGACCGGCTCGGCCATCGTGGCACTCAGCAACGGGCAGCGCGGGCAGTTCGTCTTCGGCGACCTCACCTACGAGCAGGCGTTCGGCCAGGGGCGGGTCAGGACGCGATGAAAGAAGGCCCCGGCGTTCGGACCGCCGGGGCTGCGACGGACGAGGTCCGTCGAGAGGTCTCGGGGAGCGTCCTACACCGGATGCCACCACCGCCCGCGCAGGACCACGCCCTCCGAGGTGATCCGCTTATCCCCGGTCATGTGCTCGCCCAGCACGTCGACATAGTCGAACTCTCCCTCGCGCACGGCCAGCACCGTCGCGTCGCCGAGCGCCCCGACCTTCAGGGTGCCGTATTCCATGCGCTTCACCGCCACCGCGGCATTGACCGTCGAGGCGGCGATCACCTCGTTCAGGCTCATGCCGAGGCAGAGCATCTTCGACATCGTGGTGACCTGGTCGAAGGCCGGGCCGTCGATGCAGAGCGCGTGGACGTCCGACGAGATCGTGTCCGGCTGGAAGCCGCCGGCCAGCATGGCGCGGGCGGTCTTGAAGGCGAAGGAGCCCTTGCCGTGGCCGATGTCGAACAGGATGCCGCGCTCGCGTGCCTTGCGCACCGCGGGCTTCACGGCTCCTTGCGCGGTCACGGGCGAGTTCGGGAACGGCCGGAAGGCGTGGGTGAGCACGTCGCCCGGGCGCAGCATCGCCAGGACCTCCTCGTAGCTCGGCGGCGGCTCGTCGATATGGGCCATCAGCGGCAGGCCGGTCTCCTCCGCGACCTGAAGCGCGATCTCGAGCGGCGCCGTGCCTTGCGTGCCCGAGGCGTGCGCCCCGACCCGGACCTTGATGCCGATGATCACGTCGCGGTTGGCCTCGGCCACCGCCACCGCCTCCCGGGGCGCCATCAGGCGCATGTCCTGGCTCTCCCCGACCATCACGGTCTTGGAGAAACCGTAGATGCCGGCAAACGAGACGTGCAGGTAGGCCAGGATGCGGGCCTCCGAGCGCTCGATCACGTGCTTGCGGAAGCCCGGAAAGTTGCCGGGCCCGGCGCTGCCGGTATCGACCGAGGTGGTGACGCCCGACAGCCGGCAGAACTCGTCGGCATCGATCCCGAGCGAGGTGCCGCCCCAGTAGACGTGGGTGTGCAGGTCGATGAGGCCCGGGGTGACGATCGCCCCCTTCATCTCCCGGACCTCCGTCCCCTCCCCAGCCGGCAGGTCGCGGCCGAAGCCCGAGACGAGGCCGTTGGCGAAGGCGACGTCGGCGATCCCGTCGTGGTTCTGCGACGGATCGATGATGCGGGCGCCCCGCAGGATCAGCTCGTGCTGCACGGCTCTTCCTCTGATTTTCGTCACCATGGGAGGCCCGTCACGCGGCCTGCGCCGGCAGGCCGGCGCGGTCGAGGTGGCAGGCCGCGAAATGCTCGCCGCCGACCGGGTCGAGGAGCGGTTCCTCGGTGCGGCAGCGGTCGAAGGCGTGCGGGCAGCGGGTGTGGAAGCGGCAGCCGCTCGGCGGATTGATCGGGCTCGGCACGTCGCCGCGAAGCACGATGCGGGTGCGCCCGGCATCGGGCTCCGGCACCGGCACGGCGGAGAGCAGCGCCTGGGTGTAGGGGTGCCTGGGCGCCAGGAAGATCTCGCGGCGCGGGCCGATCTCGACGATCTTGCCGAGATACATCACTGCCACCCGGTGCGTCATGTGCTCGACGATGGCGAGGTCGTGCGAGATGAACAGCAAGGCCAGGTCCAGCTCCTTCTGCAAGTCCTGCAGCAGGTTGACGATCTGCGCCTTGACCGAGACGTCGAGGGCCGAGACCGCCTCGTCGCAGATGATCAGGTCCGGCTCGGCGGCAAGCGCCCGGGCGATGCCGATGCGCTGGCGCTGGCCGCCGGAGAATTCGTGCGGGAACCGCGTCAGCGCCTCCCGCGGCAGGCCGACCCGCTCCATCAGGGCGGCGAGCCGCGCGTCGAGATCGGCGCGATTTTTCGCGAGACCGAAATTGCGGATCGGCTCGGCCAGGATGTCGCGCACCCGCATCCGCGGGTTGAGCGAGGAGAACGGGTCCTGGAACACCATCTGGATCCGCCGGCGCAAGGGACGCAGCGCGCCGGCCGAGAGATCGTCGATGCGCTTGCCCCCCAGCACCACCTGGCCGGAGGTCGGCGGAAACAGCCGCATCAGGCTGCGGGCGACCGTGGACTTGCCGCAGCCGGATTCCCCGACGAGGGAGAGCGTCTCGCCCTTCTCCAGGGTGAACGAGACGCCATCCACCGCCTTGAGGCTGCGGGTGTGGCGGCCGAGAAGGCCGCCGCCGAGGAGGAAGTGCTTACGCAGGTCGTTGACGGCGAGGAGCGGGGTGCTCACGCGGCGAGCGCGTCCTTCGGCGCGTAGTGGCAGGCGGCGAGATGGCCCGGCGCCTTCGGCTCGAGCGCCGGGGCGTGGCTGCGGCACAGATCGGTGACGGCGGGGCAGCGGCCGGCGAAGACGCAGCCCTCGATCCGGGTCTTCAGGCTCGGCACCATGCCGGGGATCTCGGCCAGCCGCTGCGGCGCCCCCGGCGCCTCGGCGGCGCCGAGGCGCGGCACCGCCCCCATCAGGCCGCGCGTATAGGGGTGGCGGGGGAGCGGAAGAGGTCGCGGACCGCCGCCTCCTCGACCTTGCGGCCGGCATACATCACCACCACCCGGTCGGCGACCTCCGCCACCACGCCGAGATCGTGGGTGATCAGCATGATGGCGGCGCCGACGCGCCGCTTGAGGTCGCGCATCAGGTCGAGGATCTGGGCCTGGATCGTCACGTCCAAAGCCGTGGTCGGCTCGTCGGCGATGAGGAGTTTTGGGGAGCAGGCGAGCGCGATGGCGATCATCACCCGCTGGCGCATGCCGCCGGAGAGCTGGTGCGGGTATTCCCGGACGCGGCGGCGCGGCTCGGGAATGCCGACCAGCGTCAGCATCTCCACCGCCCGCTCCTCGGCTTCCTTGCGCGACAATCCCTGGTGCAGGCGTAGGGTCTCGCCGATCTGGCGCCCGACGGTGAGCACCGGGTTCAGCGAGGTCATCGGCTCCTGGAAGATCACGCTGATGGCGTTGCCGCGGATGCGGCGCATCTCGCGCTCGGGCAGGTCGAGGAGGTCGCGCCCCTCGAACCGGATCGCGCCGGACAACCGCGCCGGCGGCTCGGGCAGGAGCCGCAGGATCGACATCGAGGTCACCGACTTGCCGCAGCCGGATTCGCCGACGATCGCCAGGGTCTCGCCGGCGCCAATGGCGAAGGACACGCCGTCGACCGCGCGGTTGACCCCGTCGGGCGTGCGGAAATGGACCTGGAGGTTCTCGATGGAGAGAAGCGTCATGGGCGTCGTCTCCGGGGTGGACTTAAAAGTCTCGAACGATCGATCCCGTCCACCACCTCATCCTGAGGTGTCAGTCGATCGTAGATCGACTGACCTCGAAGGAGGGCTCCAGGGGTCGCAGTGGAATCTGGAGGCCTCCTTCGAGGCTCAGCGATCTTCGATCGCCCGCACCTCAGGATGAGGTTATGAGTGGGAGGAAGATGGCTCACGGGAAGCGGCCGGTCCGTGGCAAGCCAACCCTCACACATCTTTCGCCATCCGCGGGTCGAGGGCATCGCGCAACCCGTCGCCGACGAGGTTCACGGCGAGCACGGTGAGCGACAGGAAGATCGCCGGGAAGAGAATGATGTAGAACTTCACCTGCCAGAGCGCCCGGCCCTCGGCCATGATGTTGCCCCAGGACGGGGTCGCGGGCGGTACGCCGGCGCCGATGAACGACAGGATCGATTCGGCGATCATCGCCGAGGCGCAGATATAGGTCGCCTGCACGGTCATCGGTGCGAGCGTGTTGGGCAGGATGTGACGCCAGATGATCATCGGCATCCGGGTGCCGGTGGTCACCGCCGCCTCGACATAGGGCTGCTCGCGCAACGACAGCACGACGCCGCGCACCAGCCGCGCCACGCGCGGGATCTCCGCCACGGTGATCGCCAGGATCACGTTCCCGACCGAACCTCTCGTCAGCGCCATGAGCGCGATGGCCAAGAGAATCGGCGGGATCGACATCAACCCGTCGACGACCCGCATGATGATCCCGTCGGCCCAGCGCACCATGCCGGAGACGAGGCCGACGACGAGCCCGGCGAGGGAAGCGAACAGCGCCACCGCGAAGCCGACGAGGAGCGACACCCGGGCGCCGTAGATCACCCGGGAATAGAGGTCGCGCCCGAGCATGTCGGTGCCGAACCAGTATTGGGCGGACGGCACCCGCGTGCGGCGCGAGGGCGCGATCGCCGTCGGGTCGACGGTGCCGAGATACGGCGCCAGGATCGCCGTCAGGGCGACGATGAGCAGGATCACGCCGCCGATCACGATGGTCGGGTGGCGGCGCCAGGTCCGGCGGATCCGGCCATAGGCCTTTCGCGGCGGGTAGAGATCGGGCAGCGGCGCGGCGACCGCGAGGCCGGCGGGCGCCTCGCCCTTCAGGGGATGGGCGGCGCTCAATAGCGGATCCTCGGGTCGATGAGGGTGTAGAGGACGTCGATCGCGAGGTTGACCAGCACGTAGGTGAAGCTGAACAGCAGCACCACGCCCTGGATCACCGGATAGTCCCGCCGCAGGATCGCATCGACGGTGAGCCGGCCGAGGCCGGGAATCGCGAAGACCGTCTCGGTGACGACCGCGCCGCCGATGAGGAGCGCGATGCCGATGCCGATCACCGTGACGATCGGCACCGCGGCGTTCTTCAGCGCGTGGACGAACAGCACCTGCCCCTGCGCCACGCCCTTGGCCCGCGCCGTGCGGACGTAATCCTGCTGGAGCACGTCGAGCATCGTCGCCCGGGTCACCCGGGCGATCAGCGCGATGTAGACGAGGCCGAGCGTCAGCGCCGGCAGGATCAGGCTTGCGAACCACGGGCCGATCCCCTGCTCGATCGGCGTGTAGCCCTGCGCCGGCAGCCAGCCGAGCTCGAGGGCGAACACGTAGGCGAGCAGGTAGCCGACGACGAAGACCGGCACCGAGAAGCCGAGCACCGCCCCGCCCATCACCAGCCGGTCGACGAGGCGCCCCGCCTTCCAGGCCGCGAGCACGCCGAGCGGCACCGCGACCAGCACCGCGAAGACCAGCGTCACCAGCATCAAGGACACGGTCGGCTGCACCCGCTGGCCGATCATGGTCGTGACCGGCAGGTTGGTGAAGATCGAGGTGCCCAGATCCCCGTGCAGGATGCGCCAGGCCCACTCGCCGAAGCGGACCAGGAACGGCCGGTCGAGGCCGAGCGAGGCGCGGATGCGCTCGATATCGGCCGGCGAGGCCTGGTCGCCGGCGATCAGCGCCGCCGGGTCGCCGGGGGCGAGGAACAGCAGGCTGAAGACGAACAGCCCGACCACCGCCATCACCGGGATGACGGCGAGGACGCGCTTGACGAGGAAGCCGAACACGGGGGGTTCCTCAGGCCTTGGACACGCCCCAGGTGAAGGGCAGCGGCCCCTTGCCGATTCCCGTGATGTTCTTCCGCCAGGCCTGGTAGGTCAGGAAGTAGCCGGTCGGCACGTAGACGCCGCCGGCCACCGCCGCCGCGTTCACCTTGTCGATCGCCGCCTTCTCGGCGGCGGGATCGGCGGCCTCGAACCACTCGGTAATGCCGGCCTCGACCGGCGGCAGGTCGGGCCAGCCGAACCACGCCTTCTCGCCGTTGGCGCGGATCGCCGGATAGACCGCCGGGTTGATGCAGTCGGCGCCGGCATGCCAGGTGTGGAACATGTTCCAGCCGCCCTGCGACGGCGGCGCCTTCGAGGCGCGGCGGGTGCCGACCGTGCCCCAGTCGGTGGCGACGAAATCGACCTTCATGCCCATCTG
The DNA here is from genome assembly GCF_016804325.1 of Methylobacterium aquaticum. Taxonomy (NCBI): domain Bacteria; kingdom Pseudomonadati; phylum Pseudomonadota; class Alphaproteobacteria; order Hyphomicrobiales; family Methylobacteriaceae; genus Methylobacterium; species Methylobacterium aquaticum. The sequence goes on from NZ_CP043627.1 coordinate 3,183,438, forward strand.
CTTGAGCAGGTCGGCGGTGACGTCGCCCATGTTCTTGGTGATCGGCTGGTCCTGCGCCACCACGCAGACCACCGGCTCGCCCTTGTAGCCGGCCTCGGCCAGGAGCTTCTTCGCCGCCGCGATGTCGCCCTTGCCGATTTTTTGACCACCCGCCTCGCTGTAGAGCGGCGTGCCCGGGGTGAAGAAGCCCGGCAGCGGCTTCCACAGCTTGTCGTCGTCGCCGATCAGCGAGCGCATGTAATCCTCCTGGTTCATGCCCATGAGCACGGCCTGGCGGATCTTCGGGTTGTCGAAGGGCGGATGGAGGTGGTTCATCCGGAACGCGCCGATATTGCCAAGCGGATCGGCGATGTCGACGTTGATGTTGGCGTTCTTGCGCAGGAGCGGGACGAGGTCGGGGATCGGGTTCTCCCACCAATCGACCTCGCCGTTCTGCAGCGCCGCCGAGGCGGTGGCCGGATCGGGCATGATGATCCACTCGACCCGGTCGAGCAGCATGCGCTTGCCGCCGGCGAGCCACGAGGACGGCTCGTCGCGCGGCTTGTAATCGGCGAATTTCTCGAAGACCGCGCGGGCGCCGGGCACCCACTCGGAGCGGGCGAACTTCATCGGGCCCGAGCCGACATATTCGGTGATCTGGGTGAACGGATCGGTCTTGGCGATCCGCTCCGGCATGATGAAGGCGCAGGGCGCGTTGTTCTTGCCCAGAGCCAGCAGGAGCTTGGGGAACGGCTTCTTCAGCTGCCAGCGGAAGGTGCGGTCGTCGACGGGCGCCAGCTCGGCCTGGATCGCCCGGATCATGATGCCCATCGGGTCGCGGGCCGACCAGCGGGTCAGGCTCGCCACCACGTCCTTCGACAGGACCGGCTCGCCGTCGTGGAACTTGAGGCCGGGCCGCAGGCGGAAGGTCCAGGTCAGGCCGTCGGCTGAGACCTCCTCCGATTCGACCATCTGGCGCTGAGGCTTCAGCTGCGCGTCGACGCCGTAGAGCATGTCCCAGACGAGGGCGGCGGCGTTGCGGACGACGTATTGCGTCCCCCAGATCGGATCAAAATTCGCCAGGTTCGCCTGCGGCACGAAACGCAGCACCTTGGCCGGTTGCGCCAGCGCCGGGGCGGCGAACTGGGGCGCCATGCCGGCGGCGCCGATGGCGGCCGAGCCTTTCAGAAACGTCCTGCGGTCCATCGCGTATCCTGCCTGCGGGGCCTGTGGTCGTGAGCCGTGCCCGGGCCCTCAAGGAGCCGGCTCTCCTGCCAGGTTCGCCCCGGTCCGATCTCTCGGTCAAGGCGGATTGCAGGGTTGCCAACGGTCACGCTCGCCCCGGGAGCAAGCTTCGCGCCAAGGCCGGCCGAAGGCCGGCAGGAAACGTGGCGGCAGCCGGGACGCAAGGCCCTCCCCGGCGGCACCAAGGCCACGCGTCTTAAGCCCTCGTGCCTATCGCCTCCGGTCGATTTCGTTTGCTGAGAGCCGACCATTTTGAGCTATAATTGCTCAATGACACTGTCTGGAACCTGACTATGAACGTATTGTCGGCATCGAGGGACGAGCCGATGGCATCACGGGGCGAGATCATCGTCGATTCGCCGTCACCAGCAGTGGAATGTCGGGTTTCGAACCTTACGATCGTCGGCGCGACGCTCACGGTCCCGGCCGGATCCGTGGTGCCGGACGCGATCACGCTGGCGATTGCCGGCGAGTTCGTGATGCGCCGCTGCCGCGTGGTGTGGCGCCGGCGCGACCAGGTCGGCGTGGCGTTCGAGATGCCGGTCTGAGAGTGCGGTGGCGGCGGTGGCGGCGCGCCGCCGCGCGGCGAGCCCGATCGGACAAGGCGGCCTGCCTCCGTTCCAGGTGGCGGACGCCGCGCCGGCGAGACGCGGCGCAGCGGGACCGCCTCCGTCACCCGCGAAGCGAGACGGTCTCCGGAGCGCGGCGAACGGCGTCGCGCCGGGTGACCCCGTCTCGAAGTCCGAAGACCGGTGAGCCGGGATCCGCGCGGCCCATCCGCTGGCCCGCCTCGGCCTCGCCATCGGAGAGGTAGGTGTCGAGCGGCTTCATGACATCACGGAAAAGGCCGCCCACGCCGAGGGCGTCCGTCACTTCGTCGAGCAACATGACAGTCCAGCTTTCAGGAAGAGAGGTATCGGCCGTGGATCGCACGGGCCATGTCTGCGCGGATGACGGTTTCGGGCTCGATCCGTTCCAGCCGCGTGCGCAAACGTCGCTCGCCCGGACCTTCGGCATCGCGACCGCCGAGCGCGCATTCGCCTCCGGCCGGCAGGTGGAGGCCGCCTGACGCAGGACATCGCCCCGCCGACGATGGCCGCGCCGACGATGGTCGCCCGATGTCCCGACGCTATGTCGTCGCCTTGCGACCGCGACGGCATCCTGCGGCGGGCCGCGCGCAACGAGGGAGTCCCCGTGAAGGTCATCCACGACGATCCGCCGATGCGCGAGGAGATCGCTGCCGGCTTCTATCCCGGCTTCGAGGATCGCTGGCGCCGGGCGGAACTGGCCGGACGCTGGCTGATGCTGGCCTTCGTGGTCGTCTGCGCGCTGGGGCTCCTCGGGCGGGGGCCGTTCAGCGAGCATACCCGCGCCAACCGCGACGGGTCGATCGTGATCCATTACGAGCCGGTGACGCGCTTCGGCGCGCCGACGATCGTGCGGCTCGACACCCGGGTCCCGCCCGGCGGCGACAAGGTCGCGGTGACGATCGCCAAGGAGCTGGTCGACCTGTTCGGCCTCGAGAGCATCACCCCCGGCCGCAGACCTGGCAGGTCGCCGGCGGCAACATCCGCCTCGTCTTCCCGGTGCTCGAAGGCGAGACGCACGCCGTGATCCGCTTCACCGGCTCGCCGAGCTTCCGCGGCGGCGTCGCCCTCACCGCCCGCCTCGACGAAGGCGAGACCCTGTCCTGGTCGCAATTCGCGGTGCCCTAGCGATGAACACCGTCCTCAAGGCCGCGGCGGCCTACGTCATCGTGCTCTTCGTGATCCGGCTGATCGGGCGCCGCACGGCGAGCCAGCAGGCGCCGATCGACATGGTCGTGCTGTTCCTGTTCGGCGGCCTCTCGGTCAGCGCCGTGCTGGGCGACGACCGTTCCTTCGTCGGCGCGATGAGCGCGCTCTTCACCGTCGGGCTGATGCACGTCGCGGTGTCGTGGCTGAAGCTGCGCTTCGTCTGGTTCGAGCGCATCGTCGACGGCACGCCGATCGTCGTCTTTCGCGACGGCCGCTGGAACGAGACCGCGATGCGCCGCCTGCGCATGCAGCAGGCCGACATCCGCACCGCCGCCCGCCAGGAGAAGCTCGACGACCTCGACCGGGTCGCCGTCGCGATCGTCGAGCGCGACGGCACGGTGTCGATCCTGGAGAAGGAGTAGGGCCTTCAGAGCACTTTCCGACGAAGCGGATACCGGTTCGTCACAGAAAATGCGGCGAAATCAACGATCTAGAGAGCTTCGCGATTGCAGCGCGATCGTGAAGTGCTCTAGCGCAACCCCGCCGGCCGCTCTCCCACCGCCCAGGCCAGCGCCTGCTCCAGCCGGTCGTTGCCCCAGAACAACTCGCCGTCCTCGGTGAGGAAGGTCGGGGCCCCGAACAGGCCGCGGGACTTTGCCTCCTCGCCGATCGAGCGCAGGCGGCTCTTCACCGGCTCCTGGGTCGAGGCGCGAATCAGCGCCGGGCCGTCGAGACCGAGGCCGTTGAGCAGGGCCGAGATCGCGGCCGGCTCGGCGATCGACTGGCCGCGGGCGAACTCGGAATCGTAGACCGCCCGCACATAGGCGCCGATCCACGGCTCCTCGGCGCCGTGGACCGCGACCCGGGTCGCCGCGAGGCTGTTCTGCGGGAAGCTCTCGGGCTTCGTGACCGGGGGCAGGCCGAGACGGGCGGCCTCGCGGGCCAGATCCCGCCACATCTGGCGGCCCTTGGCCGGAAAGAGGTTGAACGGCGAGGAGGTCCAGCCCTGCGCGGCGAAGACCGGACCGAGCAGGAACGGGCGCCAGCGCAGGCTCACCCCGGCCGCCTCGGCCAGGGCCTCGATCCGCATCGCGGCGAGGTACGAATAGGTGGATGCGAACTCGAACCAGAATTCGAGCGTGGGCCGGCGCGCCATCGCACCCCTCTTCAAACGGACTGATGCGTCACCTTCGCGTCCGCGGGCCGCGCCCACAAGCGCCGCCATGGGCGTCGCTTCGCCACGGGCGAACGATGGAACCGACGGAGCGCGGTTGCACGGGGCCGGGCCGGGCTGGTAAGCCCGCGCGCATCCATCACTTCCCTTATCGCTCGAGGCCCGCCCGCATGTCCGACCAGCCCCAGAAGCGCGTGAAGAAGGTCGTGCTCGCCTACTCGGGCGGCCTCGACACCTCGATCATCCTGAAGTGGCTCCAGACCACCTATGGCTGCGAGGTGGTGACGTTCACCGCCGATCTCGGCCAGGGCGAGGAGCTGGAGCCGGCCCGCAAGAAGGCGGAGCTGCTCGGCATCAAGCCCGAGAACATCTTCATCGAGGACCTGCGCGAGGAATTCGTCCGCGACTACGTGTTCCCGATGTTCCGGGCCAATGCCCAGTACGAGGGCATCTATCTCCTGGGCACCTCGATCGCCCGTCCCCTGATCGCCAAGAAGCAGATCGAGATCGCCGAGCGGGTCGGGGCGGATGCCGTGTCCCATGGCGCCACCGGCAAGGGCAACGACCAGGTCCGGTTCGAGCTCGGCTACTACGCGCTCAAGCCCGACGTGACGGTGATCGCCCCCTGGCGCGAATGGGACTTCCGCTCCCGCGAATCGCTGATCGCGTTCGCCGAGCAGCACCAGATCCCGATCGCCAAGGACAAGCGCGGCGAGGCGCCGTTCTCGGTCGACGCCAACCTCCTGCACGCCTCCTCCGAGGGCAAGGTGCTGGAGGATCCGGCGCAGGACGTGCCTGACTACGTCTATTCGCGCACCCTCTCCCCCGAGGAGGCGCCCGACACGCCGACGATCATCACCATCGGCTTCGAGCGCGGCGACGCGGTCTCGATCGACGGCGAGGCGCTGTCGCCGGCCACCCTGCTCGCCAAGCTCAACGAGCTCGGCCGCGCCAACGGCATCGGCCGCCTCGACCTCGTCGAGAACCGCTTCGTCGGCATGAAGAGCCGCGGCATGTACGAGACCCCCGGCGGCACCATCCTGCTGCCGGCCCACCGGGCGATCGAGTCGATCACCCTCGACCGCGGCGCGGCCCATCTCAAGGACGAGCTGATGCCGCGCTACGCCGAGCTGATCTACAACGGCTTCTGGTTCAGCCCCGAGCGCGAGATGCTCCAGGCCCTGATCGACAAGAGCCAGGAGATGGTGACCGGCACGGTGCGGCTGAAGCTCTACAAGGGCGGCGTCCACGTCATCGGCCGCGAGAGCCCGAACTCGCTCTACGACCAGGACCTCGTCACCTTCGAGGAAGGCGCCGTCGCCTACGACCACCGCGACGCGGCGGGCTTCATCAAGCTCAATGCGCTCCGCCTGCGCACGCTGGGCCAGCGCAAGCGCAAGCTCGGCGCCTGAGTACAAAAAAGGCCCGCTCCGGCGACGGAGCGGGCCTTGTCACGCAGACGATGCGACCGGCGCGGGGCCGGCCGCGCGGCGTCTTACGCTTCGTCCTCGTCGTCGATGTCGACCAGGAACAGGATGTCGACGTCGTCCTCCTCGTCCTCGTCGTCGGTCTCGCCCTGGCTGTCGTTGGCGGCCTCGGGCTCGTCCTCGTCCTCGAAATCCTCCTCGTCCATCGAGTCCTCGAAGGTCTCGACCTCGTCCTCGGTGGCGGGGCGCAGCTTCAGCGATTCGGCCTTGCCCGACCACAGCGGGCGGCCGTCGCTCTTCATGGTGCGCAGGTCTTCCTGAAAGCCCTCGACCTCGAGAAGCTCCCGGGCCCGTTCCTCGTTCGACCGGATGATGGCGACGGGCGTGCCGTCGATCTCGAGAGTGAACATCGTGCTTCCCTTTTCAAGGGCCGCGCCGCACGGGCGGGCGGGGCCGTGTTACGGGGGGAAAGGCCGCCGCGCCAGCCCCGTTCCGGGCGGCCTCGACGGAAAGTCGCGCGGAAGCCGGATGGTTCGCCGGCTCCGGAGGGGCGCCTACCGGATTCCGAGCAGGGCATCGTCGTTGGAGACGATCAGGATCATGAGATCCGTGTCGGGCACGTAGTCCTTCGCTTCCCACAGGAAGGTGGTGGGGCCCGTCTTGCGCAGGCCCGTGCGGCAGAGGCTCACCAGGGCGCCCGGGCCGCCCTTGTCGACCGTCAGGGTGAACCGGCCGATGCGGCCGGCCCAGTTGCGGGCCGTGGTGACGATGTAGGGGATCTCGACCGCGCGGGTCATGGCGGAACCCGGGTCGGCGGTCTTCGACGGCGAGGCGGCGATCAGGCGCCGGATTCCCGCGAGGCCGGCATCGTCGAGGCAGTACCGGGCCCGGTAGGCGGGCGTGGCCGCCTCCTCGGCCGTCAGAAGGTGATTGCCCTTCACGGGGGTGTAGGCGTGCGAGACGCGCAGGTCGCGGCCGGCCGGAAAGGTCTGCTCCCAGTGGAACTTGGCCTCGCTGCGCCACAGGTATTCGCTGTCCGCCTTGCGCTCCGCGAGCAGGCCGGCCTTCGCCAGTTCGCCGAGCGCCGCCAGCGGAAGGCGCTTGAGCGCGGTATCGACGTTCTCGCGCCGCAGGGGGTTGAGCGGCACGCGGTGACGGGTGAGCAGGTCGGTCACCTCGCGCTTGCCGAGAAAGGCCCGCTCCTCCAGCTGCGGCGTCACCGGCGCGCCATCCACCGTGACCGTGAAGCCGATGAAGTTCGCCCGGTCCGCGAAGGGCAGGCTGAGCGCGCTGCTCGACAAGGTCGCGCCGTCGATGGCCGGCAGCGGGAAGGCGACCCGCAGGGTCTTGGGCGCGGCCGCCCTGTTGCGGAAGACGTAGTCGACCGTGATGCGGTCGAGACCGATGCGCAGGTCCTCGCTGGCGAGCGTGATGTCGGGGTCGCGCACCAGAACGAGGCCGCCGGCGTCGAGGGCGGCGGCGCTGTCGTTGGCCCGGGCCGGTGCGCACAGGGCGAGGGCCACGGCGCAGACGGCCAGGATCGCCCAAACTCCACCGCCTGTCATCGCCGTCTCCCGCTCGTTGCAAGGCTCCGCTTATGGCAGGCCGCGTCCTCTCGGCAATCGGCCGGCCAAGCGTCCGTTCGGTGGACCGCTCCAGATCTCATATCCACCGCGTCATTCCGGGGCCGCGAAAGCGGAGCCCGGAATCCAGAAACGCAGGTGGTGCAAGATCAAGCGGAACACGATCCGCCACTTTCTCAACTACCAGCAGCTCTGGCTTCCGGGCTCCGCTTTCGCGGCCCCGGAATGACGCGGAGACTGTCAGGATTGGCGTAAAGGCTGGACAAACGATAAATTATTATGGTTTCGCTTGTTGAGCGACAATTTGACGGTCCCTGCCCCACGGCCGACGGAATATTAGAATTGTTGTCGAAAGCTGGATCGAGACCGCCTCACGGCCGCACGCACTGGCTCAATCCCCCGATCCCGCTCGTCCGCCCCTGGATCCGCCCGGCGAGCGCCCGCAGGGCCCGGGTCGGCCGGCGCGGGTTGCGGAGGATCGGGTTCGGCAGGGCCGCGACCAGCAGGGCCGCCTCGCCTTTCGTGAGGTCGCGGGCCGATTTGCCGAACCAGTGCCGGGCGGCGGCCTCCGCGCCGAAGATCCCCTCGCCCCACTCGGCGACGTTGAGGTAGATCTCCATCGTCCGGCGCTTGCCCCAGACCAGGTCGACCATCAGGGCGAGCGGGATCTCGAGCGCCTTGCGCAGGTAGGAGCGGCCCGGCCACAGGAAGACGTTCTTCACCGTCTGCATCGTCACGGTCGAGGCGCCGCGGCTCGGGCCGTCCTCGTCGTCGACGACGCTCCACAGGGCGTCCCAATCCACGCCGTCATGCAGGCAGAAGCGCTGGTCCTCGGACGCCACCACCCCCTGGACCAGGGCCGGGGCGATCGCCTCCAGCGGCACCACCTCCCGGCTCACCGCCTGGAGCGTGGCCCAGCGGCCGAGCATCAGGGTTGAGGGCGGGGTCAGCGCGCGATAGACGAGCCCCAGGACCAGGACGAGGGCAACCGCCACGACCGGCACCAGGAGCACGGCGCGCAACAGCCGCCGCCCCGGGGCCCGGGCCGGTGGTGCCCCCGCCGGGACCAAGCCCCGCAGCGGCTGCGGCACGCCTTCCCGGCTGTCCGCCGTGACCCGCGGCTCCTGAATCCGACCCTCCTCTCGGCGTGCCCGTCTGCGAGGCTACCATGACGTCAACGCGGGCCCCGCAGGATACGACGCCGGGCCGTCCCAGGAAAATACGATGGCCGGCACCACAGGATATCCGCAGGCAGGCGATTTCACGGCGCGGCTCTCGGCCGTGGCGAAGAGCGTCGAAGGCTTCCTCGCCGAGCGGCTCGGCGACACCGTGCAGGACGGCGAGATCGCCCGGCCGAGCCGGCTAATGGAGGCGATGCGCCACGCCGTGCTCAACGGCGGCAAGCGCCTGCGCCCGTTCCTCGCCATCGAGACCGCCCGGATGCTCGGCGGCCCGTTCGAGGGGGCGATGGCCGCCGGCGCCGGCGTCGAGCTGGTCCATTGCTACTCGCTCGTCCACGACGACCTGCCGGCGATGGACGACGACGACCTGCGCCGCGGCCAGCCGACCGTCCACAAGAAATACGACGAGGCGACCGCGATCCTGGTCGGCGACGCCCTCCAGACCCTCGCCTTCGAGATCGTCGCCGATCCGGCCTGGCAGGCCGACCCGCTGATCCGCTCGGAACTGGTGCTGGGCCTCGCCCGGGCCTCCGGCCTCGGCGGCATGGTCGGCGGCCAGCTCCTCGACCTCGGGGCGGAGGGGCGCTTCGGCCCGGCCAACCTCGACGTCGACGCCACGCTCCAGCTCCAGGCGATGAAGACCGGCGCCATCCTTGCCTTCTCGGTCGATGCCGGGGCGCTGGTCGGCGGCGCCTCGCCCGAGGAGCGCCGCGCGCTGCTCGCCTATGGCCGCGCGCTCGGCCAGGCCTTCCAGGTCGCCGACGACATCCTCGACCGCGAGGCCTCCTCGGAGGCGATGGGCAAGCGCACCGGCAAGGACAAGGATGCCGGCAAGGCCACCCTCGTCGACCGCCTCGGCCTCGACGGGGCGCGGGCCGAGTGCGAGCGCCTGGTGGGCGAGTGCGAGACCGCGCTGAAGCCCTGGGGCGAGGCCGCCGCGACGCTCTGCGAGGCCGCCCGCTTCACCGTCGCCCGCAAGTCGTAAAACCCCGAATTCCCGGCGGAGGGGCGGTCCCTCCGCCTCTTCTCTCTTTTTTGAAGGTCACGCCATGGCCACGCACAAGATCCTGCTCCTGCCCGGCGACGGCATCGGCCCCGAGGTGGCGGCCGAAGTCTCCAAGGTCCTGGCCTGGTTCACCAAGGCCGGCATCGCGCAGTTCGAGACCGAGGCCGACCTCGTCGGCGGCGCCGCCATCGACGCCCACGGCGTGCCGCTGTCGGAAGCCGCGATGGACCGGGCCAAGGCCGCCGACGCGGTTTTGTTCGGCGCCGTCGGCGGATCGAAATGGGCCGGCGTGTCCTATGACAAGCGCCCCGAGGCGGGCCTGCTGCGCCTGCGCAAGGATCTCGGCCTGTTCGCCAACCTGCGCCCGGCGATCTGCTACCCGGCGCTCGCCGAGGCCTCGTCGCTCAAGCGCGAGCTGGTCGAGGGCCTCGACATCGTCATCGTGCGCGAACTGACCGGCGGCGTCTATTTCGGCGAGCCGAAGGAGGTCGTGACCTTCGAGGACGGCCAGAAGCGCGCGATCGACACGCAGATCTACACCACCGGCGAGATCGAGCGTATCGCCGCCGTCGCCTTCGATCTCGCCCGCAAGCGCCGCAACAAGGTCGCCTCGGCCGAGAAGCACAACGTGATGAAGACCGGCGTGCTCTGGAAGGAGACCGTCACCAAGCTCCACGCCGAGCAGTATTCCGATGTCGCCCTGGAGCACGTGCTGGCCGACAACTGCGCCATGCAGCTGGTGCGCAACCCCAAGCAGTACGACGTGCTCGTCACCGACAACCTGTTCGGCGACATCCTGTCGGACGTGGCCGCGATGCTGACCGGCTCGCTCGGGATGCTGCCCTCGGCCTCGCTCGGCGCGATCGAGAACGGCACGCGGCGCGCCCTCTACGAGCCGGTCCACGGCTCGGCCCCCGACATCGCCGGCCAGAACCTCGCCAACCCGATCGCCATGATCGGCTCGCTGGCGATGGCGCTCCGCTACTCCTTCGGCCTCCTGGAGGCCGCCGACCACCTCGAGACCGCCATCACGCGCACGCTGGCCAGCGGCACCCGCACCCGCGACATCGCCGGTCCGGGCACCAACGCGGTCGGCACCACCGAGATGGGCGACGCCATCGTGCGCGAGTTGCAGGCGCAAGGAGGCTGAGGGCCGGGCGACGCCTTTCCATCGCTCGTCCCACCCACACCTCATCCTGAGGTGTCAGTCCATCGACGATGGACTGACCTCGAAGGAGGGCTCCAGAGATCTTAGCGTTTTCTGGAGCCCTCCTTCGAGGCTCACTCCGTTCGCACCTCAGGATGAGGTTTTGGAGTAGGAAGACCGGCACGATCGACCGAACAGTTCCGGATTGATCGACAGGGAGAACCACCATGCGCCTGTGCGTGTTCTGCGGCTCCAGCGACGGGGCCCGCCCGCTCTACCGCGAGGCGGCGACCGCGCTCGGGCGCCACTTTGCCGAGAGCGGGATCGAGCTGGTCTATGGCGGCGGCAAGGTCGGGCTGATGGGCGCGGTCGCCGACGGCGCGCTGGCGGCCGGCGGGCGCGTGACCGGCATCATGCCCAAGGCGCTGGTCGAGAAGGAGACCGCGCATCTCGGCCTGACCGATCTGCGCGTCGTCGCCTCGATGCACGAGCGCAAGGCCCTGATGGCCGAGCTCGCCGACGGCTTCGTGGCGCTTCCCGGGGGCCTCGGCACCTTCGAGGAGATGTTCGAGATCTGGACCTGGGCCCAGCTCGGCTATCACAGGAAGCCGCTCGCGGTGTTCAATGCCGGCGGCTTCTTCGACGGGCTGCTCGGCTTCCTCGATTCCGTGGTGGCGGAAGGCTTCGTGCGCGAGCCGCACCGGGCGATGCTGATCGTCGGTACCGAGCCCGCCGACCTCGTGGCGCGCATCCGGGCCTACGAGCCGCCGCGGGTGATCAAGTGGGTGAAGACGGAAGAGCTTTAGCGGCCCTCTTACTTCGGGTGACGCAGGTCTGTCCGGGAAAAGACGAGCGCAGGGTTCTCCCTCCCCCTCTGCGGGGGAGGGTGCCCGGCGGAGCCGGGCGGGAGAGGGGCGGCGCGACGCTTCAAAGCTTGGCGCCCTTCAGAACGGTTCGGTCTTATCCGGAAGCGTCGTCCCCTCTCCCGGCCTGCTCCGCAGGCCACCCTCCCCCGCAGAGGGGGGAGGGAGAAACCCGCGCTCTTCTCGTCTCGAACGTGTCGCCGGCCGATCCGACGTCGGTCCGAAGGTGCGAACGCGGATCCTGGGTATCGAGCCCGCCTATTCCGCCGCCTTCGCCAGCGCCTTGCCGTAGGCGCCGCTCTTCAGCGTCCGTCCCAGCCACTCGTCGACGGCGGATTTCAGCGCCGGGTCGCGGGTCATCCAGTAGGCCTTGTCGGCCTTGTCGAAGGTGCCCGGCACCGCGGCGGGGCAGAGCACGCCGGCATTGCGGCGCGACTGGTAATCGACCTCGGCCCCGTCGGTGACCATCAGGTCGGCCCGGCCCTCGGCCACCTCCTTGAAGATGGCGCGGTTGTCGGGAAACACCCGCACCGAGGCGTGCGGGAAGTTGGCGTCGGCGAAGCGCTGGTTGGTGCCGCCGGGATTGACCACGACCCGGACCTCCGGCTTGTCGATGTCCTTGACCGAGACGTAGCGGTCCTTGTCGGCGCAGCGCACGATCGGGCGCTTGCCGTCGGTCAGGACCGGAATCGAGAAATCCGCCACCGAGGCCCGGTCGGGGGTGACGCTGACGCCACCCATGGCGATGTCGTAGCGGTCGGCGAGGAGATCGTCCTTCAGGGTCTTCCAGGTCGTCGGCACGATCTCGACCTTGACGCCGAGGGCCCGGGCGAGCTCGCCCGCCATGGTCACGTCGGCGCCCTTGATGCTGCCGTCGGGCAGGCGGAGGGAATAGGGCGCGTAATCGCCGGTCAACCCGACCCGCAGCGTGCCGTCCTGCTTGATCGCGGACAGCGACCGCGCCTCGGCCGGCACGCCCGCGAGCGCGGCCAGAACTCCCACAACCCCCACGATCCTGCGCATCGTCACCGCCCTGACCTTCGCGTTGCCGTCCACCCCTCAGTCGTAGGGATATCGCATGGGTGCGGTAAAGCCCGGATGACGGTGCGATCACCGGCGAACCGGCCCCGCGGCGATTGACTCGGCGACCCGCACCCGCTCTGACCCCGCCATGGCCTCTCTCCCGGACTCCTTGCGCCGCGCCCTCGACCGCCAGCGGCCGCGCGTGACGCAGGCCGTCCGGATGACCGTGGCGAGCCTCACGACCTTCCTGCTCGCCGAGGCGCTCGGGCTGCCGCAGGGCTACTGGGCAGTCATCACCGCGCTCATCGTCACCCAGAGCAGCGTCGGCGGCTCGCTCAAGGCGGCGTTCGACCGCTTCCTCGGATCGGTCATCGGCGCCTGCTACGGCGGCGCGGTCGCCTTCGCGATCCCGCATCACGGCGGCGCCTCGACCTTCGCGGCGCTGTTCGTGGCGGTGGCGCCCCTCACCTTCGCGGCGGCGGTCTCGGCGGGGTTCCGGATCGCGCCGATCACCGCCATCATCGTGCTGCTCTCCACCACCGGCTCGACGCTCGGCCCCTCGCCTTCGCCCTCGACCGGATCTTCGAGATCGGCCTCGGCTGCGTCGTGGGCCTCGCCGTCTCGCTCCTGGTGGCGCCGGCCCGGGCGGCGCGCGCGGTGACGGGCCAGGCCGCGCGCCTCGCGCGCCTGCTCGCCGACCAGCTCGCGGCGCTGGCGCGCCTCGATGCCGTGGAGACGCCGGAGGCCAAGGCCCTGCCGCCGGCCGTGCGCCGGGCGCTGGCGCGCCTCGAGACCCTGGCCGGCGAGGCCGCCCGCGAGCGCCGCAGCCGGCTCTCCGCCGCCCCCGACCCGGACCCGCTGCTGCGCACCCTGATGCGACTGCGCCACGACCTCGTGCTCCTGCGCCGCGCCATCGCGGAGGCCGACGCGGAGGTGCTGCGGGTCCATCTCGCCGGGGCCTGGGGCGAGGCCGCCCGGGCCGCGGCGGGCCGCCTGCGCGATCTCGCCGATGCGCTCGCGGAAGGCCGCCGGCCCGCCGGCGACGACGTGGCCCTCGCGGCGGCGATCGCCGGCTACCGCGACGCCATCGACGGGATGCGCCGTCGCCAGGTGACGCGTACGCTTTCCACCGATGCCGTCGGCCGCATCTTCTGGCTCGCCTTCAGCCTGGAGCAACTGCGGCGCAACCTCGACGATCTCGCCGCGCGGGCGAAGGACTTTTCGGGGTTGGAAAGCCGCGGCGAGGGCTGAGCGACCGGTATCAGGGCCTGTTTTAATTGCGAATAATTGGCCGCAACGACCTTTTCTATCCCTCTCGCGACCTCATCCTGAGGTGCGACTGAAAGGAGCCTCGAAGGAGGGCTCCAGAAGTCTTCGCGATCCCTGAAACCCTCCTTCGAGGTCAGTCGATTTTCAATCGGCTGACACCTCAGGATGAGGTCGTGTGTGGGAGTAATACCAACGGTCGTTGGAAACGACCTTTGGTTCCGTTCTCGATTTTTCGTCAAGCCTCTGGCTTGGCATCGAAAATTCGAGATGGCTCAATGGCTCGATGCGTCAGCATCTTGGGTCATTGGCATAAGTGCTTGAGCCGATCAAACAGCCTCTCAGCCGGCGAGCGCATGCCGGACGGCGAGGGCGGCGCAGGCCACGAGCAGCACCGCCAGGACGAGGCGGGCGGGACGCCCGGTGCCGGCGAGCCGCGCCCGGCAGGCGGGCCGCGCGAGGACGAGGCCGACGAGGCCGAACCACGTCGCCGCCATGCAGAACACCGCGGCCCCCGCCACGGGCACCGCGGCCCGGTCCGGATGGGCCAGGAAGAAGCCGGCGAAGAAGGCGAGGCTCACCGGGTTGGTCACCGCCGCCCCGAGGCCGAGGGCGAAGGTGCCGGCGTCGCGCCCCGGTGCGAACCGGGCCGGATCGTCGGGGAGGCCGGCCCGGCCGCTCGCCAGCCGGTAGGCGGCACGCAGCATCAGGAGCGCGAACAGCGCCGTGCCGAGGCCGGTGACGAGCCGTCCTGCCGGCAGCAGCGAGGCGCCGAGCCCGGCAAAGGCCGCCGCCAGCCCGGCGCCGCAGGCGACCCCGAGGGCGGCGACGAGCGGGCCGCGCCCGGAGCCTGCGACGCCTGCCCGCAAAACCACCAGCAGGTTGGGACCGGGCGCGGCGAGGACCGGGGCATAGGCGGTGACGAGCGGCCCCAGCACCGCCGGCCACGCTTCGGCGTCGAACATCCGGCATCCCCCCGGCGCTCCCTGCGCCGTCAGGGGTCCATAAAGATGCCAAAACCCGCGTGCGCGCGTCATGCGATTGGAGGAGGCGGGCTCTGCCGACGCACAGTTCCGCATCGGCGATCGCAAGTTTTCGTCCAGTCGACGAGTCGCCGGCTCGATGATGCGGCAGTCGACCGACAATCCGGCCGCCTGCGACGCACAAAAGGAAGCGGCGGCAGGGTCGCCCCTGCCGCCGCCTGGTCGATTCAGCGGGTCGCCGTTAGCGCCGCTCGGTGCCCATCGGCTGGCGGACCGGGGGCAGCTCGTCCTCAATGCCGAGATGGCGCTCGCGGGTGGTGCCGGGCAGGCCGGGATCGACGACGGTCTGGCTGGTCGGCGCGGCGCCGGCCGCGAAGGGCATGCCGCCGGTATTGAGGCCGGTGGTGGTGCTGCCGGCCGCACCCACCGCCGACGAGCCGCCGGCCACCGCCGCCGGGTTGGTCAGCGCGGGAGCGGTCTCGTCGTGGCGACCGGTCCAGCCCTCCTGGCGCCAGCCGCGGGTACGGTCGTCCATGTCGACCGAGCCGTGCTCCTTCAGGATGCCGTGGACGCGGTCGGCATGGGCGTCGTCGGCCCGGACGGTGACGAGCGTGCCGCCGCGGCGCACGCCCTCGGCGTAGGTATGGGCCTGCTCCTCGCTCAAGCCCGCCCCGGTGAGCGAACCGATCAGGCCGCCCGCCGCCGCGCCGACGCCGGCGCCGGCGACGGTGGCGACGAGCCAGCCCGCGGCGACCACCGGGCCGACGCCCGGGATGGCGAGGAGGCCGAGGCCGGTCAGCAGGCCGGCGCCGCCGCCGAGCACGGTGCCGATCGAGGCGCCGGCCCCGGCGCCGTTCGAGGCGTCATGCGCGGTCTCGCCGGTCGTCGTCGTGGTCGTGTCGCGCCGGCCGATATGGCTCGAATAGCGCTCGTCCTGGTTGTTGGCCACGATGCTGATGTCGGAATGCGGCACGCCGGCCGCCTCCACCTTGCGCACGGCCGCGGAGGCCTCGTCGTAGCTGTCGAACAGGGCCGAGATGGTACGGGTCGCCATGGGCGTCGTCCTTGTGGTCTGAGAAGGGGAATCCGGGGCGTCGAGGTGCTTAGCGCGCGGTCGAGACGTTGCCCTTGAAGTCGAGGCCGACCATCACGGTGTTGCCGGACTGCATCGCCTGGCCGCGCCAGATGCCCTGGTCGTCCTTCTTCAGGTCCGTCACGTTCTTGAAGCCGGCCTGCTCCATGCGGCTGCGGGCCTGGCCCTCGGTGAAGCTGTTGGCGCCGGGCTCGAGCTTGACGTTGGTGGCGACCGTCCCGGTGCTGCCCGGGTTGTTCTTGTCCATCATGTCGGTGTTGGGCCGGGTCACCGCTTCCTGGCCCTGGGAGTGCGTGCTGGGCTTGGCGTCGCGGGCCGGGTCGCCCGTCACGGTGGTCTGGGCCTGGGCCGCGCCCGCGCCGAACATGCCGAGAGCCGCGAGGGTGATGAGGGTCTTGCGCATGATCTCCTCGAACCTTGTCTGACCGATCGATGCTGTCTCAATCGTTGCAGGGCGGCTTGGTTCCGCAGGAGGAACGTTGAACCTGGGGTCTTTCCCGGATTTCGGAATGTTTCTTATTCAGCTTGACCGTCGGAACCGAAATCTTTGTCTTTCGTTCGTGGTGCGGCGCACAAAAATAGAACACGAGACTTGTTCCCGTTCGGAACCGGAGCGGTTGTCGTCGGGCGCGGCCCCGAGGCGCCGACGGGTCAGGTCGGGGTTCGTTAACCCTTCCCTAACCATGGACCCGGCAGGAATTGCCGGGTCGACGGGAAGGTGGATCTTCGATGAGCGAGACCGGGGCACTCGGCGCGGGCCGCATCTTCGTCCTGCCGACGCGGGCCGACCTGCTGGCGCTGACGCGCCGCAGCGACATCGTGCTGGCCGTCTCGGTGCTGACCATCCTGGTCGTGCTGATCTTCCCGCTGCCGGCCCTCCTGCTCGACCTCCTGCTGGCGGTCTCGATCATCCTGTCGGTCCTGATCCTGATGACCGGGCTGTTCATCGAGAACCCGCTCGAATTCACGGTCTTCCCGACGGTGCTGCTCATCACCACGATGCTGCGGCTGGCGCTCAACCTCGCCTCGACGCGGCTGATCCTCGGCCACGGCCACGAGGGCACGGCGGCGGCGGGGCACGTCATCGAGGCCTTCGGGCATTTCGTGATGGGCGGCAACTTCCTGATCGGGATCATCGTCTTCGCGATCCTGATCATCGTGAACTTCGTCGTCATCACCAAGGGCTCGGGGCGCATCGCGGAAGTCGCGGCCCGCTTCTCCCTCGACGCGATGCCCGGCAAGCAGATGGCGATCGACGCCGACCTCTCGGCGGGCCTCATCGACGAGAAGACCGCCCGCACCCGCCGCCAATCGCTCGAGGACGAATCCTCGTTCTTCGGCGCCATGGACGGCGCCTCGAAATTCGTCCGCGGCGACGCGATCGCGGCTTTGCTCATCACCTTCATCAACGTGGTGGGGGGCATCATCATCGGCGTCGCCCAGCAGGGCATGACCTTTGCCGATGCCGGCAAGACCTACACCCTGCTCACCGTCGGCGACGGCCTCGTCAGCCAGGTTCCGGCCCTGATCGTCTCGACGGCGGCCGGCCTCCTCGTCTCCAAGGCCGGCGTGCGCGGCGCCGCCGGCCGGGCGCTCGGTCGCCAGATCGCCAACTACCCCAAGGCGCTCGGCATGTCGGCCGGCGTGATGCTGCTCATCGGGCTCCTGCCCGGCATTCCGATGCTGCCGTTCCTGTCGCTGGGCCTCGGGGCCGCCTACCTCGCCCGCCGCATCGCGCTTCTCCCCAAGCCCGTGGACGAGGATGCCCCCGGCGGCGCCGTCACGGTCGACGGGGCCGTGACCGGGTCCGGCGCCGGGTCGGGCTCCTCCGCCAAGGAGGAGACCGCGGCCGACCTCCTCAAGCTCGACGACCTGAAGCTCGAGATGGGCTACGCGCTGCTCGCCCTCGTCAACGGGCCGGAGGGCCAGGACCGCCTCACCGACCAGATCCGGGCCCTGCGCCGGCAGCTCGCCGCCGAGCTCGGCTTCGTGATGCCCTCGGTGCGGATCCTCGACAACGTCCAGCTCGACGCCAACACCTACGTCGTGCGGGTGAAGGAGATCGAGGCCGGGACCGGCCAGGTCTTCCCGGGCCAGTTCATGGCGATGGACCCGATGGGCGGCCAGGTGCAGCTGCCCGGCCAGCACCTGATGGAGCCGACCTTCGGCCTGCCGGCGACCTGGGTCGATGCCAGCTTACGCGACGAGGCCCAGCTCAAGGGCTACACCGTGGTCGATGCCGCGACCGTGGTCTCGACCCACCTGACCGAGGTGATCAAGGCCCACGTCTCCGACCTCCTCAACCACGTCGAGGTCCACAAGCTCCTGAAGGAACTGCCGAAGGAGCACGGCGAGCTCATCAAGGAGATCGTCCCGGCCCAGATCGCCACCACGGGCATCCAGCGGGTGCTGCAATACCTGCTCTCCGAGCGGGTCTCGATCCGCGACCTCGGCACCATCGTCGAGGGCATCGCCGAGGTTTCCGGCCACATCAAGAATCCCCGCGACATCGTCGAGCACGTCCGCGCCCGCCTCGGCCGCCAGATCTGTGCGCAGTACCAGGGTCCGGGCGGCGTCCTGCCGATCATCACCCTGTCGCCGGCCTGGGAGACCGCCTTCATGGAGGCGATCGTCGGCCACGGCGACGAGCGCCACTTGGCGATGCAGCCGTCCAAGCTGTCGGATTTCGTCACCACGGTGCGCGACCGCTTCGAGGAGGCGGCGCGGATGGGCGAGATGCCGGTCCTCGTCACCTCGGTCCAGTCCCGGCCCTTCGTGCGCTCGATCATCGAGCGCTTCCGCCGCGAGACCCCGGTGATGAGCCAGGCGGAGATCCACCCGCGGGCCCGCCTCAAGACCGTCGGTTCGGTCTGACGAGACGACCCGAAGATCTCGCTGAGCCACCCGCGCGGCGAGGCCACCGCCTCGACTTGCCGGGCGCGACCCCGCCCCGTCATGGATTGGAATCGTTAAACTCTGCCCGCGCCGATCGACGTCCGATACCTGACCGTCCCTCCGAAAGCGGTAAGCCGCAACTTAATCCTCCCCTGGAGTGTGGGCCGCTCCCCGGCCCTTTGTGCCGGTTCGATAGGTCGCACCCTGGTCTAGCCTTCGCGGCGCAACACGGACACGGGGAGCAGGTCAGGTGGCGACCATCGGCATCGTCGGCACGGGATTCGTGGCCGATTACTACATGCGCTCCCTGGCGACCCTGCCGGAGGTGACGGTCGCCGGGGCCTGGGACATCGACCGGGACCGGCTGCACGCCTTCCGCATGTACTGGCGCGTCGAAGCCGCCGCGAGCCTCGACGACCTGATCGGCCGGCGGCCCGACCTGATCCTCAACCTGACCAATCCCGGCTCGCACTACGCCGTGAGCCTGGCCTGCCTGGAGGCGGGGCTGCCGGTCTACTCGGAAAAGCCGCTGGCGACCCGCCTCGACGACGCCCGCCACCTCCACCGGGTCGCCACCGAGCGGGGCGTGATGCTGGCCTCGGCCCCGTGCAGCGCGCTGGGCGAGAGCGCCCAGATCGTCTGGAAGGCCCTGCGCGAGCGGGTCATCGGCACGCCGCGCCTCGTCTATGCCGAGATCGACGACGGCTTCCTGATCCGGGCGCCGCACGAGACCTGGCGCAGCGAATCCGGCGCGCCCTGGCCGGTGCAGGACGAGCTGGCGGTGGGCTGCGCCCTCCAGCATGCCGGCTACTACCTGACCTGGCTGATCGCGATGTTCGGCTCGGTGACCCGGGTCGCGGCGGCCTCGGCCGAGGTGCTCGGCCTGACGCTGGCGGACGGGGCGAGGGCCGCGCCGACCTATGCCAGCGCCTCGCTGTTCTTCGAGAGCGGAGTGGTGGCGCGCCTGACCTGCTCGGTGGTGGCGCCGCACGACCATTCCTTACGCATCTTCGGCGACGAGGGCATCCTGGAGGTGGGCGAGTGCTGGTCGAACGACGCCCCCGTGCGGCTGCGCCGCCGGCATGTGGTGCGCCGCCGCCTGATCGATTCCCCCCTCGCCCGCCGCCTGCGCGTCGCGGGCCCGACCCACGCCAAGGTCGGGCGCAAGGGCGCGACGGCGATGAACTTCGCGCTGGGCCCGCAGGAGATGCTGGCGGCGCGGGCGGAAGGGCGCCCGAGCCGGCTCGATGCCGACCTCGCCCTGCACCTCACCGAGGTGGCCCTCGCGATCCAGGGCGCCGGCGACGGCACCGGCCACCAGGAGATCGCCTCCCGGGCCGGTGCGGTGGCGCCGATGCCGTGGGCGATGGACGACCGGGCGATGGCGGACCGGGCGATGGAAGGGCGGGCCAGGGATGATCGGGCAAGCGCCGACCGGGCGACGGCGTGATCGGGCTGACGGCGCCGGTCCGGCATGCGAAAGGAGGCGCAGAACAGGAGGAATCCGCGATGCCGCTCTACGCCCTCGACACCGTCAGCCCGATCCTGCCGGAGGATGGCAGCGCCTGGATCGCGCCCGACGCCCACGTGATCGGCCGCGTGCGGCTCGGCCGCGAGACCGGGGTGTGGTTCGGCGCGGTCATCCGCGGCGACAACGAGCCGATCACGGTCGGCGACCGCACCAACATCCAGGAAGGCGCGGTGCTCCACACCGATGCGGGCTTCCCGCTCACCCTGGGCGAGGGCATCACCGTCGGGCACGGCGCCATCGTGCATGGCTGCACGATCGGCGACAACTCGCTCATCGGGATGGGCGCGACGATTCTCAACGGCGCCAGGATCGGCCGCAACTGCCTCGTCGGCGCCAACGCGCTGGTGACCGAAGGCAAGGAGTTTCCCGACAACAGCCTGATCGTCGGCGCCCCGGCCAAGGCGGTGCGGGTGCTGGACGAGGCGGCGGTGGCGGGCCTGCGCGCCTCGGCCGACCGCTACGTCGCCAATGCCAAGCGGTTTTCGCAAGGGCTGCGGCGGGTGGATTGAGGGGTTTTCGAGCGGGTTCCGGTGTTCGAGATGTAATCATTTTTTACGGGGTTATCGAAATCGGTAACCCCACCAAGCCCCGAATCCCCCGGGACGGGTGAGCGCTCCCGGCGTCATCTCGCGCTCCTTGTTCACCTGCGGCGCGTTGCGCAACGCCTCGCGTTCGCGGTCGATCTTGGCGGCGTTGCGCTTGATCGCTCGGGGGCCTGCCCAGGCGGCGGGCACGGCGAGCGCGGGAGGAACGAGGAGCAGAAGTTCGCATCCGTCCATCACCGGAGCCCTTCGATCATCGATCTCGCCCACCCATGTCGGCCCCCGGCGACCAAAGCCCGAACGATCATGGCGATAAACGTCGGTTGGCCCGGCGGAGGGGTGGCAGCCAGGGAAAACTCGGAGCTTGTTTGAGTGTGGTTTTCTGTCAAATACTATATAAAATTAAGATCGTCCTGCCCTACTGCCTCATACCGAGAGCCTGATTGAGCAGGTTTTCTACCCAATATTTGAGGCGGACGGGATCATCCTACCCTCTAAACTCATCCTGAGGTGCGAACGAAGTGAGCCTCGAAGGAGGGCTCCAGCTAGCTCGGAGATTTCTGGAGCCCTCCTTCGAGGTCAGTCCATCTCTGATGGACTGGCACCTCAGGATGAGGTCGTGGGTAGGAAGGGCTGGAACCGCACGTGAACGGTCCTGTCGTCAACCGTGGCCTCGCAACCGTGTATTGCTCTAGATTTTTGACTCTGCCGCATCTTTTGCGGCGGATCGATATCCCATTCGTTGGAAACTGCTCCAACGCTTCAGGGTCGAGCGCTGAGCGTTCCGCCTTTTCCTGGAACTTCAACGGTTATGAATCCCGGCTGCCGCTTTCGCGGCCTCGGGAAGGCGAGGAGGACGTCAGACCTGTAGGCCGCCCGGCCAGTCCATTCTCAATTCGCCGGCACGGGCACCGGCGTCGCCGGCACGGCCACCGCGTCCGGCTGGAGCAGCGAGACGGTGATCGCCCGGGTGACGTGCTCGGCCATGCAGCGATAGCCGAGATCGGCGAGGCGGAAGCCGGCCCCGGACTGGGCGGTGTCGCCGCCCTTCAGCGCGCTGATCGCCCGGGTGGCGAGGTAGCGCATCGCCTCGTAGCGCTGGACCAGCGGCACCTGCTCGCGCTCGGCGACCTTCTGGATCGCCTGGACGAACTGGCGGTAATAGTCGTCCTTGGCGAGGCTCGCAGTGTATTGCGGATCGACCAGCACCACGTCGATGCCGTGCGACTTGATCCAGGCCACGGTCTCGGCCAGGGACTGCGAGAAATCCTCGATGTCGACGCGGGCGAGCGCGTCGTTGCCGCCGACCTGCCACACCACCAGATCTGGCTCGATCTCCGCCACCTGGTTGCGCAGGCGCTCCGCCGCCCCGAAGGCGATCTCGCCGGAGACGCCGCGGCTCTCCACCGTCACCTCGATGTCGGGGAGCGAGCGGGTGAGCGCGTCCTC
This sequence comes from Methylobacterium aquaticum, assembly GCF_016804325.1. Lineage (NCBI taxonomy): Bacteria > Pseudomonadati > Pseudomonadota > Alphaproteobacteria > Hyphomicrobiales > Methylobacteriaceae > Methylobacterium > Methylobacterium aquaticum. Next base: position 3,205,561 of record NZ_CP043627.1, read on the forward strand.
GAGCCGCACCGGATAGGTGGCGGCGGTGCCAAGCCCCCCGGAATTGGAGCCGATGGTCAGAACCTGGACCGCGCGGTGCTCGCGCAGGGCCTTCTTCACCGCCTTGAGCTTGGCCAGGGTGTAGAGCTTGGACCCGGGCACCCGGCATTCCGGCGAGAGGCTCGGATCGGGCGCGTCCGCACTCGGCGCGGTGGCCTGGAGCGCCGGGATCTCGGCATGGGCCGGCGCTTGCGCAGGCTGGACCTGAGCAGGCGGGGGCGTGGTCGATTGGGCCTGGACGGCGAAGCCGAGGCCGGCAACCAGGGCGACGCTCACGCCGCCGAGGAGGGACGGGGAGAGCGAGAGCGCCATTCGACGAACCATGCCGTGAAGGAGAGGGAGGCTACCCCGCATCCTACGACAAACACATCGGTCGCGAAACCTCCCCCCGTCCAGAACCGAATCAGTTGTGCACCGAGGCTGGCGATCGAGGCGACCGAGAACACGGCGAGGGAGTTGCGCCCGAGGCCGGCGAGCTGCCCGGTGAGCCAGCGCGCCCGCGGCTGGACCAGGCCGAACACCGCCTGGAAGGCGAGGAGCACGCCGAGGAAGTGGATCAGCCGGGCCGGCGACAGGTAGGACTTGTCGAAGATGAACAGGAGCCGGGGCTCCGGCACCGCCAGCGGATCGGGCCGCAGGTTGAACCAGGACAGGACCGCGCCGACGATCACGATGACGATGCCGAGCGGCATCAGCCGGCGGCGCCAGGCCAGGAACCGCTCCGAGCCGCGCCGCCATTCATGCGCCGCGAAGCCGAGCACCAGCAGCAACTGCCAGCACAGGGGGTTGAAGAACCAGTGCCCCTCCACCGGCCAGCTCGGGATGTTGATCTCGAAGACCAGGCTCACGGCATAGAGCAGGGCCGAGAGCCCGACCGCCAGCCCGAGATGCACCCGCGACAGGAGCACGAAGGCCGGCGCGAGGCCGAGCAGCACGACGTAGAGCGGCAGGATGTTGAAGAAGCCGAGCTGGTGCAGCAGCGTCACCCAGCCGACGGTGGCCTGGATCGGGTCGCTGAAGATCGGCCCGGCATTGTGCCATTCCACCAGCAAGGGGTTGTCGAGGTAGAGGGCCGCGCCCGCCAGCATCGCCAGCGCGATGGCCGTGACGACGAGCTGCGCCCGGTACACCTCGACCATGCGCGAGAGCAGCCGCAGGACCGTGCGCAGGGCCGGCTCCGGCACCCCGTCGCGCCCTCTCGTGGCGATGCCGATCGACCAGCCGGCCAGGAACACGAACAGCTCGGCCGCGTCCGAGATCCCGTACTGGGAATAGGTGTAGTTCTGGAAGACGTTGCCCGGGATGTGGTTGATGAAGATCGTGACCAGGGCGATGCCCCGCCAGAAATCGACCGCATTCGGTTCACGCATGATGCCCGTGGTCCCTCATGCCCTGGTCACTCTCATGGATCTGCGGGCGCCGCCGGAGCGGTGGGGGCGCCCGTCCTGTCGCTCGGACGGCGGGGCCCCTGCCCTACTTCACGATCCGGTCGAGGCGGTTGTTGACGAAGAAGTACAGCTCCTTCGCGCCGGGCTCGGTGTAGAGCACCTGCACCTCGCGCTGGCCGCGCCCGCTCTCGCCGACGAGCACGTCGGTCGGCGGCTTGCCCTTCAGGCGCACCAGCTCGCACTCGCCGATGCCGGGGGCGATCTCCGTCGCGGTGCTCGGGACCGTGCCGGTGCAGGTGCCGTCCTGAGCCAGGACCGGCCCCCAGCTCGGGGTCGGCGGCGGGGCGGGTTTCGGCGGGCTCGCGAGGTTCACCGGCGGGGCGGCGCGGTCGGTGCTGCTGCACCCGGCCAACGGCAGACCCGCCAGAGCCGCGCCCATCAGGGCGATTCCGATCACCGTCCGCCGCATCGTGCCCCGCCCGTCATCGACCCTCGGCGCCGCTGCGCCGCGCCGCCAGGGCCGTCTCGTAGAGGCGGAGCGCGTCCCCGCGCAAGGCCGCCCGCGAGCCTTTGCGGAAATAGAACATGTGGCCGCCGGGATAGACCGACAGGGAGAGGCGCTCGCTGCCGCCATAGGCCGGCATCTGGTCGAGGATCAGCTTGGAGGCGAAGTAGGGCGTGACGAGGTCGGTATAGCCGTGGGCGACGAGCACCCGCAGGTCGCCGTCGAGGGACAGCGCCTGGCGCAGGTCGCTCACCACCTCCGGGGCGGAGCGGCCGCCGCCCCAGTTCCAGCCGAGGTTGACCGCGTTGTTGAGGAGTTCGTAGCGCAGGTTCGGCACCCGCCAGTTCAGGGTGCGGGCGGTGAGGTCGATGGCGGCGCTGGTGAGCGGCGCCACCATGGCGGTGAGGACCGGGTCGGCGAAGCGGCCTTGCGCGGCGCTCGGATCCGGGTCCCAGCCGGTGATGCCGGTATCGTAGGCGCTCGCCACCCGCCCCGCATCGCGGTCGGCCTCGCGCTGGTAGCTGGCCCCCGCCACCCGGCCGGCCTGGCGGCGCACCAGGGCGGGATCGAGCCCGGTCAGGCCTGCGACGCGCTCGGTCATCCGGTCGATGGCGGCCTTGTCCGCGGGTCCGCGCAGGAGGTCGGCGAGGTAGGGGCCGGTGGCATAGGCCTCCGCCGCCGCCATCCGGGCGGGGTCGGGGGTCTCGCCGCGCTTCTCCAGGCCGGCGGCGGCGAGCGAGGGCAGCCGCGTCACCGCGCCGAGCGGGTTGTGGCGCGGCGGCTGGAGATATCCGAAATCGAGGACCGGCGAGAGCAGGACCAGCCCGGAGAGCCCGATTCCGACGTCGTCCTGGAGCTTGCGTGCGACGAGGGGCCCGCGAAAGCCGCCATAGCTCTCGCCGAGGAAGAATTTCGGGGAGGTGAGCCGGTCGTTGGTGCGCAGCCAGCGGGCGATGACCGCCGACAGGACGGCCGCGTCGCTCTCGATGCCGTAATAGCGCTTCGCATCGTCGCCGGTGGCGCGGCTGTAGCCGGTGCCGACGGGATCGATGAAGACGAGATCGGTGAAATCGAGCCAGGTCTCGTCGTTCGGCACCGTCACCGGCGCCATCGACGGGCTGATGCTGGTGCCCTCGAAGGGCAGGCGCCACGGCCCGACCGCCGCGAGGTTGAGATAGGCCGAGGCCGCGCCCGGCCCGCCATTGACCGCGAAGGTGACCGGCCGGGTCCGGGCCTCCTTGTCCGGCAGGGTGAAGGCCGTGACGGCGATCTCGGCCTGGAGCTTTCCGGACTCGTCGACCAGCGGCAGGCTGCCGGCCACCGCCGTGAATTTCAGGGTGCGGCCGTCGGAGAAGGTCAGGCTGTGCTGCGTCGTCGCGTCGGGGGGCAGGCGCCGGCCTTCGGGCTGGCGGGCTTCTTGGCGGGTTTCTTGGCGTGACTCTTGGCGGGCAGGCTGCGCGACAAGCGGCGCGGCTCCGAGACAGAGGGCCGCCGCGACGGTGAGGATCCGGGTCGTGATGTGGGTCATGACGTCTCCTCGCGGGCGGGGGCCCTGGTCTATTCCACGACTGCCGCTCCCCTTCCTTCGAAAGATCGGGCGCGGGTTACCCCCTCCCCCCTCTGCGGGGGAGGGTGCCCCACGGAGTGGGGCGGGAGAGGGGCAGCGCGACGCTGCTCCAGGTGGCGCCCTTCACCTCGGTCGCGACCTCTCCGGAAGCGGCGTCCCCTCTCCCGGCTCACTCCGTTCGCCACCCTCCCCGCAGAGGGGGGAGGGTTCAACCAGTGCTCGTTCTTCCCCCTGGGCAAACCCAGCATCACGCCTTCTTCTGCCAGCGGCCGCGCTCGTCCTGCTGCCAGTAGGCGACGCTGTGGCCGGCCTCCTTGGCGCCGCGCCACTGCTCGCGGGCATGCAGCAGGGCGTCCTGGTCCGTGCCGTCGAACAGGATGCAGATGCGCTGGTAGGTGGCCGCGTCGTCGGGCAGGGCCGCGCCCTCGACCAGGAAGCGGATCGAGGCGCCGTTCGGGTTGGCGTCGTGCAGGGTGAGAACCACCGGCTGGGTGGCGCAATCGGGATCGCGGTCGGTGCCGTGGGGCAGGAAACTCTCCTCCGAGAAGACCCAGAGGTGATCGTCGAGGGCCTGGAGCCGCTCCTCGCTCATCGCCTGCACGGCGACGCGCCATTGCCGCTCCAGGGATTTCTCCAGGAGGCTCGGCAGCACCTGTTCCAGGGGCTGGCGCTGCATGTGGTAGAAAAGGATCTCGGTCACGGTGCTCACGAGATAGGGCGCCCCGGGCCGGGCGGCATCGGCTCGGGGCGCGGTGTCCGGCCTCAGGCGCTCGCCGCCTGTTGCGCCCGCTCCAGAAGCGTCACGAGGTCGCAGCCGGCATAGAGGTCGTGGGCGACGCCGGCTGCCCGCAACGGTGCTTCGAGGTCGCCCGGCCGGCCGGCGAGGAAGAGCGTGCCGGCGCCCGCTGCGCGCAGGGCCTCGGCCGCCGGCACCGCCTCCTCGGCATAGACCGCGTCCGAGGAGCACAGGCAGGCGAGCGGCGTGCCGGAATCGCGGAAGGCCGCGGCCATGGCGGCATGGTCCGCAAAGCCCTCGTTCGTCACCGCCTCGATGCCGCCGGCCTCGAAGGCGTTGCGGGCGAAGGTGGCGCGGGTGTTGAAGGCGCTCAAGGGCCCGAGATTGGCGAGGAAGACCCGCGGGCGCCGGCCCGTCCGGCCGAGGATCGCGTCGGAGGCGTCGCGCAGGGACTCGTAGGGCTCGGCGAGGCGCCGGGACGGCAAGGCGCCCTCCGGCGCGGCTTCCGCCGCCGGGGCGGGGCTCAGAACCGCCACGGGCGCCTCGTGCAGGTCCGGGAACTCGCTGGTGCCGGTGATCGGCTGGCGGCGCGTGGCGAGATCCGCGTCGCGGGTTTTTCGCAGGGCGGCGAGGCGGTCGGCCATCGCACCCGAGCGCAGGCTCCCGGCGATGCCCCCGTCCCGCTCGATCGCCTGGAACAGCGCCCAGGCCTCGACGCAGAGCTGGTCGGTCAGGGCCTCGAAGCCGCCGGCGCCGGCGGCCGGATCGGCGACGCGCCACAGGTTCGCCTCGTCGAGGAGGACGTGCTGGGTGTTGCGGGCGCAGCGGCGCGCGAAGGCGTCGGGCAGGCCCAAAGCCGCGGTGAAGGGCAGGACCGTCACCGCGTCGGCCCCGCCGAGGCCGGCCGAGAAGACGGCGGCGGTGGCCCGCAGCATGTTCACCCACGGGTCGCGCCGGGTGGTGCTGCGCCAGGCGGTCTCGGCGTGCAGGCGGATCGGCGCCGGCGTCAGCCCGCAGGCCTCCTCGATCCGCGCCCAGAGCCGGCGCAGGGCGCGGAACTTCGCCACGGTCAGGAACTCGTCGGACTCGGCCACCAGCAGGAAGGCCAGGGCGGCGCGGGCGCGCTCCAGATCGTGCCCGCCGGCCTCCAGCGCCCGCAGGGTGGCGAGCGCCCCCGACAGCACGGAGGCGAGTTCCAGCGCCTCGCTGGCGCCGGCCTCGTGGAAGGGCCGGGCATCGGCCAGGAAGGTGCGGCCGGTGAATCCCGCCGCCTCGACCTCGCGTAGCAGGTCGGCGAGGCCGGGCCAGGACGGCGCCGTCCCGGTCGCGGCCTGCACGGCGACCGGATCGAGGCCGAGATCGATGTCGAGGGCGGCGGGGTCGTCACCGCGGGCCTTGGCCAGGGTCAGGAGCGCCCGGGCGGCGTCCGGTCCGGCCGCGCCGGCATCGAGCCTGAGGCCGATCAGCGGCAGCATCACCCCGTCGAGCGCCGCCGCGATGGCCTGGGGCCCGGGCAGGCCGAAACCGCGGGCGGCGGGGCTGCCGGCCATCACCAGGGTCAGGGCGTCGGCGCCGCCTTCGAGGTCGGTCAGCGCCAGGGCATTGGCCTCACGGGGATCCGGATGGTCGACCCGCTGGCTCACCCGCCAGCGCCCCGGCGCGGCGCGGCCGGGCTGGGGCGCGGCCTCGGCCGGCGGATAGAGCGGCTGGATCGCGATGCCGTCGGGGGTGCGGCGCACCAGCCGCTTCTCGAAATCGGCCCCCTTGAGCACCCCGTCGACCAGGGCACGCCACTGCGCCTCCGTGGCGGCCGGAAACGCGGCGGCGAGCGTCGTATCGTCCATGGCGGGTCCTCGTGGCGCGGGGTCTTCTCCCTAACGCCAGGACATAACCGCGCCACACGCCATTGGTCGAGGTCCCCCGGACGAGTCCCGTCAGCCGAACACGATCAGCCCGGCGAATCCCGCCGCGCCGACGATGATGCGCCACCAGGCAAACAGCGCGAAGCCGTGGCGGGAGACGTAGTCGAGGAGCTTGCGGACCACGAACAGGGCCGACAGGAACGCCACCACGAAGCCGATGGCGATCAGCCCGACATCGTCCTTCGACAGGTTCTTGTAGTTGTCGAGCAGGTCCTTGGCGAAGGCGCCGGCCATGGTCGGCATGGCGAGGTAGAACGAGAACTCGGTGGCGGCGCGCTTGCCCGAGCCCATCAGCATGGCCCCCACGATGGTGGCGCCGGAGCGCGACACGCCGGGGATCATCGCCAGGCACTGGAAGAAGCCGATCTTCAGGGCCATCGGCAGCGAGAACTGGTGCACGTCGTCGTATTTCTGCTCCAGCTCGGTCTCGTCGATGACGAGGAGGACGAGGCCGCCGGCGACCAGGGTCGAGCAGATGATCCAGGGGTTGAACAGGTAGAACTTGATGTACTTCGAGAACAGGCCGCCGATGATGGCGGCGGGCAGGAACGCGATCAGGATCGCCAGGATGAAGCGGCGGGCATTCGGATCGCCGGGCGCGCGCCGCAGCAGGTCGAGGAGCTGACGGAAATAGACCCCGACGATCGCCAGGATGGCGCCGAGCTGGATCAGCACCTCGAAGGTGTTGTTGGGCGATTCGAACCCGATGAAGTGGCCGACGAGGAGCTGGTGCCCGGTCGAGGAGACCGGGATGAACTCGGTGGCGCCCTCGACGAGGGCGAGAATGACGGCCTTGCCGATGCTGGCGACGTCCATCACCGCGCTCCCCGCCGGGAATCCGCCGCGGGCCTGCCCGCTCGTCCTGTCGCCGTCGTCATGTCGCCTGCTCTCGTGGTCGCGCCGCGGGCGGTCGGGCGACCGCGTCCGGCGGGGATGGGAACGGGACCCGGGCCGCGCCCGCGTCGTGCACGCCGGTACGGCTCCACCTCTGTGGCAAGTCTGTGGTGGGGGGCATGCCGGGGGTTTAAGCCTCCCGACCGAGCCTTGCACCGACACGGTTGAGGCTCGGTTACCAGCACCCGTGACCCGTGTTAAGGATGCCGAAAGATATCCGTGTCTCGGTGACCAGACGTTAATCCTGCGGGGGTCAATTCGGAGACGCACGACCCACCGCGAGCCGACCTTCCAGGCCAGCCGACAGACGAAGCGCGAAACGGCCCCGCATGGCGACGCTCCACCATTCCTCGTTCTGCCCGCATTCCCGCTTCGTGCGCCTGATCATGGCCGAGATGGGCATGGAGCCCCAGCTCGTCGAAGAGCGCCCCTGGGAGCGCCGGGACGACTTCCTGATGATGAACCCCGCCGGCACCACCCCGGTGCTGGTCGAGGAAGGCGGGCTCGCGGTGCCGGGCGGCAGCGTCATCGCCGAGTATCTCGACGAGACGCGGGGCCTCGGCTTGGGCGGGATGCGGCTCCTGCCGGAATCCCCCGCCGCCCGGGTCGAGGTGCGGCGCCTGCTCGACTGGTTCCTGCAGAAGTTCGACCAGGAGGTGACCGGCTACCTCGTCACCGAGAAGATCCACAAGCGCTTCATGACCTCGCAGTACGGCGGCGGTCCGCCGGACATGAACGCGATCCGGGCGGCGCGCAGCAACGTGCGCTACCACCTGAAATACATCGGCTACCTGATCTCGCGGCGGAACTGGCTGGCGGGCAGCCAATTGACCTATGCCGACCTCGCCGCGGCGGCGCACCTGTCCTGCGTCGATTACCTCGGCGACGTGCCGTGGGACGAGGACGAGATGGCCCGGAACTGGTACGCGCGGGTGAAGTCGCGCCCCTCGTTCCGCAGCCTGCTCGCCGACCGGGTGGCCGGGATGGCCCCGGCCGACCATTACGCGGATCTGGACTTCTGAACCCCAAAGCCCTCCAGACCCCGAGGCCCGCCGCCGCTTCCTCGAGACCCGCGCCCGGTCGATGGGCTTCGATGCCCTGGCGGTGACGCGCCCCGACGCGGTGCCGGCTCTCCCTGAGCGCCTCTCCGCCTGGCTCGCCGCCGGCCACCATGGCGGCATGGGCTGGATGGAGGAGCGCACCGGGGAGCGGGCCGATCCGGCGCGGCTGTGGCCGGACGTGCGCAGCATCGTGATGCTCGGGGTCAATGCCGCGCCCGACGGCGATCCGCTGGCGGCGCTCGCCGCGCCGTCGCGCGGCTCGATCGCCGTCTATGCCCGGCGGCGCGACTATCACGACGTGATCAAGGGCAAGCTGAAGGAGCTCGGCGGCGCCTTCGCGGCGAAGGCGGGGGCGAAAGTGAAGGTCTTCGTCGACACCGCGCCGGTGATGGAGAAGCCGCTGGCGGCGGCGTCCGGCCTCGGCTGGCAGGGCAAGCACAGCGTGCTGCTGTCGCGGAATTTCGGCAACTGGCTCCTGCTCGGAGCGATCTACACGACGGCCGAGCTGCCGGTGGACACGCCCGAGGACGACCATTGCGGCCGCTGCCGGCGCTGCCTCGATGCCTGCCCGACCGGCGCCTTCCCGGCCCCCTACCGGCTCGATGCGCGGCGCTGCCTCGCCTACCTGACGATCGAGCACGAAGGCCCGATCCCGGAGGAGTTCCGGGTGCCGATGGGCAACCGGGTGTTCGGCTGCGACGATTGCCTGGCGGTGTGCCCGTGGAACAAGTTCGCGGTCGCCACGCGCGAGACGCGGCTCATGGCGCGGGAGGACCTGGCAGCTCCTCCCCTGGCCGAGCTGGCCCGGCTCGACGACGACGCCTTCCGGGCGCGGTTCTCCGGTACGCCGATCAAGCGCACCGGCCGCGACCGTTTCCTGCGCAACGTGCTGATCGCCATCGGCAATTCGGGGGAGGAGGGCCTGGCCGGCGAGGCCGAGCGCCTGCTCGACGATGCCTCGCCGCTGGTGCGCGGCATGGCGGTGTGGGCTTTGTCCCGACTCGGACGCCTGCCCGCTGCCCCGCCGCGGGACGAGCACGATCCCGACGTGCTGGCCGAGTGGCGACTGGCGAAAAATCCGGGTGTCCAGAGGGCGAGCCCTCTGGCGGGTGCAGGGCGGCGCCCTGCATAAGACCGCACCTCCTTCAGGCAGGGCGCGGCCTCATGAACCTGTTCGTCTTCGGGCTCGGCTACACCGCCGGCCATTTCGTGGCGCGCGAGCGCGCGCGTTTCGCCGGCGTCACGGCGACCCGCCAGAATCCGGGGACGCTCGACGGGGTCGCCCTGCGGGTCTTCTCGCCCGCGGAGACCGATCCCCGGATCGCCGACGACCTTGGCCACGCCGACGCGATCCTGGTGTCGATCCCGCCGGATTCCGGCGCCGATCCGGCGCTGGCCGCCTTCGCAGACGCCATCGCCGCCGGTCCGGCCCGGTGGATCGGCTATCTCTCGACGATCGGGGTCTATGGCGACCAGGGCGGCGCCTGGATCGACGAGGCGACCCCCCCGGCGCCCAGCCACCAGCGCACCCGCGACCGGGTGGCGGCGGAGGAGGCGTGGCTGTCGCTCGGGGCGCGGACGGGCAAGGCGGTGCAGGTGTTCCGGCTGTCCGGCATCTACGGGCCGGGGCGCAACGCCTTCGAGAAGTTGCGCCAGGGCAAGGCGCAGCGCATCGTCAAGCCGGGCCAGGTGTTCAACCGCATCCATGTCGACGACATCGCCACGACCCTCGCCGCCTCCCTCGACCGGCCGCGGCCGGGGGCGGTCTACAACGTCACCGACGACGAGCCGGCCCCGCCGCAGGACGTGACGGCCTTCGCCGCCGAGCTTGCCGGGTTGCCGCTGCCGCCGGCGGTCGATTTCGACACGGCGACTTTGAGCCCGATGGCGCGCAGCTTCTACGGCGAGAACAAGCGGGTGCGGAACCGGCTGATCCGCGAGGAGCTGGGGGTGGAACTGGCCTATCCGACGTATCGGGAGGGGTTGCGGGGCTTGGTGTAGGCGGTCACCGGCCTTTCGGCCGCCCGGGTCCCGTCGCAGCCGCTCTCGACCAGAAGGCTTGTTCGAGCTGGCCGACCGACGTGACACCCTCGATGTCGTCCCGGGGCCGCGCAACGGGATCCGCGACGGCGACGGGGGACCTCGGTGCCGTGGCGTGAACCCTTCACTCCATCCCGGGCTTGCCGCCCCGCAGCTTCTTCACGTCGCCCCGCCGGCCCTTGTCCTCCAGCCGCCGCTTCTTCGAGGCCAGGGTCGGCCGGGTCGGGCGGCGCGGGGTCGGGGGTACGGCGGCCTCGCGGACGAGGTCGACCAGGCGCTCGCGGGCCTCGGCGCGGTTGCGCTCCTGGGTGCGGTGGTTCTGCGCCGTGATGACGAGCACGCCGTCGGCCGTGAGCCGCCGCCCGGCGAGCTTCATCAGGCGGATCGCCACGGCATTGGGCAGGGCGGGCGAGCGGCGCACGTCGAAGCGCAGCTGCACCGCCGACGAGACCTTGTTGACGTTCTGGCCGCCCGGACCGGAGGCGCGCACGAAGCTCTCCTCGAGTTCGGATTCGTCGAGGGTGATCCAGGGCGTGCATTCGAGACCCACGACGGCGCTCCCGACAACTCTTCGCGGCCGCCGCCATCCCACGAAACGGGAGCGCGCGCTACATCGAGGGGCGTGCCGAAGTCATCCTCCCCCCCGCCCTCCCCGTCCGATGTCCCCGCCCTCCCCGCCGCCTTCGCCGGCTGGTTCGCCGCGCGCGGCTGGGCGCCGCGGCCGCACCAGCTCGCCCTGCTGGCGGCGGCGCAGGCCGGGCGCTCGGCCCTGCTGGTGGCGCCGACCGGGGCGGGCAAGACGCTGGCCGGCTTCCTGCCGACCCTCGTCGAGCTGGCGGAGGGGGACGGCAAGGGCGGGCTGCACACCCTCTACATCTCGCCGCTCAAGGCGCTGGCGGTCGATATCGCCCGCAACCTCGAGGCACCGGTCGCCGGAATCGGGCTGGACGACACAATCCGGATCGAGACCCGCACCGGCGACACCCCGTCGCACAAGCGCACCCGCCAGGTCGCGCGCCCGCCTCACATCCTGCTGACCACGCCCGAGCAACTGGCCCTGCTGGTGGCGCATCGCGAGGCGGCGGAGCTGTTCCGAAACCTCAAGCGGGTGGTGCTCGACGAGCTGCACGCGCTCGTCACCTCGAAGCGCGGCGACCTCCTGAGCCTCGGCCTCGCCCGGCTGCACCGGCTGGCGCCGGGGCTCGCCACCACCGGCCTCTCGGCGACGGTGCGCGAGCCCGATGCGCTCCGGCGCTACCTGGTGCCGCAAGGAACCGGACCAGCCCCGGGGCCGGCGATGGCCGACCTCATCACCGTCCAGGGCGGGGCGCGGGCCGACCTACACATGCTGGAGACCGGCCGCACCCTGCCGCTCGCCGGGCACACCGCCTGGCAATCGATGCCGGCGGTCTACGACCTGATCCGGCGGCACAAGCTGGTGCTGGTCTTCGTCAACACGCGGCTCCAGGCCGAGTACACCTTCCAGGAACTCTGGAACCTCAACGACGACGCCCTGCCGATCGCCCTGCATCACGGCTCCCTCGACGCCACCCAGCGCCGGAAGGTCGAGGCCGCGATGGCGGCCGGCGTTCTGCGCGCCGTGGTCTGCACCGCGACCCTCGATCTCGGCATCGACTGGGGCGACGTCGACCTCGTGATCAATATCGGGGCGCCGAAGGGCGCGAGCCGGATCATGCAGCGGATCGGCCGTGCCAACCACCGCATGGACGAACCCTCGAAGGCCTATCTGGTGCCGGCCAACCGGTTCGAGATGCTGGAATGCCGCGCCGCCCTCGACGCCGTCGAGGAGGCGGCGCAGGACACGCCCGATCCCCGCATCGGCGCCCTCGACGTGCTGGCCCAGCACGTGCTCGGCATGGCCTGCGCCGGCCCGTTTGCCGAGGACGACCTCTACGACGAGGTGCGGGCGGCCTCGCCTTACGCCGACCTCACCCGCGAGGATTTCGGCCTCGTCCTCGATTACGTCGCCACCGGCGGCTACGCGCTCCGGGCCTACGAGCGCTTCGCCAAGATCCTGCGCGGGCCGGACGGGCTGTGGCGGGTGCGCGACGCGCGCACCGCTCAAGCATACCGGATGAATGTCGGCACGATCATCGAATCGACCAAGGTCAAGGTGCGGCTCGCCCGGCGCAACCGCACGAAGCCCGGCTCCGTGCTGCCCAGCGGGGGTCGCGTGCTCGGCGAGATCGAGGAGGATTTCGCCGAGACGCTGACGGTGGGCGACACCTTCCTGTTCGCGGGCGAGATCCTGCGCTTCGAGGGCCTGCACGAGGACGAGGCCCTCGTCACCCGCGGGCCTCCCGGCACCGACCCGGCGATCCCGAGCTATGCCGGCTCGAAATTCCCGCTCTCGACCTTCCTCGCCGCCCGGGTGCGGGCGCTGATCGCCGATCCGTTCGAGTGGGACCGGCTGCCGGCCCAGGTGGCGGATTACCTGGTGCAGCAGCGCCGCCGCTCGGTGCTGCCGGGCCCCGCGACCTCCTGGTCGAGACGTTTCCGCGCGCCAACCGCTATTATCTCGCCTGCTTCCCGTTCGAGGGGCGGCTTGCCCACCAGACCCTCGGGATGCTGCTGACCCGCCGCCTGGAGCGGGCCGGGATGCGGCCCCTGGGATTCGCCGCCAACGATTACGGGCTGGCGGTGTTCGGCACCCGCGACCTGTCGGAGCGCATCGGGCGCGAGCCCGGCTTCCTCGATGGGCTGTTCGCCCAGGACATGCTCGGCGACGACCTCGAGGAATGGCTCGACGAATCGGCGATGATGAAGCGCACCTTCCGGCAATGCGCGGTGATCGCCGGGCTGATCGAGCGCCGCCATCCGGGCCAGCGCAAGACCGGCCGCCAGGTCACGATCTCGACCGACCTGATCTACGACGTGCTGCGCAAGCACCAGCCCGGCCACCTGCTGTTGCGGGCGGCGCGGCAGGATGCGGCAACCGGACTCCTCGACGTGGCCCGCCTCGGTATGATGCTTGCGCGCATCCAGGGGCGAATCATCCACAAGGCCCTCGACCGGGTCTCGCCGCTCGCCGTGAACGTGATGCTCGAGATCGGGCGCGAACGGGTCTACGGCGAAGGCGCGGACGAGATCCTGGCCGAGGCCGAGGCGGCGTTGCTCACCGAGGCGCTGGCCTGACGTGACAGACCGGAGGGCGCCCCGCTCCGAGAGGAAAGACGACGATCGTGGCGTTGCCGCTCAAGCTCGAGAAGACCCACAAGACCCCGGGCAGCATGCTGGCCGGTGAAACCCTCGCCCTCGATCTCAGCGGCGGGCTGTGGCTGCCGGAGCACCGCACCCTGGTGGTCTCCGACCTGCACCTCGAGAAGGGCTCGGCGTATGCGGCCCGCTCGGGCCAGTTCCTGCCGCCCTACGACACCCGCGAGACCCTGGCCGGCCTGCATGAAGCCGTGGCCCGCCTCGACCCGGCCTGCGTGGTTGCCTTGGGCGATTCCTTCCACGACGCCCAGGGGCCGGCCCGCCTCGCGATCGAGGACCGCGCGCTGATCGCCGCCCTCCAGGAGGGCCGTGACTGGGTCTGGATCTCCGGCAACCACGACCGGGCGGTGCAGGACGGCATCGGCGGCCGCTTCGCCGACACCCTGGCGGTCGGCGCCCTCACGCTCCGGCACGAGCCGGCGGACAAACCCGAGATCGGCGAGGTCGCCGGCCACTTCCACCCGGTCGGCAAGGTGGCGATGCGCGGCCGCGCGGTGCGCCGGCGCTGCTTCGTCCTCGATGCGACGCGCTTGGTGATGCCGGCCTTCGGGTCGCTGACCGGTGGGCTCAACGTGCGCGACAAGGTCTTCGACGATCTCTTCCCCGGCGGGTTCACCGCGCACCTGATCGGGGACGGGCGGGTCTTCGCGATCAGCCGGACGATGCTGACGCGGGAGTGAACGGTACAAGGCCTGCGAGCAGGGGCAATGCGGACGTCACAGTCTCCACGTCATCCCGGGCCGCGCAGCGGAACCCGGGATCCATAACCGCTGACAGTACAGAATGAAGCGGGACAACCATCGCCTCGTACTGAACCGTCAGCGGTTATGGATCCCGGGTTCCGCTGCGCGGCCCCGGGATGACGCGGAGGGTGGCATTGAAGTGGGTCTGTTCGATTGGCGCCAGACTGCGGCCGGACGCTTATGGTGCTCCGAAAACCCCCGCCGCCAGCAACGCACACCCCGCCACGCCCGACAGCACCAGCCGCAAGCGTCCGAGCCACGCCGGGACCAGCCCGCGCCGCGGCAGATCCTGGTCGACGAAACCCCAGGCGAGGACGAGCGCGCCGAGCACCCGCAGGTCCCACGGCGCCGGGGCGAACAGGGCCGCCCAGGCGACGAGCGAGGGCACGACCGACACGGCGTAGTCGGCGCCCTTCCCTTCCGGCGAGGCCGCCGCCGCGCCCCAGCGCAGGCCGCCGAGGAACGAGGCGATCACGGCGCCGTAGGCCGCGAGCAGCGGGCGCGGCGCGAACCCGAACAGCGACTGGCCGAGGATCACCAGGGCGCTCAGGCCGACGAACGGGATCAGGCCCGCTCCCCGAGGACCAGGGCGGCGGGCGGGGCGGTGCGGTTCATCAGTCTCTCCGGAAGATCACGCTGGCGAGCCAGCCGGAGATGAGCGCCAGGGCGCCGACGGCAAGCCCGTAGGCCAGCGACCAATCGCGGGCGAGGGTCGCGAGACCCTGCTCGACGCCCGACTTGACGAGATCGAACCGCGCCTCGTGCCGGGCGAGCGGCACGCCGCCGGCGAGCAGCACCACCTCGACGTCGTAAGGACCGACCGGCGCGGTGGCCGGCAGCGGCGCGGTGGTGCGGAAGACCGTCGGCGCCAGGAACCGCACCCCCGCCTCGCTCTCGGTGAACAGGCGCTCGCGCCGGCGCAGGCGCAGCAGCGCCTCGCGGAAGGGGTCGTCCGGGGCCGGCGCCGCCAGGGTCAGGTCGGGGGCGGCGACGATCGCCGCGAGGCCGAGCCGCAGACGCCGGCGCGTCGCCTCGTCGGCGATCTGCGCCAGGGGGCGCGAGGACAGAACCGCCAGGAAGCTCGGCACCTCGGCGAATTTCTGCTGCGCCCGATTGACGAAGACCGGTCCCAGGGCCTCCTTCTCGCGCACCGTCAGCGCCTGCCGGGGCCCCCGGATCGTCACCACCACGTCGTAGGCGCCGGAGCGCGCCCCGCCTGCCCGTCGCGCTCGACGGCGCCGAACACCGCAACGGAAGCGCCCGTGTAGGACGAGGTGACGGCGAGCCGGTTGAACGACAGGCTGACCACCAGGGATTCGGCTCGCGCCGGGCCGATGGCGAGCAGGGCGAAAACCATCAGTCCCGCCCACCAAGCTGTCCGCTGGCGATAATGGGGCCGGTTTTCCCCTCTCCCCGCGGGCGGGGAGAGGCCTTCACCCCCTTTGTCGGGGGTGAAGGGAGCAGCGAACCACAGGTTCGCCGCGAGGGTGAGGGGGTGTCGCCGGAGGAGCCTCACTCGCCAACACCCCCTCACCCTCGCTCCGGCTGCGCCTCCGCTCACTTCATCGACGACAAGATCGATGAAGTCCTCTCCCCGCCCGCGGGGAGAGGGGAAACCCGCGCCTTTGACGATGAGAGCAACGACGGCGCGCATCAGCGCGCCTCCTGGACCACGATCGAGAACGGCTCCGCCGGCCGCAAGACCAGCTCGACCGCGAAGCGCAGGCCGACCGCCAGGACCAGGATGGCGAGGAGAAACCGAAAATATTCCGAGCGCAGGTTGCGCCCGGCCCGGGCCCCGAACTGCGCCCCGAACACCCCGCCGGCGATCAGGATCACCGCCAGCACGATGTCGACCGCCTGGTTCTGCACCGCGTGCAGCACCAGGGCGACGAAGCTGGTGCACAGGATCTGGAACTGCGAGGTGCCGACCACCACGCCCGTCGGCACCCGCATCAGGTAGAGGAGCGCCGGGACCAGGATGAAGCCGCCGCCGATGCCCAGCACCGCGCCGGCAAAGCCCACGAACAGGGCGAGGCCCAGGATCGGGATCACGCTGGCATAGAGCCGCGAGCGGGGAAACCGCATCCGCAGCGGCCAGGCCATGTAGGCGGCGTGGTCGCCGCCGAGCCGCGCCGGCCGGGGCCGGCCGCGGTGCCGCGCCCAGGCGCTGCGCACGCTCTCGGCGAGCATCAGCCCGCCCACCACCGTGAACAGGGTGACGTAGGCGACCGTGATCACGAGATCGAGCTGGCCGGCCCGCCGCATGGCGGCGAAGAACCAGACGCCGAGGCTGGTGCCGACGAAGCCGCCCAGCACCAGGACGAGGCCGAGCCGGAGGTCGAGGGCATTGCGCCGCAACGCCGCCAGGACGCTGGTGGTCGAGGAGGCGACGATGGGCGCGGTCTGGGTCGCGACGGCGATCGCCGGGGGGATCCCCATCACGATCAGGATCGGCGTCATCAGGAACCCGCCGCCGATGCCGAACAGGCCCGACACGAAGCCGACCGCCGCGCCGAGCCCGAGGAGGACCAGGACGCTGACCGGCATCTCGGCGACGGGAAGGTAGATCTGCAACGACGGGACGGTCCGTGCGGCGGGAGCCCCGGTCTAGACCATGTTTCGCCGCGGAGGGAAACCGCGATGCGGACAGGGGCGCGGACCGTTTCCGATCCGCGCCCCTTGCAGCAAATCACACCTTGCCGGTGCCGCGGCCGACGGCGAGGGGCGGCGGCGCGCCGATCAGCGACATCGCACCCGGATTCGCCGCGGTCTCGACGCGGGCGGCCGGCGGATCGTTGACGACCGGATCCGGGGTCCGCGCCTTCCAGGCCTCGGCGGCGCTGCGGGCCGCCGCCAGGTCCTTCGGCGCCAGCTTGCCGGCCACCTCGTCGCGCTTGCGGCCGGCATCGTCGTCGCCCTGCGCGGCAGCGGCCGCGAACCAGCCATAGGCCTGGGACAGGTCCTGGGTGACGCCGAGGCCGCGGGCCTGGAGCACCGCGAGGTTGTACTGGCTGTCGCGCACCCCGTACTCGGCGGCCTTGCGGAACCAGGTCGCCGCGGAGGTGTAGTCGGGCTTGCCGCCGGCGGAACCGGATTCGGCCAGCATCACCGCGAGGTTGTGCATCGCCCGGACATGACCCTGCATCGCCGCGCGGCCGTACCAGAGCCGGGCCTTCTCCTGGTCGCGGACCAGGCCGAGCCCCTTCTCGTACTGGCTGCCGAGCCGGTACTGCGCCGGAGCGTAGCCGGCGCCGGCCAGTCGGTCGAACAGCTTGGCGGCCAGCGCGGTGTCGCGCGGCAGGCCGCGGCCGTCGACGGAACGGCTGGCGAGCTCGTAGATCGCCGCACCGTCGCCGTCGAGCGCCGCCTGGCGCAGGGAACCGGCCCCGGCGGGAATGCCGGCGAGGTCGTGGCTCAGGGAGGCCATGTCGGTCACCCGCGGCAGCGCCGACTTGGCAGCGAGCGTGGGCTTCGCCGTTTCGGCCTCGGCCCCCTTCTGGGGCGCGGCCTCGGGCTTGGCGGGAGCGGGCTTGACGTCCGCGGCCTTCGTGTCGGGCGCCTTGGTGTCGGACCCCTTCGCGTCCGCGACCTTGGATTCCGACTCCGCGGGCGCCGCGACCGGGGGCGTGCCCTTGGCGAGGGTATCCTTGGCGAGCGTGTCCTTGGGCAACGTGTCCTTGGGCAGGGCGAGCGCACCGGTGGCCTGGGTCGTCGCCGGATCGACCGGCGCCGTGGCCTCCCGGGAGATCGTCGGCGCCGCGACCCGCGACCCGGAATGCTGGAGCGCCTGCAGCGTCCCGAGCGCCAGCACGATCGCCGCGATGCCCAGCAGCAGCGGCCGGCGGCGGCGCTCGATCGCGGCCCGGAGCCGCTCGACCAGGCTGCCCTTGGCCTCGCCGGTCCGCTCGAGGGGGGCTTGCGCCTGGCCGGCCCCGGCGGCCTCGGAGGCCGCGGCCTGGGCGGCGCGGCGGGCCGCCGCGATGAAGCTCGCCTTGATGTCGCCGGCCGGCAGGTCCGGGGCGGGAACCGGCTCGCCCTGCGGCTGGCGCGGACGCAGGCCGCCGGGCTCGATCATCTCGTCGGCCGGGCTCGGCGCACCGGCCCGGGGCGCGTCCGGCCGCCGGGCCGGGCGCGCCTCGGGCGCCGGGGCCGTGGTCTCGCGCAGGGAGTCCCGCAGGTTGCGGGCGGTCCGGGGGGCGCGACGGCCGCCGGGGCCGGCTCGCTCCGGGGAGCGCCGTCGAGATGGGTCAGCCGGGAGACCAGCTGCTCGAGGGCGGAATGCACCCCCTCCATGGTGGCCTGGAGGCGCTTGTCGGAGGCGGTCTGCTGCGCCCGCATGTCGGCCAGGACCGCCTGCAGCCCGCCGAGGCCGTCGGAGACGGACGCGTCCTTGCGCTCGGCGCCGATCGAATCGGCGACGCTGCGGGCGGCGCGTTCCGCGGCGGCCTGGATCGGTGCCTCGTCGCGCAGGAGCGCGACCTGGGCCAGGAGGTCGCCCATGGTGCGCTCCAGGCCCGCCAGGGCCGGGTCGCTGCCGCGGGTGTCGATGCGGCCGGCCAGCGCCAGGACCTGGCGTTCGAGTCCGTCCAGGGCCTCGCCGCCCGCTCCCTGCCCGACCCGGTCGAGCTTGTCGGCGAGGCCGCGCAGCATGCCGTGGATCGAGGCGAGGTCGCTGCTGGGCAGCGCCGGCTGGCGCAGGGCGTCGCCGATCTGCTCCAGCCGCTCCATCACGTCGCCGACGGTGGTCACCGCTGCGACCTGGTCGACCTTGGCCGAGAGCGCGTCGATGCGGCCGAGGATGGCGCCGGTCGCGTTCGGCTGCTCGCGCCGCTCGGCGCGCAGGTCGTCGAGCTTGCGGTCGAGCTCGGCGATGCCCTGCGCCAGGGCCGGCGCGTCGGCGCCGGGCGCCCGCACGCCCTCGCGGATCTCCTCCAGGAGCGGCCGCAGCTCGTTCATCAGGGCCGGGCTGTCGAGCATGCCGTTGCCGAGCCGGGTCACGGTCTCGGTGAGCTCGTCGACCGACTGGGCCAGGCTGTGCACCCGGGCCGGCTCGGCCAGCGCCGCGAGCCGGCTGCGGATCTCGTCGAGTTCGCCGAAGAGCTTGGCGATGGCGTCGCGGTCGGCGAGGCCGGCCCGGTCGCCGCCCATCGCCCCGTCCACCTGCTGCGCCAGGCGCTCGACGTCCTGGGCCACCCGGGCATGCACGTTGGCGGCGACATCCTCGGCGAGGCGGCCGACCTGGACCCGCATCAGGTCGATCGGCCCGGCGATCGCGACGAGGTCGGCCGGCTCGCGGGCCCGCTGCACCTCGTCCGCCAGGGTGCGGACCGCGTGCTCGAGGGTCACGAGGTCGCCGCTGGTGGCGAGCGTGCCGATAGAGTCGCGCAGGCGCGAGGTCTCGGCCTGCAGCCCGGCGATGGCCGGGGAGAGCCGGTCGGCGGCGGCCTCGGTCGTCTCCATCACCCGGGCGAGGTCGCGCCGCAGGCCGTCGACCAGGATCTCCTGGTCGTCGTCGGGGGCGCCGTCGTCGAGCTGCTGCTGGCGCTGGCGGATTTCCGCCACCGCCGCGGCCAGGCTGTTGGGCGCTGGCCGGCCGCGCCGACCCGCCGGCCGCGGAGCGGCTTCATTCACGGCAGCGTCCTGCGGAGCGGTCTCTTTTGCAATCGCGTCCCGCGATGCCGACTCGGCGAGGCGCGCCTCCAAGCCCTGCATCGCCTTGGCGACGGCCTCGTCCGCGGCGTCGCGGCCGGCACCGATGCGCTGGTCGATCGCGTCGAGGCGCCGGCTGATCGCCGCCACCGCCTCGATCAGGCGCGGGTCGTCGGCCGGGGCGCCGGCGAGAGCGGCCGCCTGGGCGGACGGGGCCTGGACCGGGGCTGACTGGATCGGGGATGCCTGTTCCGGCGCCTGGTGAGGGCGCACATGGCGCGGTCGCGGCGGCCGCGGGGCATCGGGCTGCCAGCTCCGTTCGGGGCGACGGGGCTCGGCGGGGTCGGCCGCCGGGAAAACGTCCTGCCGGGTGCGCCGGGAGCCTGCGGATCGGCGCGATTGCTGGCGCACGCCGGCGCGGGCGGATCCCTCGCTGATCGCTTCGGCGAGCCACTCGTCGACCGTCAACCCGGCGCGGCGAGCCGCCTCGCGGGCGGCGTCGCGCAGCTCCGGATCGAAAGCATCGAGAGTAGGAGCGGTCCGTCTCATAGCGGGCTCTGCGCAAGGGGCCGAAGGATCTCACGGACAGGCGTCCGGCTCATCGCCGGTCGGAACCCCGCGCCCTGTCCGTTCCTGAAGATCCGGTCAGCGGCAGCAGCCTGAAAAGGTTCCTGTCGGCACTTTCGGTCAGCACGGTAAACAAGCAGTTAAGCGGCACTCTTGCCTCGGGCCGGATGCGGGACCAACTTTCCCGCGACGGGACCCGGGACGGTACAACTGTCGTTCGTTCCGGCCTGCACCCGGATGGCTCAAAAATGCCCTAATCGATCGCGCACAACCCGTCGATGGTCGATTTGTGTTCACAACTTTTGCGCGAGATTCGCGGGCCAAAGTGGGCATTTTGCGCCGTTCCCGCGCTTTTTTGAGCCTCTAACGGTAATGTGATTTTCGTGATAAACCATTGTGAGATATGAAGTTTTACCGTAAGTAACACACGCTCAAGTTGACGTTACCTTTCCCTTAGGTAGGTCATTTGACCTTCTTTGTGTCACAGAGGCGCGGAACGGCGCCGCTGGTTTGGACAGTGCGCGTGTCTCAACGGGGGAATCGGCATGGCTTATGATCGGCAGACCGAGAGCAGCAGGGGGGCGTCCATCCGCTCCGGCGGGGCCGCGACGCGCGCCGGCCGGCCGGCTGGCCGCTCGTCCGCTCCGGCAACTCTTACCATCGGCGACCTCGCCGAGGAATTCGGCGTGACGCTGCGGGCGTTGCGTTTCTACGAGGCGAAGGGCCTGCTACATCCGCAGCGCCGCGGCACGACCCGCCTCTACACCGAGGACGACCGTTCGCGCCTCGCCACCATCCTGCGGGGCAAGGAGCTGGGCTTCACCCTGCGCGAGATCGCCGCGATGGTCGATGGCGACGAGCTCGCCGAGGCCGGCCCCGGTGCGACTCTCGCCCTGTCGCCGGCCCAGGTCGCCGAGCAGATCGCCCATCTGGAGAACCAGAAGGCGGAGATCGAGCGGGCGCTCGAGGCCCTGCGCGGCTACGGCAAGGCCGTCGCGAGCGCCTGACCGGTCAGCAACGGACCTGGCGGCGCTCTGCGGGGGCGGGCGCCGCTGGGATCGGATCGTTCCTGTCGAATCGTCAACCGTGTCGCCGATGTCGCCCGACCGTGTGCGGGCCGACCCCTTGCCGTTCCGCACCCAGATAGTTTACATATGAACTATCTCGCCGCGGGAGCCGCCGCGGTCCAAGCGTGGGAGCGGGGGAAACATGCCGAGCTACAAGGCGCCGGTGGAGGACGTGCTGTTCCTCCTCAACGATGTGTTCGGGTTCGCGCGCTACAGCAACCTGCCCGGCTTCGCCGATGCGACGCCCGACGTGGTCGAGGCGGTGGTCGCCGAGGGCGCCAAGCTCTGCGAGGAGGTGCTCGCTCCCCTCAACCGCGTCGGCGACACGGAGGGCTGCACCCGCCATCCCGATGGCCGCGTGACGACCCCGAAGGGCTTCAAGGCCGCCTACGACGCCTATGCCGGCGGCGGCTGGATGGGCCTGTCGATGCCGGCCGAGTATGGCGGCCAGGGCCTGCCCCACACCCTCAACAGCGTGATGCAGGAATTCACCTCCAGCGCCAACCTGGCGCTCGGCATGTATCCGGGCCTCACCCAGGGCGCGATGGCCGCCCTCTTGGTGCACGGCTCCGAGGAGCAGAAGCGGATCTACCTGCCGAAGATGGTCGACGGGACCTGGACCGGCACGATGAACCTGACCGAGCCGCATTGCGGCACGGATCTCGGCCTGCTCAAGACCAAGGCGGTCCCGAACGGCGACGGTTCCTACGCGCTGACCGGCACCAAGATCTTCATCTCGGCCGGCGAGCACGACCTGTCGGAGAACATCGTCCACCTGGTGATCGCCCGGATCGAGGGCGCGCCGGCCGGGACCAAGGGCATCTCGCTCTTCGTGGTGCCGAAGTTCCTGGTCGGGCCCGACGGCACGATCGGCGCCCGCAACGGGGTGTCGTGCGGCGCCATCGAGCACAAGATGGGCATCCACGGCAACGCCACCTGCGTGATGAACTACGACGGCGCCACCGGCTGGCTCGTCGGCGAGGCCAATCGCGGCCTCAACGCGATGTTCGTGATGATGAACGAGGCGCGGCTGGCCGTCGGCATCCAGGGGCTCGGCCAGTCCGAGGTCGCCTACCAGAACGCCGTATCTTACGCCCGCGACCGGCTCCAGGGCCGGGCGCTCACCGGCGCCGCGGCGCCCGACAAGCCCGCCGACCCGATCATCGTCCATCCGGACGTGCGCCGGACGCTGATGACCATCCGGGCCTTCAACGAGGCCGCCCGGGCGCTCGTGATCTGGACCGCGCTCCAGGCCGACATCGCCCACCGCTCCGAGGACCCGGCCGCCCGCCAGGCGGCGGAGGACCACATGGGCCTGCTCACCCCGGTGGTGAAGGGCGTGCTGACCGACCGGGGATTCGCCAACGCGGTCGACGCCCAGCAGATGTTCGGCGGCCACGGCTACATCGAGGAATGGGGGATGTCGCAATTCGTGCGCGACGCCCGCATCGCCCAGATCTACGAGGGCGCCAACGGCATCCAGGCGATGGACCTCGTCGGCCGCAAGCTTCCGCGCGACGGCGGCCGGGCGATGATGCGCTTCCTCGCCGAGGTCGAGGGCTTCTGCAAGGAGAACGCCGAGGACGAGACCCTCAAGGTGTTCTGCGCGCCCCTGACGAAGAGCCTCGGCCACCTGCAGCAGGCCACGATGTGGCTGATGCAGAACGCCATGGCCAAGCCCGACAACGCGGGTGCCGCCGCGACCGATTACATGCACCTGATGGGGCTGGTCGCCATGGGCTACATGTGGGGCCGGATCGCCAAGGCGACGGCCGAGAAGAAGAAGTCCGGCGAGGGCATCGCCGAGCGCCTCGACGCGCGGCTCGCCACCGGGCGGTTCTACGTCGAGCGCGTGCTGCCGGAGACCGGCACGCGGCTCATCCGCATCTCGGCCGGGTCCGACGCCGTCATGGCGGTGCCGGCGGAGCTGTTCTAGGCTTCGCGCCGACGACGGGGAGCATGCCTCCGCCAGACCGACACGGACCTGATCAAGGCGCGGGATCCCCTCTCCCGAGTGGGAGAGGGGCCTGGGGATCGAAGATCCCGCGTGAGGGTGACACGCTTCCGCGTGAAACGCTGAGTCTGGTGCTGGTAGCGGAACGGTCTGAGCCTTCTGCGGAACCGTGGCACCCTCACCCCCGACCCCTCTCCCACATGGGAGAGGGGAGGCGCGCTCAGGCTTCCTCGGGCGAGTCCCGCGGAAGCCAACTCAAGGATTATCGCTTGCCTCCCCGGCGCCCTCCCCCGGGCCGCCGCACGACACATCCGGGAAGACGCCCCATGCCCGACGCCTATATCTACGACCACGTCCGCACGCCCCGCGGCCGCGGCAAGCCGGACGGCTCGCTGCACGAGGTGACGGCGCTCCGCCTCGCCGAAACGGCGCTCCGCGCCCTCAAGGACCGCAATTCCCTCGACACCGGGCTCGTCGACGACGTGGTGCTCGGCTGTGTCGACCCGGTCGGCGAGGCCGGCGGCGACATCGCCCGCGCGGCCGCCCTCGTGGCCGATTACGGCATTCACGTGCCGGGCGTGCAGATCAACCGGTTCTGCGCCTCCGGCCTCGATGCGGTGAACTTCGCCGCCGCCCAGGTGATGAGCGGCCAGCACGACATGGCGGTCGGCGGCGGCGTCGAATCGATGAGCCGCATCGGCATCGGCGCCTCGGGCGGCGCCTGGCCGGTCGATCCGGCCATCGCCATCAAGTCGTACTTCATGCCGCAGGGCGTCTCGGCCGACCTGATCGCCACCAAGTACGGCTTCTCCCGCGACGAATGCGACGCCTATGCGGTCGAATCGCAGAAGCGCGCCGCCCGCTCCTGGGAGGATGGCCGGTTCAAGCGATCGGTCGTGCCGGTGCGCGACGTCAACGGCCTGACGCTGCTCGACCACGACGAGCACCGCCGGCCGAGCACCGACATGCAGTCGCTCGCCGCCCTCAAGCCCTCCTTCGTCCAGATGGGCCAGATGGGCGGGTTCGACGCGGTGGCGATCGACGCGCATCCCGACGTCGAGGCGGTCGAGCACGTCCACCATGCCGGCAACTCGTCGGGCATCGTCGACGGCGCCGCCGCGGTGCTGATCGGCTCGCAAGAGGCCGGCGCGAAGGCGGGCCTCAAGCCCCGCGCCCGCATCCGGGCCTTCGCCAATATCGGCTCGGACCCGGCCCTGATGCTGACCGGCCCGGTCGACGTGACCCGCAAGGTGCTCGCGCGCGCCGGGATGGGCATCGGCGACATCGACCTGTTCGAGGTCAACGAGGCCTTCGCGGCGGTGGTGCTCCGCTTCCTCCAGGCCTTCGACGTCGATGCGGCCAAGGTCAACGTCAATGGCGGCGCCATCGCGCTCGGCCATCCCCTCGGCGCGACGGGGGCGATGATCCTCGGCACCGTGCTCGACGAACTGGAGCGGACGGGCAAGCAGACCGCGCTCGTGACCCTCTGCATCGGTGCCGGCATGGGCACCGCCACCATCATCGAGCGGGTGTGAGACCGATGCGCAATCCCCTCCCCCACCTCGCCGCCGGCCTCGCCCTGGCCTTGATCCTCGCCGGCCCGGCCCGGGCCGACGACGAGCGACTGACGCTCGCCCGCGACATCGTCACGAAGACCGTCGCCCGCAACCTGACCCAGGCGTTCAAGCAGGCCGAGGAAAAGACCCTCTCGGGGCTCTCCGCCGAGCAGGCCGCCAAGATGCGCCCGGACCTCGACAAGACCTTCGCCGAGGAGCGCGACACCCTGGTCGACCAGCTCTCGAAGGAATACGCCCAGAAGTTCGATGTGCCTGAACTGAAGCGGCTGGCCGGGATCTACGACGACCCGGTCTACCAGAAGTTCCAGGCGCTCAACGCCGACCCGACCTCGATGGTCACCACGATCACCAAGGACGCGGTGACCAAGATGATGAACCTGCTCTCGCTGGCGGCCCTGTCGCAGCAGGGCAACGGCCAGACGCCGCAGGGGCCGGCCCCGACGCCGACGCCCGCCCCCGCCAAGCCGTAATCGATCTCACGAGGCCTTCGCCATGAACCTCACCAACTTCCGCTTCGAGACCGATGCCGACGGCGTGGCGCTCGCCACCTGGGACATGCCGGGCCGCTCGATGAACGTCGTCACCCCGGAGGTGATGGACGAGTTGAACCGGATCATCGACGCCGTGGTGGCGGATGCCGCCATCAAGGGCTGCGTGATCACCTCGGGAAAAGACACCTTTTCGGGCGGCGCCGACCTGACCATGCTCCAGGGGCTCGGCGCCGAATACGCGCGGCTTACCCGCGAGCGCGGCCAGGAGGAGGCGATGACCTTCTTCTTCGAGGAATCGCGCCGGCTCACCCTGCTCTACCGCAAGCTCGAGACCTGCGGGAAGCCGTTCGCGGCCGCCGTGCACGGCACCTGCCTCGGCGGCGCCTTCGAGCTGGCGCTGGCCTGCCACCACCGGGTGCTGTCGGACGACGACAAGACCCGGGTCGGCCTGCCGGAGATCAAGGTCGGGCTGTTTCCGGGCGCCGGCGGCACCCAGCGCGTCGCCCGCCTGATGCAGACCGGCGACGCCCTCCAGATGCTGTTCAAGGGCGAGCAGATCCGCCCGCTGATGGCCCGCAACATGGGCCTCGTCCACGCCGTGGCGCCCAAGGCTGAGATCGTCGCGAAGGCGCGTGAGTGGATCAAGGCCGGCGGATCGGCCGTCGCGCCCTGGGACCAGCCGAAGTTCAAGGCGCCGTCGGGCAAGGTCTATTCGCCCGCCGGCATGATGACCTGGCCGCCGGCCAACGCGATCTATCGCCGCGAGACCCACGACAACTACCCGGCCGCGAAGGCGATCCTGCACGCCGTCTACGAGGGCCTGCAGCTGCCGATGGACCTGGCGCTCAAGGTCGAGAGCCGGTACTTCGCCAAGATCCTGCGCTCGCCGGAAGCGGCGGCGATGATCCGCACCCTGTTCCTGTCGATGGGCGAGCTCAACAAGGGCGCGCGCCGGCCGAAGGGCGTCGGGCCGGTCGAGCTCAAGAAGGTCGGCGTCGTCGGCGCCGGCTTCATGGGCGCGGGCATCGCCTACGTCTCGGCCCATGCCGGGCTCGAGGTCGTGCTGGTCGACCAGTCGGCGGAAGCCGCCGAGAAGGGCAAGGCCTACGCCCACAAGCTGGTCTCCGACCAGATCATGAAGGGCCGCGCCAAGACCGCCGACCGCGACGCGCTCCTCTCCCGCATCACCGCGACCGACGATTACGGTGCGCTCGCCGGTTGCGACCTCGTGGTCGAGGCGGTGTTCGAGGACCCGAAGGTCAAGGCCGAGGTGATCGCCAAGGTCGAGGCGGTGATCGGGCCGGACGCCATCTTCGCCTCCAACACCTCGACCCTGCCGATCAGCGGGCTCGCCAAGGCCTCCTCGCGGCCCGGGCAGTTCATCGGCATCCACTTCTTCTCGCCGGTCGAGAAGATGATGCTGGTCGAGATCATCATGGGGAAGGCTACGGCTGAGCGGGCTTTGGCCGTCGCCCTCGACTACGTCCGGGCGATCAGGAAGACCCCGATCGTCGTCAACGACGCCCGCGGGTTCTTCGCCAACCGCTGCGTCGGCGCCTACATCCTCGAAGGCCACCTGATGCTGGCCGAGGGCGTGCCGGCGGCGATGATCGAGAATGCCGGGCGCCAGGCCGGCATGCCGGTGGGTCCGCTCTCGCTCAACGACGAGGTCGGCGTCGACCTCGCCCTCAAGATCGTCAAGGCGACGAAGGCGCAGGTCGGCGAGGCGGCGGTGAACCCGCACCAGGAGCGACTGCTCACCGCGCTCGTCGAGGGCGAGGGCCGGCTCGGACGCAAGAACCGGAAGGGCTTCTACGACTATCCCGAGCAGGGCTCGAAGAAGCTGTGGCCGGGCTTGCGCGACCTGCAGGAGACCAAGGTCGATCCCGACGACGTGGACTTCACGGAGCTGAAGCAGCGCCTCCTCGTCACCCAGGCGCTCGAGGCGGCCCGGACGTTCGGCGAGGGCGTGGTCACCGATCCGCGCGAGGCCGATGTCGGCTCGATCCTCGGCTTCGGCTTCGCGCCGTTCACCGGGGGCGCCCTGTCCTACATCGACTTCATGGGGGCTGCCCGGTTCGTCGCGCTGTGCCGCACGCTGGAGGCCAAGCACGGCGCCCGCTTCGCCCCGCCGGCGACCCTCGTGGCGATGGCCGAGAAGGGTGGGACGTTCTACGGCGAGGCGGCCAAGAAGGCGGCCTGACGGGCAGCCGGCGTGAGAGTCGAGTCGACCTGATTGCGCGACCCCATCCCGTTCACGACCTCATCCTGAGGTGTCAGTCCATCGAAGATGGACTGACCTCGAAGGAGGGCTCCAGAGACCGCAGAGGCTGCTGGAGCCCTCCTTCGAGGCTGCCGCGAGCGGCAGCACCTCAGGATGAGGTCGCAGATGGGATGAAGCGTGGAGGAGAACGGAGTCGGCACGGGAGAATTCGGCCCTGCCATCTGCCTGAGATGCAAGCCCGGCATCCTCCCCGGGCGGCGCCGTCGCCGCCCGGAACGACCGCGTGACGAATCAGAACACTCCTTCGCCCGCCCGCCGGATCGTACTGGTGGCGAATGTCGCGGCGGGCTCCCTGGTCGATGGCGGCCTGACACCGGAGGCCCTTCGCAAGCGCCTGGAGGCGGCGGGCCTGGACGTGGTGGCCGAGCCGCGCCCGGACGCGTCCCTGCCCGAGCGGCTGGAGGCCGCGGCGACCACGCCCGGCATCGACGCCGTGGCGGTGGCCGGCGGCGACGGGACGCTGGCCTGCGCGGCGCAAGTCCTGACCGGCCGGGACGTGCCCCTCGGCATCCTGCCGCTCGGCACCATGAACCTTCT
The DNA here is from genome assembly GCF_016804325.1 of Methylobacterium aquaticum. Lineage (NCBI taxonomy): Bacteria > Pseudomonadati > Pseudomonadota > Alphaproteobacteria > Hyphomicrobiales > Methylobacteriaceae > Methylobacterium > Methylobacterium aquaticum. The sequence continues at coordinate 3,233,822 of NZ_CP043627.1, forward strand.
CGCCAAGGATCTCGGGCTTCCCCTCGACCTCGATGCGGCCATCGCCGTGTTGGCGAACGGCACCGTCCGGGCAATCGATGCCGGCGAGGTCAACGGCCACGTCTTCCTGATCAATTCGGTGCTCGGCCTGCCGGCCCGGCTGGCGCGCCACCGCGAGGCGAGGCGCGGCCGGATGGGATTGTCCGATGCCGTGCGCATGGCGGCCGGCCTCCTGCGCCATCTCGGGCGCTACCCCCGCGAGCGGGCCATGCTCACCCTCGGGGGCCACACACGGCGGATCCGCTTCCGGACGCTGGCGGTCGTCTGCGGTGACTATCGGGAAGGATTCGGCGAGGTTCTGTCGCGGGCGGGCGTCGACGGCGGGCACCTCACGCTCTACCTCGTCGAGACCCTGTCGGCGGCGCGGCTCGTGCGCCTCGGTCTCGGCTTCGCGATCGGCGAGTGGCGCCGCCTGCCGGAGCTGGAGCGGCACGAGACCGACGCCCTGACCCTCGAGGCCCGCAAGACCCTGCGGGTGATGAATGACGGAGAGGTCGTGCTGATCGCCCCACCCCTGCGCTATCGCCTTCGCGCCTCCGCCCTGCGGGTCCTCGTGCCGGCGGAGGATCCCCGGTGAGGCGGATCGCCCATATCTCGGACCTGCATTTCGGCCGCACCGACCCCGCCGTCGTGGAAGGCCTGGTGGCGGAGCTGAACCGCGACCGCCCGGACCTCATCATCATCTCGGGCGACTTCACCATGCGCGCCCGCACCCGGGAATACCTGGAGGCGAAGGCCTTCCTCGACCGGCTGCCGCATCCGTGGATCGCCGTGCCGGGCAACCACGACATCTCGCCGTTCCGGCTCTGGCAGCGCTTCTTCCACCCGTTCCGGCGCTACAAGCGCTACGTCGCGCCGGAGACCGAGCCGGTCTTCCAGGACGACGAGATCGCGGTGATCTGCCTCAACACGGTGCGGACCTGGGCACCGGAGACCGACTGGTCGCAGGGCAAGATCACCCACGCGCAGATCCGGCGCACCGAGGCGAAGCTCGATGCCCTCCCCCCGGGGCTGTTCCGCATCGTCGTCGGCCACCACCCCTTCATGCCGCCGCCCTGGGACGAGGAGGCGCGCCTGGTCGGGCATGCCGACGAGGCGCTCGACGCCTTCCAGAGCCGCGACGTCGGCCTGACGCTCGCCGGCCATCTCCACCGCGGCTATGCCCGCTTCGCCGAGCCGACGCCGGAGGGACCGAAGGCCGAGATCGACCGGCCGGAGGCCAAGGCGACGGGTCGGCGCCTGCTCGCGGTCCAGGCCGGCTCCGCCACCTCGACCCGGCTGCGCGGCAACGAGCCCAACGCCTACAATCGCATCACGGTCGAGAACGGGGTCGCCACCGTGCAGGTGCGGCTGTGGACCGGCAAGGACTGGTGCGACGCGGCCGAGTCGGGCGCGGCGCGGTGCGCGGCGCAGGAGTGAGGCCAAGCCGCCGCTAGATCGTCGAGATCGTCCCGGCCATCACCGCCGTCACCTCGATCTCGACCTTCATCTCCGGCCGCAGCAGCCCCGCCACCACCACCAGGGTCGCGGCCGGGCGGATCTCGCGCAGGACCCGGCCGCAGACAGTCAGCACCGCCTCGGCGTCATTGCGGTCCGTGACATAGTAGGTGGCGCGCACGACGTGTTCCAGCGACGAGCCCGCCTCGTCCAGCACGCCCGCGATGGTGCGCCAGCACGCCTCGGTCTGAGCGGCGGCCTCCTCCGGCATCGTCATCGCGGTGTAATCGTAGCCGGTGGTGCCGGCCACGAAGACGAAGCCGTTCTGCACCACCGCGCGGGAATAGCCGTAATCCCGCTCGAAGCTCGACCCGCCGTCGATCCGCCGCTGCATGTCCTGCCCTCCCGATTCGTCAGGGCGAGACCATGGCGCGTCAGCCGACCTCGCTCCAGCCCGAGAATCCGGCGAGCGGTTCCTGGTCGTAGGCCGCCATCAGGGCCCGCATCGCGCCCTCGTCGCGCAGGCGATCCTCGGCCGCCAGGGCCGCCAGCCCCTCGAAGAAGCCCTCGCGGTGGAGCGCCGGGGTGAAGGTCAGGGTGAAGCGCACGGGAACGTCACCCCGATTGGCGAAGGCGTGCGGCTCGCCGGGGCGGACCAGGACGAACCCGCCCGGCCCCACGGTCACGTCACGGTCGTTCAGCCGCAGGGTCAGCGCGCCCTCATGCACCTCGAACGCCTCGGTGAGCCGGGCATGGCGGTGCAGCCCTGCTCCAGGCGAGCGGGCGGCCAGGGTGACGGCGTAGATGCCGATCGCGTCATCGGTGGCGTCGCTGCGGGCGAGGTAGCGCACCTGCATGCGGCCGATCGTGGCGCCGGTGCCGGGTTCGGGGGCGTCCATGGCAAGCTCCTCGTCAGGTCGGGCCCGGGACAACGCCGATTCAGGGCTTGAGGATGCGGACCAGGGTGACCATGGCTCCAATGATGGCGACGGTCTGCAGGCCGACCGCACCGATCATCCACTTGGCAAGTTCGGCCCGAGTCTCCGAGAGCTGCGCCTTGAATTCAGAACGCAGATTTTTCTCCATTCCCTGTAGATCGCTGGCGAAGGCCTTGTGGTCGGCGCGGAGAGCAGCGAATTCGGTGCGCAGGCTCGTCTCGACCCCTTTTATCTCGGCGCGCAGGTTCGCTTCGACCTCTTTGATCTCGGTGCGCAGGCCTGTCTCGACCTCCTTGATCTCAGTACGCAGGCTCGTCTTGACCTCTTTGATCTCGGCACGCAGGCCCGTCTCGACGGCCTTGATGTCAGCGCGAAGGGCTGCCTCCGACGCTTTGAGGTCCGATTTCGTCGCGAGATCGCCCTGTACCGCATCGGAAATCGCCTCGGCGAAACCTTCCGCCTGATCCGGCGACAGCTTCGCCTTGTCACGCAGGGTGCGGGCGAGCTTCAGCGTATCGAAGGCGACGGCGGTCATGCGGAGCATCCGGGCACGCGACCGTGCCGCAATCGAAGATAGCACCTCGACCGTTTCACCGCCACTCTTCCCCAACGTCAAAAAACCCCGCCCGGATCGCTCCGGGCGGGGTTCGCCATTCACTCAAGCCTTTGAGATCTCAAGCCTTACTCGGCCGCGACCTTATGGGCCTGGGTGCCGTCGGTGTAGGTCTCGGCCTTCAGGCGCTGGCCCGGGGCGGCGCGGCCCGGCAGCGGCGGCAGGGCCTTGGCCTTCTCGAGGTCGATGCCGGCGCCTTCGGCGACGCGGCGGCCGTAATCCTCGTCGGCGTGCCAGAAGTGCCAGACCATCCGGAGCTGGATCGCCTCGGGGCACTCCTTCATGTCGGCGACCAAGTTGGCGATCAGGTCCTCACGCTCCCAATCCTCGAAGGAGCGGTAGCGTACGCCGGCCTGGGTGTAGTCGTCCTCGGTGCGGCTGGCCTGGTAGCGGCCGAGCTTGCCCTCGACCGGCTGGTGGTACTCCTTCGCGGGCTTGGGCGCCTCGCGCAGGCCTTGGGCCAGGGTGCTCGGCTCGTAGTTGATGTGCTTGTTCTCGCCGACGCCGTCAACGTAGAACGTCATCTGGCCGTCTCGCTGGTTGGTGGCTGTCTTCACGCCCGGAGCCGGCGCGTTGATCGGCAGCTGCAGGTAGTTCGGGCCGACGCGGTAGCGCTGGGTGTCCGAGTAGGACAGGGTGCGCCCCTGGAGCATCTTGTCGTCCGAGAAGTCGATCCCGTCGACCAGCACGCCGGTGCCGAAGGCCGACTGCTCTACATCGGCGAAGAAGTTGTCCGGCACCCGGTCGAGCACCATGCGGCCGCAGGGCAGCAGCGGGAACTGGTCCACCGGCCACAGCTTGGTGTCGTCGAGCGGATCGAACGACAGGTGATCGTTCGGGCCGTCCGGCATGATCTGCACGGCGAATTCCCACTCGGGGAAGTTGCCGGCGGCGATGTTGTCGTACAGGTCCTTGGTCGCGTGGCCGACGTCGCGGCCCTGGATCTCGGCGGCCTGGGCCGAGGTCAGGTTGCGCACGCCCTGCTTCGGGATCCAGTGGAACTTGCAGAGATGGGCCACGCCCTGGTCGTTGACCAGCTTGTAGGTGTTGACGCCCGAGCCTTCCATCTCACGATAATTGGCCGGGATGCCCCAGGGCGACTTCAGGTGGGTCACCATGTGGATCGACTCGGGGTGAGCCGCCACGAAGTCGAAGAAGCGCCAGGCCTCCTGGCGGTTGGTCACCGGGTCGGGCTTGAAGGCGTGGATCATGTCCGGGAACTTGATCGCGTCCCGGATGAAGAAGACCTTCAGGTTGTTGCCGACGAGGTCCCAGTTGCCGTCGACGGTCTTGAACTTCACCGCGAAGCCGCGCGGGTCGCGGGCGGTCTCCGGGCTCTCCTTGGCGCCGGCGACGGTCGAGAAGCGCACGAACATCGGCGTCTTCACGCCGGTCTCGTTGAGGACGCGGGCGCGGGTGTACTTCGAGGCCGGCTCGTCGCCGATCGTGCCGTAGGCCTCGAAATAGCCGTGGGCGCCGGCGCCGCGGGCATGCACCACGCGCTCGGGGATCCGCTCGCGGTCGAAATGGGTGATCTTCTCGATGAACTGGTAGTTCTCGAGGGTCGCCGGGCCACGCTCGCCGACCGTGCGCATGCTCTGATTGTCGCGGACCGGATGGCCCTGGCGGGTCGTCAGGATCGGGCGTTGGTCGCTCATGGAAACTCCTCTGGCGTGCAGGCGAAGGGTGCCGTGCGAAGCGGGACCCCGCGCGAGGGACCGCTCACATGGGGTGTCGGACAGCCGGCCAACACCCTGGAACTGGTCTGGCTCCAGCGTATGAAGCCTGCGTGACCCGAAAACAAATGCATCGTTGCGAAGTTTCTGATAGGCGCAGCCTATGAACGTCGCCGGCCTGTCCCTGCGGGACCTCGAATACGTCGTGGCGGTCGCGGAGGAGGGCCATTTCGGCCGCGCCGCCGAGCGCTGCGCCGTGAGCCAGCCGACCCTGAGCGTCCAGGTGCGCAAGCTGGAGGAGGCCCTGGGCCTCGTCCTGTTCGAGCGCTCGAACCGCCGGGTGCTGCTCACCCCGAGCGGCCAGGCGGTGGTGCGCCAGGCCCGCGCCGTGCTGGCGGAGGCCAGAGCGCTGCTGCTGCTCGCGCGGGAAGGCGCCGGTACGGCGCTGCACGGCCGCCTGGTCCTGGCGGCGATCCAGACGCTCGGGCCCTACCTGTTTCCGCGCGTGCTGCGCGGCCTGCGCCAGGCCTTCCCGCACCTTGCCTTCGGCTTGAGCGAGGGGCGCACGGCGGAGATCCTCGACGGCTTGCGCGAGGGCCGGATCGACGCGGCGCTGATCTCCCTGCCGATTCCCGATGCGGGGCTGACCGTGATGCCGCTCTTCGAGGAGCCGTTCCTGCTCGCCTGTCCCGCCGAGCACGCCTTCGCGGATGGGCCGGCGCCGCTTCCCGGCGATCTCGCGGGGCCCGACCTCCTGCTCCTCGACGAGGGCAATTGCCTGCGCGACCAGGCGGTGGCGGCCTGCGGGGCCGGGCCGGCGAGCGGGCGGCACGCCACCAGCCTCGAGACCCTGCGCTCGATGGTGGCGGCCGGCGCGGGCTACACCCTGCTGCCGGCGCTCGCCGCCCCGCCCGGGCCCGATCCGACCGGGCTCACGATCTGCCGCCGCTTCGGGCCGGAGGGCCCGAGCCGCACCGTCGCGCTCGCCTGGCGCGCCAGCGACCCGCGGGCGGAAGGGTTGGGGGAACTCGCCGCCTTCTTCCGCCAGCATGCGCCGCACGCAACGCTGCCCTTCGGGCACCCGGGCACCGGTCGCGACAGGGAGGCGATTTCCGTATAGCGACCGGGCGAGATTCCCCAACGCCATAGGACGCCATGCTCCCCGCCCCGCCGGATTCGCGCCGCTCAGCTTCCTGCGCGGCCCTCCTGTGGACGGGCCTCGTCGCGGCCTCCGCGGCGTTGTCGGGTCTGTTCTACCTCGCGGGCTTCCCGGCCGCCCTGCTGCTCGGGCCAATGCTGGCCGGCATCGCCTTCGGGGTGCGCGGCGCGCCGATCCGGGTGCCGAAGGCCGGCTTCCAGGCGGCGCAGGCGCTGATCGGCTGCCTTGTGGCCCATGCCGTCAACGCCTCGATCGCCGCGACGCTCCTGGAGGACGGGTTCCTGATCCTCGCGGTCGTCGGCGTCACCGTCGTGGCGGCGGCGCTGACCGGCTGGGTGCTCACCCGTATCCGCCTCCTGCCCGGCACCACCGCCGCCTGGGGTTCGTCGCCCGGCGGCGCCTCCGCCATGGTGGCGATGGCGGAGGAATTCGGCGCCGATCCGCGCCTCGTCGCCTTCATGCAATATGTCCGGGTCGCCTGCGTGGCCCTCACCGCCTCGCTGGTCGCCCGCTTCCTCGCCGGGGGCAGCGGCGCGGCTCCCGGAGCGGACATGAACCCGGCGCCGCTCGCGGTCCTCGCCACGCTCGCGGTCGCGGGCATCGGTGCCTGGGTGGGCTTGCGCCTGCGCATCCCGGCCGGTGCGATGATCGGGCCCCTCGTTCTCGGCGCCACGCTCCACGCGACCGGGCTCGCCGACATGGCCCTGCCGTCCTGGCTGCTCGCGCTCGCCTATGCGGGAATCGGCTGGACGGTGGGCCTGCGCTTCACCCCCGCCACCGTGCGGGCGACGCTGTTCGCCCTGCCCGGCGTGCTGGTGGCGACCTTCGGGCTGATCGGGCTCTGCGGCCTCTGGGCCTTCGGGCTCACCTTCCTGCTCCCGATCGACCTCCTCACCGCCTACCTGGCGACGAGCCCCGGCGGGCTCGATTCGGTGGCGATCATCGCGATCGGCACCCATTCGGACGTGTCCTTCGTCCTGGCGGTGCAGACCCTGCGGCTCCTCGTCGTCATCGTCACCGGTCCGATGGTGGCGAAGTGGATCTCTCGGAGTGCCGGAGAGGTCCGCCGAGAGCCTGTCTGATTCGTCAGGCCTGTGGTCCGGCACGGACGCTGCCATCTCTCCGCGTCATCCTGAAAGGTCGGCGGTTATGGATCCCGGGTTCCGCTTCGCGGCCCCAGGATGACGCGGAGGGTGTCACCGCGGTCGGCTCGCTCGAACAGGTTCAGAGGCCGATCTGCACCTGTCAAGCTCGCATCCCGCAACGAAAACCGCTATTCACCCGCCTCCGAGGCGGCTCTCGCCGCCCGTTCCGGACATGACGTAAAGCCGTGCACGACTACATCAAGAAGATCCTCGGGCCCGCGTCTACGACGTCGCCATCGAGAGCCCGCTCGATCCGATGCCGCGCCTGTCGCAGCGCCTCGGCGCCAGGGTGCTGCTCAAGCGCGAGGATCTGCAGCCGGTCTTCTCGTTCAAGATTCGCGGCGCCTACAACAAGATGGCGAGCCTGGCCCCGGAGGCGCTGGCCCGCGGGGTGATCTGCGCCTCGGCCGGCAACCACGCGCAAGGGGTGGCGCTCGCCGCCAAAAGGCTCGGCGTCACGGCGGTCATCGTGATGCCGCGCACGACCCCGGCGATCAAGGTCGAGGGGGTGAAGTCCCGCGGCGGCCAGGTGGTGCTGCACGGCGACGCCTTCGACGAGGCCTATGCCCACGCCAAGGGGCTCGAGGCCGAGCAGGGACTGACCTTCATCCACCCCTACGACGATCCGGACGTGATCGCCGGCCAGGGCACGATCGGGCTCGAGATCCTGCGCCAGCACGGCGACCCGATCGAGGCGGTGTTCGTGCCGATCGGCGGCGGGGGCCTGGCGGCCGGCGTCGCCACCTTCATCAAGTTCATGCGGCCCGAAACCAAGGTGATCGGCGTCGAGCCGGCGGATGCCGCCAGCATGGCGGCGGCGATCGCCGCGGACGACAGGGTGGTGCTCGACACGGTCGGCCTCTTCGCCGACGGCGTCGCGGTGCGCCAAGCCGGGGCCGAGACCTTCCGGCTCTGCCGCGAGTACATCGACGAGGTCATCACCGTCGACACCGACGCGATCTGCGCCGCGGTGAAGGACGTGTTCGACGACACCCGCGCTATGTCCGAGCCCTCCGGCGCGCTGGCGGTGGCGGGCCTGAAGGAATACGCCGCCCGCGGCGGCATGGGCTCGGGCGGCCTGGGCTCGGGCGCCCTGGTGGCGATCAACAGCGGCGCCAACCTGAACTTCGACCGGCTGCGCCACATCGCCGAGCGGGCCGAGATCGGCGAGCGCCGCGAGGCCCTGTTCGCCGTCACGATCCCCGAGCGGGCCGGCAGCTACCGCGCCTTCATCCGGGCGCTCGGCCGGCGCGCCATCACCGAGTTCAACTACCGCTACGCGCCGGGCGCCGAGGCGCAGATCTTCGTCGGCGTGCAGCTCGCCGGCGGGCGGCCCGAGAAGGAGGCCCTGATCGCGGAGCTGCGCGGCCTCGGCTATCCCCTCGTCGATCTCACCGACAACGAGGTGGCGAAGCTCCATGTCCGCTACATGGTCGGAGGCCGGGTCACCGGCCTCGCCGACGAGCGGCTGCTGCGCTTCGAGTTCCCGGAGCGGCCGGGGGCACTCCTGAAGTTCCTCGACAGCCTCGGCGTGGCCTGGAACATCTCGCTGTTCCATTACCGCAACCACGGGGCCGATTACGGCCGGGTGCTCGCCGGCATCCAGGTGCCGGAGGCCGAGCGCGGGCAGTTCGCCACGGCGCTGGCGGAACTCGGCTACGAGCATGTCGACGAGACCGACAACGCCGCCTACCGGCTCTTTCTCGATGGGCAGCCGCGGGAGGTGAAATCCCCGGCGGCCGCGGTCGCACCGGCGGCGTGAGGGGGCGAGGGCAATTTCCCTCTTCCGCGGGCGGGGGAATGGCGCGCCTCCCCTCTCCAGTGTGGGAGAGGGGCCGGGGTGAGGGTGCTACGGTTGTTAGTCAAGCACTGAACGTCGAGCTGGCAGCGGAACAGTCCAGTCTTATTGCGGCACCGTAGCACCCTCACCCCTACCCCTCTCCCACACGGGAGAGGGGATCCCGCGCTCGATTTTGAAAGCGGTTTTTCCTGGACAGGTCTGTCCAGCCGCCAAGGGGTCAACAGCCCTCTCTCGGTTTCCGACCAGACCGAATCAGCCCCACACCCGCAACACGGGCGCCGCACGCTCGACACGCTGTCGCGGCATGAGAGGCGCCTTGACGCCGCCTCGCCACAGGTCCACCCCTCCGCCCGATGCCTCCGCTTCTCGCCCTGCCCTTCCCCGCCATCGACCCCGTCGCGGTTGCGATCGGGCCGTTGCAGATCAAATGGTACGCCCTCGCCTACATCGTGGGCCTCGTGGGCGGCTGGTATTATGCCAAGCGCCTGGTCTCGGCCCCGTCGCTGTGGGGCGCGGTGCGCCGGCCGACCGCCCTCGACATCGACGACCTGATCGTCTGGGTGGCGCTCGGCGTCGTGCTCGGCGGGCGCATCGGCTACGTGCTGTTCTACAACCTCGCCGCCTATCTGGCGCATCCGGCCGAGATCCTGGCGATCTGGCGCGGCGGCATGTCGTTCCATGGCGGGTTCCTCGGGGCGGTGCTGGCCCTGGTGCTGTTCTCCCGCCGCCGCGGCCTCAACACCTACGCGATGCTCGACCTCGCCTCGGTGGTGGTGCCGATCGGGCTGTTTTTCGGCCGCATCGCCAATTTCGTGAACGGCGAGTTGTGGGGCCGGCCGGCGCCGGACTTCGCTTACGCCATCGTGTTCCCGAATGGCGGGCCGCTGCCGCGCCATCCGAGCCAGCTCTACGAGGCCTTCGCCGAGGGGCTGGTGCTGTTCGTCCTGATGGCGATCGCGGTGCGGCGCTTCGGCTTCCGCCGGCCCGGCCTGCTCGGCGGCCTGTTCGTCGTCGGCTACGCCATCGCCCGCACCACCTGCGAGTTCTTCCGCGAGCCCGATCCGCAGCTCGGCTTCCTGTTCGGCACCCAGGTCGGGGCGCTCGACGGCGGCATCACCATGGGGATGCTGCTCTGCGTGCCGATGCTGCTGGCCGGCGCGATCTTCATCGTGCGGGCCCTGCGCGGCGACACGCGGCCCCGGCCGCGGCTGGACGAGGGCGCGGCCGATTCCGACACCTCGGAAGCGACATCCGCGTGAGCGCGACGCCGCTCCTCGGCGAATTGCGCCGCCTGATCGCCGTCGAGGGACCGATCACCATCGAGCGCTACATGGCGCTCTGCCTCGGCCACCCGGTCCACGGCTATTACCGCACCCGCGATCCCCTGGGCGCGGCCGGCGACTTCACCACCGCGCCGGAGATCAGCCAGATCTTCGGCGAGCTGCTCGGCCTGTGGACGGCGGAGGTCTGGTACGGCCTCGGCCGGCCGGGTGCGTTTCGCCTGGTCGAGCTCGGCCCCGGCCGCGGCACGCTGATGGCCGATGCGTTGCGCGCCCTCAAGGCGGCGGCGCCGGACTGCCTGGCGGCCGCCGACCTGCACCTCGTCGAGACCAGCCCCACCTTGCGGGCGGCGCAAGGCCGGGCGCTCCCGAACGCGGCCCCGACCTGGCACGATGCCCTCGACACGCTGCCGGGCGGCCCGGCGATCCTGCTGGCGAACGAATTCTTCGACGCGCTGCCGGTGCGCCAGTACCAGCGCACCGAGCGCGGCTGGTGCGAGCGCCGGGTGGGGCTCGACGAAAGCGGCCCGGACGGCGGCGGCCTCGCCTTCGGCCTGAGCCCCGATCCGACGCCGGAGATCGCCGCCGAGGGGGCGCCCGGTGCGATCCTGACCCTGCCGGCGGTCGCCCTCGATCTCACCCGCCGGATCGCCGGCCGCCTCGTCCGCGAGGGCGGCGCGCTGCTCGCCATCGATTACGGCGACCTCTACGGCGGCACCGCCGACACGCTCCAGGCGGTGGCGCGCCATCGCTTCGCCGATCCCCTGGAGGCTCCCGGCGAGACCGACCTGACCGCCCAGGTGGACTTCGCGGCTTTGGCCCGCGCCGCCGCGGGAGCGGGCGCTACGGTGCATGGGCCGGTGACGCAGGCCGATTTCCTCCTAGGCCTGGGCCTCGCCCAGCGGGCCGAGCGGCTGGCGGCCCGGGCGAACCCGGTCCAGGCCGCGGCGGTGAAGGCCGGCGCCGACCGCCTGATCGACCGCAGCACCCGCGGCATGGGCAACCTGTTCAAGGTCATGGGTCTCGCGGGGCCGAACCAGCCGGGCCTGCCGGGCCTGTAGAAAAAGATTCCCGGTTTCGACACGATTGTCCGGCGATCCTGCGGGGCCGCCTGCCATCACCCTGTGTCGTGCCCCCTCTGCCCCGACCCCTCTGCCCGGCCCCCTCTCCCCCAGGACCCTCCCGCGATGTTCATCGAAGCGCCCGAGCTGAGCTCCCATTCGACGATCCGCCACGCCTTCTTCACCCGGCAGGGCGGGGTGTCGGAGGGGCTCTACACCTCCCTCAACGGCGGCCTCGGCTCGGGCGACGACCCGGAGCGGGTGCGGGAGAACCGCCGCCGGATGACGGCGCAGCTCTCCCTGCCTCCCGAGAACCTGGTCAGCCTCTACCAGATCCATTCGGCCGAGGCCCTGGTGGTCGAGGCGCCCTTCAAGGAGCGCCCCCGCGCCGACGCGATGGCGACCCGGGTGCCGGGCCTCGCGCTCGGCATCCTCACCGCCGATTGCGGGCCGATCCTGTTCGCCGATCCGGTCAACCGGGTGGTGGGCGCGGCCCATGCCGGCTGGAAGGGCGCGCTCACCGGCGTGATCGAGGCGACGCTCTCCGCCATGGAGGGGTTGGGCGCCGAGCGCAGCGGCATCGTCGCGGTGCTCGGGCCGACGATCGGGGCCGAGGCCTACGAGGTCGGCCCGGAATTCCGCGAGCGGTTCGAGGCGGCGGACCCGGACAATGCCCGCTACTTCGCGGCGAGCCCGGAGCGTGCCTCCCACAGCCTGTTCGACCTGCCGGCCTACATCGTCGCGCGGCTCGAGCGGGCCGGCATCGGCGAGGTGGCGAATCTGGGTCTCTGCACCTACGCCGACCCGGACCGCTTCTTCAGCTACCGCCGCACCACCCACCGGGCGGAGGCCGATTACGGCCGGCTGGTCTCGGCGATCGCCGTGACCCCTTGAAGCGGGCTTAATCCTCCGTCAGGGCCCGCAATGTAAGGCTGTTAGGGTGCCGAGGGCCTATCGGCAGGTTCGGCGCGGCAAGCGTAGCAAAAAATATCTGTGCGCCCGTGAACCTTGGCCATACACGCGCGTTAGGGGGTAAGGAGCCAAGGGAATGCTCGCGATGAACAGCCGTTAAGGCCGCGGTGAAACCCACCAGCGTTGTCGCGAGGACACAGCTTTCCCGGAGCTCCCGGGGTATGTCGGGGACACTGCTTCGGACGGACGCCGACCCGCAAACGGGCGCGATCGCCGCGGCATAGTAGGAAGGACCAGTACCATGAAGTCGCTTCTCAAGAGCGCTACCGCCCTCGCTGGCATCGTCGTCGCCGGCTCGGCCTTCGCCGCCGATCTGCCGCGCCGCGTCGCTCCGCCGCCGGTCTTCACGCCGGTTCCGGTCTTCACCTGGACCGGCTTCTACGCCGGTTTCAACGCCGGTTACGGCTTCAACACCGCTGACACCCGCGCCCCGACCGTCGTCGGCGTGCCGGCCGGCACCACCGCCGCCAACAGCGTGTTCATCAACCAGTTCGGCGCTCCGACCACCGGCGTGCTCGCCTTCGGCAACCGCAACAGCAACGACGGCTTCGTCGGCGGCGGCCAGGTCGGCTACAACTACCAGTTCACCCCGGGCTCGGGCGTGGTCGTGGGTATCGAGGCCGACGCCCAGTACGTCGACTTCGGCCGCAGCCGCAACCGCTTCGCCTTCGCGACCGCTCCGGGCGGCGGCGTGGCCCCGGGCACCCTGGTGTTCAACCCGAACGGCATCTCGGGCCTGGACTTCTTCGGCACCGTGCGCGGCCGTCTCGGCTACGCCTGGGACCGCACCCTCGTGTACGCCACCGGCGGTTTCGCCTACGGCTCGGGCGGTGGTCGCGACTTCGGTCTGACCAACAGCTCGCGCGACGACTTCCAGACCGGCTGGACCGTCGGCGGCGGCGTCGAGTACGCTCTGCCCACCGACTCGTTCTTCAACTTCTTCCGTTCGTCGGCCGTGACCCTCAAGGTCGAAGGCCTGTACGTGAAGCTCGACCAGGGCAACCGCAACAACGGCGTGTTCGCTCAGACCGCCAACGGCACGCAGTACTCGGTGTTCTCGCCGGGCGTCGTGTCGGTCGGCCCGGCCAACCTGTACCGTCGCGAGACCGAGTTCGCGGTCGTCCGCGCCGGCCTGAACTACAAGTTCAACGGCTTCTAGTCGTCACACTCCGTCACCCGACGGAAAGGGAGCCCGGCCGCAAGGCCGGGCTCTTCTTTTTTGTCCCCTCCCCGGGCGCCCGGCCCACCCTGCGTCGGCGGACCGGATTGCGGCCGCGGAGCGCCTCGCGTAGGCGGGAGGTCATCCGTCCGCCACCGCATCAGGTTTTTTCCACCATGCGCCGCCGCACCCGCTCGCTCGTCGGGACGATCGTGATGATCGCCTTCGTGCTGATCTATGCGCCCCTCGCCATGGCGCTCGCCGACAGCCGCATCGCCCAGACGCCGCCGCTGGTGCAGTCGGTGCTCTATGCGATCCTCGGGCTCGCCTGGATCATCCCGCTGATGCCGCTGATCCGCTGGATGGAACGGCCCGACCGCGATCCGGCGTGACGCGGTTCGACGAAACGACCCAATGAACCGGCTGGTGCAAAAGGCCGGGTTTTCGCCAAAAAGGGCTGCCAGACCCGGGCCCGCCGCCCTCGCCGCGCCCGCCCGCTTCGGCATTTCCCTCGACATCCGCAAGGCAGCCCCAGGCCCATGCGCCACGTGCTCGCGCTCTTCCTCCTCCTCGGTCCCCTTGCCGGTGCCGCCCTGGCGCAGGGCGCGCCGCGCTCCGTCGGCGATTGCGAGCGGATCAAGGGCGACCTCGCCTACAACCAGTGCCTGTCGCTGTTCGGCCCCGCCGCGAAGGGCGTCGCGGCCGCCGCCGCCGCGGTCTCGGCGGCGATCCCGCGCCTGCCCCAGGCCATCGCCGAGGCGGTGCAGCCGGAACCCCGCGGCCGCCGCGGCTGGAACCGGCGCCTGCGCGGCGGGCGCCAGAGCGCGAGCTTCGCGGTGATCAGCGGCGGCGGGAGCCGCCATTACCGCCGCCGGCGCCACCGCTGAGCCTGGAGCATCCTCCGACGACGCGCAGACCGATTCGTCGAGGACGATGCAGCAAGATCGAAGACAGGGAGCGCGTCGCGATGGCAGCGCGTTCGTGATGGGCCCTACCCGACATTGAGCCGCCGGCCCCGGTTCCAGGCCAGGAACGGCACGCCCGAGAGAAGGGCCCGCAGGGCCGCGTCGGTCTGGAAGCAGCCATTGACCGAGACCCGCGGCAGGGCGTGCAGGTGGGCGGCATGCCGGGGGAAGAGGTGGCCGGGCCTCGTGGTGACGGCGGTGCGGTAGCCCGCCTCGCGGGCGAGCGCGAAATCCCGCGGCCCCGCCGAGCCGGGATCGCCGACCGGATAGGAAAAGTGCTCCGGCACCCGGCCGAGCAGGTCGCCGAGGCGCGCCCTGCCCTCCACGATCTCGCGGCGGGCGGTGGCGGCATCGTGCTTGGCGAGCATCGGGTGGGACAGGGTGTGGGCGGCGAGCGTCACCGCCTCGTCCCGGGCGAGATCGCGCAACTCGCCGCCCGACAGGCACAATTCGCGGGCGATCGTCGTCGCGTCGATCCCGGCCTCCTCGCACAGGCGCAAGGTCGCGGCGCGCAAGGCATCCTCCGGCCCGGCCCGCAAGGCGCGGTAGCTCGCCGCGAAGGCCACGGATTTCTGCGCCTCGCCGACCGCCGGGCAATCGAGCCCCACCTCCGGCAGCCGCACCCGGTCGAGGACCCGGATCGCCCGTTCGAGCTCGATCCACCACAGCCGGCCGGTCCCGGTGGCGTAGTCGTGGGTGACGAACAGCGTCCAGGGCGCGCCGTGGCGGCGCAAGGTCGGGGCGGCGTGTTCCAGGTTGTCGCGATAGCCGTCGTCGAAGGTCAGCACCGCGAAGGGCTCGCCCGCCTCCGTCAGACGGCGCGGCAGCTCCGACAGGGGAACGATCGAGAACCCCCGTGCCCGCAGGGCCGTGAGCGTGCGGTCGAGGAAAGCCGGGGTGATGGCGAGCAGGCGGTTCGGCGCGTAGGCGCCCGGCGGCGCCTCCTCCGGCCGGACGTGGTGAAAGGTCAGGATCACGCCGCGGCCGCGGGCGACCGGCGCGAGCCAGCGGTCGGCCCCGGTCGCCGCGATGGTGGAGAAGCCGGCCTGGAACAGGCGATGACGGGCGGATGCTGGGAGCATGACCGGAGGATGAGGCCGATCGGCCAAAGCTTCGTTACGCCGTTTGCGGATTCTGCACGCTTGCCCGCTACCCCATCGATCAGACGGGAGAGGTGGGGCGATGAGCGGCACGATGCAACTCGCGGTGGAGGGCGTGGCGGCCGGCCCGGCGCGGCCGGTCGCCCTCACCCCCGAGATCTTTTCCAGCCTCGCGGCGGCCGAGGCGCCCTGGCGCGCCCTCGAGGCCGCGCCCGGCACGGTGATGACGCCCTATCAGCGCTTCGACTGGGTGGCGGCCTGCGCCGGCATCCTGCCGGCGGGTGCCCGCCCCTGCCCGGTGCTGCTGCGCGATCCCGCCGGCCGGCCGGTGGCGCTGCTGCCACTCTTCGTCGACCGCGAGGCCGGCATCCGGGTCGGCCGGGTGATCGGCGGCCGGCACGCCAACTTCCACATGCCGCTCTTCGCCGGCCCGGAGGCGATGGCCCTGCCGGCGGATTCCTACACCGGAGCCCTGCGCCGCGCCGGCGCCCGGGCCGGGATCGACGTGATCCACCTGCCCGACCAGCCACGCCTATGGAACGGGCTGGCGAATCCGCTGGCGCAGGGCACCGCCTCGCCAAGCGATGCCTACGGCCTGGCGCTCGAGGCCGATCCCGAGGCGGTGCTCAAGCGCGTCATGAGCGGCGACGCCCGGCGCAAGCTGCGCCAGAAGGAAAAATGGCTGGTCGCCGCCCATGGCCCGGTCGCGCACCGCGTCGCGGCGGATGCCCAGGAGGGCGAGGCGATCCTGTCGGCCTATCTGGCCCAGAAGGCGGTGCGCTTCGCGCAAACCGGGATCGCCGACCCCTTCGCCGACCCGGCGGCGCAGACCTTCCTCGCCGAGGCGCACCGGGCCGGCGCCCTGGAGCTGCACGCCCTGCGGACGGAGGAGGGCCGCATCCTCGCCACCTTCGTCGGCGCCGTCGACGCGACGCGCTTCAGCGGCATGCTGACCTCGTTCGACCCCGACCCCGCGCTCGCCCGTTTCAGCCCCGGCGACCTGCTGCTCCAGATGCTGATCCGCGACCAGGCTTCGCGCGGCCGCACGTCCCTCGATCTCGGCGTCGGCGAGGCGCGCTACAAGGCCAGCGTCTGCGACGAGACCATCGCTCTCGTCGATGCGGTGATCCCGGTGAGCCTGCGCGGCCGGGCCTACGGCGCCGCGGCGGAAGCGGGCGCGCGGCTGAAGCGGCGGATCAAGCGCGATCCACGGCTCTGGGCGCTGGTCGGGCGGGTGCGCAAGGCGATGGCGCGGTCGGCGTGATGGGGATGGCAAAGGCATCCTCCGCTTCAGCCGCGAGGTACATGACAGCTGCGTGACGCCAACGAACCATGGGCTTTCCCACCCACGACCTCATCCTGAGGTGCGACCGGAGGGAGCCTCGAAGGAGGGCTCCAGAAGTCTCGGTGGTTCCTGGAGCCCCCCTTCGAGGTCAGTCCATCTTCGATGGACTGACACCTCAGGATGAGGTTGCGGATGGGATTGAGAGCCTGGAGCAAGCAAAAAGCTCCCAGCCCCCGCATCACTTCCGGAGCCGCAGAAGCAGCACCGGGGATGACACGAACGGTGTCAGTCACGTCGTGGAAATCGTCTCCCGGACTCTCAGACCGGCCCCGACACCCCCGCCTGATCGAAGGTCGCCATCTCGCGGTGGCAGGCCACCGCCGCCTTGACGAGGCCGAGCGCCAGCGCGGCGCCGCTGCCCTCGCCGAGGCGAAGCCCGAGGTCGAGGAGCGGGCGCAACCCCAGGCGCTCGAGCACCGCGGCGTGGTCGCCCTCCGCCGAGACGTGGCCGGCGAGGCAATGGTCGAGGGCCCGGGGATCGACGGCGTGGAGGAGCGCCGCCGCGGCGGTCGAGACGTAGCCGTCGATCACCACCGGCACCCGTTGCAGCCGCGCGGCCAGGATCGCCCCGGCCATGGCGGCGATCTCGCGGCCGCCGAGGCGGGCCATCACCGCGAGGGGATCGTCGAGATGGCCCTGGTGGCACGTCAGCGCCTTTTCCACCGCCGCGACCTTGCGGGAGAAGCCGGCCTCGTCGACGCCGGTGCCGCGGCCGACCCAGGCTGCCGGCTCGCCGCCGAAGAGCGTGGCGTAGATCGCGGCGGCCACCGTGGTGTTGCCGATGCCCATCTCGCCGACGGCGAGACCGTCGGTCCCCGCCGCCACCGCCTCCATGCCGAACGCCATGGTGGCGACGCAGGCCTTCTCGGTCATCGCCGGCTCGGCGGTGATGTCGCCGGTCGGCATGTCGATGGCGAGGTCGAACACCTTGAAGCCGAGGCCGTAGGCGGCGCAGATCTGGTTGATCGCAGCGCCCCCGGCGGCGAAGTTGTCGAGCATCTGCCGGTTGACGGTCGCGGGATAGGCCGAGACGCCCCGTGCCGCCACGCCGTGGCTGCCGGCAAAGACGCAGACCAGCGGCCGGTCGAGGCTCGGCGGCGCCTTGCCCTGCCACGCGGCCATCCAGGCGGCGAGGAATTCGAGCCGGCCGAGGCTGCCGGCGGGCTTGGTCAGGAGCGAATCGCGGGCCGACACCTCGGCGGCGGCGGATTCGTCCGGCCCCGGCATGGTGGCGATCAGGCGGCGGATGTCGTCGAACGGGGCGGCGTCGGTGGGCGTATCGGCCATGGTCGGTGTCCTGCGGGGGCAACCCGGAAGGTGGGGCTTTCGTGAGGGGTGCAGATACAGCAAAATGCGGGGCGGGTGCGACTCCGCACGGGTCGATGGCGTCGGGATGCGGTGAGTGATGGCGACGGAGAGGGGCGCCGGGCCCGGCCGGGCGGATGATCCGGCCGCGGGCGCAAACGTCGACGACGCGTTCGAGCCGCCTCCCCCCGCCGGCCCGTGGCCGCCGCTCCGCGACCTCGCGATCTGCCTGCGCTTCTACAGCCGCTTGCCCGTCCCGGCCCTGCCGGGCGAGACCGATCGTCACGCCGCACCCGACTTCCGCACCGTGCCCCGGATGCTGCCGATCGCCGGCCTGGTGATCGGCGCGGCCGGCGCCGTCGCGCTCGCGGCCTCGCTCGCCCTCGGGCTCGGGCCGTTCCTCGCCGCCACCCTGGCGCTCGCCTTCTCCACCCTGGTCACCGGGGCGCTGCACGAGGACGGCCTCGCCGACGTGGCGGACGGGTTCGGCGGCGGGACCAATGTGGCCCGGCGGCTCGAGATCATGCGCGACAGCCGCATCGGCGCCTACGGGGCCGCCGCCCTGGTGCTGTCCTACGCCCTGCGCATCGGGGCGCTCGCGACTTTGGCCGACCGGATCGGCTGGCGCGTCGCCCTGGCCTTCCTGGCGGCGGCCGCGCTCTCGCGCACCGCCGCCCTGTGGCCGCTCTGCCGCCTGCCCCCCGCCCGGCCGGACGGGGCCGCCCACGCGGTCGGCCGGCCGACCGGCGCCACCCATGCCACGGCCTGGGCGCTCTGCCTCGCCGTGCTGGCGGCCGGATTCCTTCTCGGCCTGCCCTGGCTCGGCCTCGGCCTCGCCGCACTCCTGGCGTTCCTCGCCGCCTGGACCCTGGCCCGGATGGCCGCCCGCCTCGTCGGCGGCCAGACCGGCGACGTCATCGGGGCGAGCCAGCAACTGGCCGAGATCGCCGCCCTCCTCGCCCTCGTGATCGCGATTCCCGCCTGATGCCCGCCTCCTCCCCCTGCATCCGCCTCTGCGTCCTCGATCCGATCACCGGCCTGTGCGAGGGCTGCGGCCGCACCGGCGCCGAGATCGGCGCCTGGGGCGCCCTGTCCGAGGCCGAGCGCCTGCGCATCATGGCCGGGCTGCCGGCACGGCTCGCCGCCGCCTATCCCGAACCGGAGCCCGAGCCGGTCCCGGCGGTGACCGCCTGATCCGATGCCGGGCGCCGTCGGCATCGGCCTCCTGCTGCTGGCCTGCGCCTATGCGCTGAACCTCGTCGGGGCGCGCGATGTCGCGGGCTTGCGCCCCGACGAGGCGGCCGGGTTCGCGGCGGCCGGCGGCGCCGCCCTGATGGTGCTCAACGGCGTCGGCAACCGGCTCCGGTCCGGGCTCGGCGAGGGCCTCGTCGCGCTCCTGCTCTGGTGCGGGATCGGCGCCGGGGCGGCCTGGCTCTACGCCCATCGCGACCAGGCCCGGGACCTGGCCTTCCGGGCGCTCGGCGAGATGAGCCCCGGCGAGCCGGTGCCCGGGCGCGGCGACGAGGTGGTGATCGCCCGCCGGGTCGATGGCGGCTTTACCGTGCAGGCCAAGGTCAACGGCCGGATGCAGTCCTTCGCCTTCGACACAGGCGCGAGCGCGGTGGTGCTCACCGCCGAGAGTGCGGCCAAACTCGGCCTCCATCCGGGGCCGGGCGCCTTCCGGGTCCAGGTCCAGACCGCCAACGGCCGCACCGCCGCCGCCCCGGTGGTGCTCGACACGGTGACGGTCGGCCCGATCACCGAGACCCGCGTCGCCGCCCTGGTGACCCGGCCGGGCGCGCTCAGCGTGAACCTGCTCGGGATGAGTTTTCTGGAGCGGCTGAACTCCTACGAGGTGCGGGGCAGCCGGTTGTTCCTCCGCGGTGCGTGGCGGACCGGATCCGCGTCATAGACGCTTCTCGAAGAAATGATCCGGGTACGGATCGTCGTTGAAGCGGTCGATCTCGACCCAGCCGGTGCGGCGGTAGAGCTGAAGCGCCTCGGTGAGGGCGCTGTTCGAATCGAGGCGCAGGACCCCGATCGACAGGTCCCGCGCGGCCGTCTCCGCCGCCTCCATCAGCCGGCGGGCGAGGCCGAGGCCGCGGGCGGAGGGACAGACCCAGAGCCGCTTGATCTCCGCCACCTCCCCGCCTTTGCCCTTGAGGCCGACGCAGCCGATCGGCAGCCCGTCCGACACGGCGACCAGGAAGGCGCCCCGCGGCCGCATCATGTCGGCGGCCTCAGGGTCACGGGAGAGGGAGACGTCGAAGCCGGTGGCGAGCCGCCGCCCCAACTCGCCGTAGTATTCCGGCAGGCAATGCAGCGCCGCCTCGGAGCGCGGGTCGGTCTCCTCGATCGCGATCCGATCGCGGCCGAGTGCCGTGGCGACGAGGTCCATGGCGCGCAGGAGTTCGTCCCCCTTGGGAAAGCGAGCCAGCAATCCTGCCGCCCGGTCGTTCGACAGGGCCTCGTAGGCGGCGAATTCCCGCCGTCCCGCCTCGGTCAGGGACGCGACCCGGCGGCGGGCATCGTCCGGGTGGGGCAGCGTGACGACGAGCCCCTCCTCCTCCAGGCTGCGCAGCAGGCGGCTCAGAAGGCCGGAATCGAGCCCGAGATAGTCGCGGATCGCCCCCACCTCCCCGCGTCCGTGCCCGATGGCGTTGAGCACCCGGGCAGTGCCGAGAGGCCGGCCGCGGCCGAGGAACGAGGTGTCGAGGGCCCCGACCTCAGCGGTGACGGCCCGGTTGAAGCGGCGGATACGGCGGACGGCATCGATCGACATTTCGCTGACTTAAGTCAGGGATATGGCGCCGTCAATCGGGGGCTCGGGGATCACGGCTACGAAAAAAGCCCCGGCGGCGAGCCGGGGCTTTCGATCGGTCGAGTGTGGGGCGGCGGACCGCCCCGAACGTCGCTCAGTTGTTCCGGTTGCCCATCAGCGAGAGCAGGAACTGGAACATGTTGATGAAGTCCAGGTACAGCGTCAGGGCGCCGAACACCGACACCTTGGCGGCGGCCTCGCCGTCGAAGTTGCCGTAGAGATACATCTCCTTGAGCTTCTGCGTGTCGTACGCGGTCAGGCCGGCGAAGATCAGCACGCCGATGACCGAGATGGCGAATTGCAGGGCGCTCGAGGCCAGGAAGATGTTGACGAGGCTCGCGATGACGAGACCGATCAGGCCCATCACCAGGAACGACCCGATGCCCGACAGGCTGCGGGTCGTGGTGTAGCCGTAGAGGCTCAGGCCACCGAACGCCGCGGCTGTCACGAAGAACACCTGGACCACGCTCGCGCCGGTGTAGCGGATCAGCAGCGTGGACAGCGACGCACCCATCACCGCCGCGAAGGCGAAGAAGGTGGTGCGGGCCGTGGCGGCCGACATCCGGTCCATCCGGAACGAGAACAGGAAGATGAAGGCGAGCGGCGCGAGCGCGATCACCCACATCAGCGGCGTGGCATAGAGCGTGCGGCCGAAGCTCGTCAGCGGGATCGAGCCGATCCGCGCCACCGCATCCGCCTGCGAGGTCGCCACCGCGAGCTTGTTGATGCCGAGTGCCACCACCCCGGAGATGCCGAGGCCGATGATCATGTTGTTGTAAACGCCGAGCATGAACGCGCGCAGGCCCTGGTCGACCTGGACCTGGCTCGGGGCGTAGCCCATCGGGCCCCCGTAGCCGTTCGCGTTGCCCTGCCGGAACGGGCTGTTCTCGAATGCCATGGGAGATTCCTTCGGAAACTCTCTAGCGTGGATGTTCCTGGTGCGAGGTTCCTACGCGACCCTCGGACGCTTCACGCGTCGGATCGGCGGCCTCGCCCTTACGAGCCCGTCCGCCTTGACCGCAATATGTGGGCGCGAGCGGGCGCGCACAAGGGCGTGAGCGGATCCGGCTTGCCCCGGACCGCGCCAAAACCAAAGGTCAATCCGCCGCAGGGAATACGAAGGATTAACATCCCTAAAGATTTCGTAGGTACTGCGCCGGCTTCTGGCTCAGGATGCGCCAGGTCCCGGCCAGTCCCAGCCCGACCGCCACGACGACCGCCAGCAGGGCCGCGAGCAGGGCCCCCGACAGGTCGAGGGTGAAGTCGAGGCGCATCACCTTGGTGAGGATGACCCAGCCGGCGAGCGTCCCGGCGAGGAGGCCGAAGACGGCCGTGGCCAGCCCGAGCGCGCCGTACTCCATCGTGTAGGCGGCGAGCAGCCGCGTCCGCGTCGCGCCCAGCGTCTTGAGCACCACCGCGTCGTAGAGCCGGGCCCGGTGGCCGGCGGCGAGCGCGCCGGCGAGCACGAACAGGCTGGTCACCACCGCCACCGCGCTGGCGCCGCGGATCGCGAAGACGAGCTTGGTCACGAGGTCGTTGACCGCATCGAGCGCGTCCTTCACCCGCACGCTGCTCACCGAGGGGAAGTCCCTGGCCGCATCGCGCAGGATCCGGGCCTCGAGGGCGGGGTCCGGCCCCTCCGGCAGGGTGAGCGTCGCGAGGTCGCTGTGCGGCGCGCCCCGGAAGGTGCCGGGCGAGAACACCATCACGAAGTTGATGCCGAGGTTGCGCCACTCGACGTGGCGCAGGTTGGCGATCGTGACGGTGAGGCTGCGCCCGAGCACGTTGACGGTGACCGTATCGCCGACCTTGAGCTTCAGGCTGCGGGCGAGCTGATCGTCGAAGGAGACCAGCGGCTTGTTCGCCTCCTCGCCCTTCCACCACCGGCCGGATTTCACCGTCGAGCCGTCCGGCAGGTCCTCGGCGTAGGTGATACCGCGGTCGCCGTCGAGCACCCAGGCGGCGTCCTCGCCGGCCTTGATCTGGCCCGCCGGCACGCCGTTCAACGCGGTGATCCGCCCGCGCATCATCGGCACCCGCTCGATCTTGCCCCGCGGCGCGGCGCGGCCGAGGAACTGGTCGAAGGCGTCCGAGTCGCGGCTCGGGATGTCGAGGAAGAACAGGCTCGGCGCCTTGGCGGGCAGCGAGCGGGTGAGCGTCCGGGTGATGTTGGCGTCGATCAGGCTCAAGGCCACCAGGAGCGTGATGCCGAGCCCGAGCGACAGCACGATCGAGGGGGTCAGCGCGCCCGGCCTGTGGAGGTTGGCCAGCGCCAGCCGCGGCGCGGCCCGGGTCGGGCGCGGCAGGCGGCGCGCCAGCGCCATCAGCCCGGCGGCGACGAGGCGCAACAGCCCGAAGGCGAGGCCCGCCGCCGCGATGAAGATCAGCGCCACGACGCGATCGTAGGCGGTGGCGAGCGCCAGGCCGACGAGGCCGGCGAGCGCGAGGCCGAGGATCGCGAGGTAGAACGGCCGCGGCCAGCGCCGGTCGGGGTCGACCGTATCGCGAAACAGCCCCGACACCGCGACGTCGTGGGCGCGGCCGAGCGGCCCGATCGCGAAGGCGAGCGCCGTCAGCACGCCGTAGAGGGCCGCGACCACGAGCTCGCCCGGCGCCAGCGTCGGGTTGAGCGGCAAGGGCAGCAGCGATCCGAAGGCGGCATCGAGCGCGAAGGGCAGCACGGCGCCGACGACGAGCCCGGCCGCGATGCCGATCCCGGCGATCAGCATGACCTGGGTGAGGTAGATGCCGACCACCTGGCGCCCCGGGGCGCCGAGGCTCTTGAGGGTCGCGATCGAGGCGCGCTTGCGCTCGACGAAGGCCCGCACCGCATTGGCGACGCCGACCCCGCCGACGAGGAGCGCGGTCAGGCCGACGAGGGTGAGAAATTGCGTGAAGCGCTCGATGCTGCGGGCGAAGCGCGGATCGGCGTTGAGCCGCGAGCGGATCTCCCAGCCGGCCTCCGGCAGGGCGGTCTTGGCCTCGGCCATGGTCTTCTCGACCGCCGCGTCGTCGCCTTCGGGCAGCATCACCCGGTAGACGAAGCGGTTGAGGCTGCCGGGCTGGACCAGGCCCGAGGCCCGGAGCGCATCGAGCGACACCATCAGGCGGGGCCCGAAGCCGATGCCGCCGGCGATCTTGTCCGGTTCGCCTACCAGCACGGTGCGCAGCTGGATCTCGGCCCCGCCGACCGTGAGGCGGTCGCCGAGCCTGAGGTCGAGGCGGGCCAGCAGCGCCGGATCGGCGGCGGCCCCGTAGACGCCGTCGCGCGCGGAAAAGATGTCGGCGGGCGCCATCGGGGGCTCGGTCGTCAGCGCGCCGACCGCCGGGTAATCCGGCCCGACCGCCTTCAGCTCGACCAGGGCCGCGCCCTTGTCCCCGGCCGAGGCCATGGCACGGGTGAAGCCCGCGACCGAGACCCGGCCGCGCCCTTCCAGAAAGGCCCTCTCCTGCGGGCTCGCCTCGCGATGGATCAGCCCGAAGGTGACGTCGCCGCCGAGGATCTTGCGGCCCTCGCGGGCGAGCCCGTCGGAGAGCGAGCGCGACAGGGAGGCGACGCCCGCGATGGTGGCGACCCCGATGGCGATGCAGGCGAGCAGCACCGTGAAGCCGCGCAGGCCCCCGCGCAGCTCGCGGAACGCGAGGCGCAGGGTCAGCGGCAGGCGCGAGGGACGGCCGGGCGTTCCGCCGGGGAGCGTGGGGAGATTGCCGTGCATGGGTCAGGCGCTCATTGGGGTCAGGCGCTCACGGCGGTATCGATCAGGCCGGAGCGCAGCCGCACCGTGCGGTCGCACAGGCGGGCGAGGCCGGGATCGTGGGTGACCAGCACCAGGGTGGCGCCGCGGTCGCGCTTGAGGGCGAAGAGCAGGTCGACGATCTGGGCGCCGGTCGCCTCGTCGAGGTTGCCGGTCGGCTCGTCGGCGACGAGGATCGCCGGTTCCGGCGCCACCGCCCGGGCGATGGCGACGCGCTGCTGCTCGCCGCCGGAGAGCTGGGCCGGATAGTGGTGCAGGCGGTGCCCCAGCCCGACCGCCTCCAGCTCCCGGGCAGCCCGTACATGGGCGTCGGCTGCATCGGCGAGTTCGAGCGGCAGCGCCACGTTCTCCAGCGCCGTCATGGTCGGCACGAGGTGGAAGGACTGGAACACGATGCCGATGCGCCGGCCGCGGAACCGCGCCAGCGCGTCCTCGTCGAGGCCGGCAAGGTCGGTGCCCTCGACCACGACCCGGCCCGAATCCGGCCGCTCCAGCCCCGCCATGGTCATCAGCAGGGTCGACTTGCCCGAGCCCGACGGACCGACGAGGCCCACCGCCTCGCCCGAGGCCACGCCGAGCGAGATGCCCTTGAGGATGTGGACCCGGGCAGCGCCGCGGCCGAGGCTGAGATCGACGCCGTCGAGCGCGATCGCCGGTCCGGTGGCCTTGTCGGTCATGGGGGAAAAGCCGATCTGTAGCGCGGCGACCGCTCATGGATCGCCGCCGGAGGTGACGTGTTGGGACGAACCTACGCAGGACAGGCGGCCCGCCGGCCCGATATGGGCCGCGCATCGATGCTTCGCCATGATGGCCGCCGCGCGGCACTCGCATTTCTGATCGTTTCGCTGCTGATGACCCTCGTGACGCCGCTCCATGCGCAGGATGCCGGCGCGGCCAAGGCCCGCGCCTTGAACCTCGTCGCGCTCGGCGACAGCCTGACGGCGGGCTACGGCCTGCCGGCGGCCGCCGCCTTCCCGGTCCAGCTCGAAGCGGCGTTGAAGGCGCGCGGCCACGCGGTCACGGTCGCCAATGCCGGCGTCTCCGGCGACACCGCGACCGGCGGGCTCGACCGGGTCGAGTGGTCGGTGCCGGACGGGACCGACGGGGTGATCCTCGAACTCGGCGCCAACGACATGCTGCGCGGCACCGACCCGGCCGTGACCGAGAAGGCGCTCGACGCGATCATCGCGAAGCTGAAGGCCCGCGGCATCCCGGTGATGCTCGCCGGCATGCGGGCGGCGCCGAATCTCGGGCCCGATTACGGCAGGCGCTTCGACGCGATCTATCCCCGGCTCGCCGAGCGTGACGGCCTCGTCCTCTACCCGTTCTTCCTCGACGGCGTCGCGGGCGATCGCAGCCTGGCGCTCCCGGACGGCCTGCATCCGACCAAGGAGGGCGTCGCGAAGATCGTCGCCGGCATCCTGCCGCGCGTCGAGGAGTTCCTGGCCCGCCTGCGCAAGGGAGCCTGAATCCATGCCGCGCCTGTTCACCGGGATCGAGGTCCCGCCCGAGACCGGGCTGGCGCTCACCGCCTTCCGCGGCGGCCTGCCCGGGGCCCGCTGGGTCGAGCCCGCCGATTACCACGTCACCCTCCGGTTCATCGGCGACGTCGAGGGCGGGCTCGCCGAGGAGATCACCGAGGCCCTGGCCGACATCCGGCCGCGCCCGCCCCTGACCCTCGTCCTCGACGCGCTGGCGGTGTTCGGCGGCGAGAAGCCGCACGCGCTGTTTGCCCGCGTCGTGCCCGATCCCGCGCTCGCCGAGTTGCAGGCGGAGCACGAGCGCATCCTGCGCCAGCTCGGCGTCGCGCCCGACACGCGGCGCTTCACACCCCACGTGACGCTCGCCCGGCTCAAGCGCGGCGCCGGCCCGGACGGGGTGGCGCAGTACCTGGCGATGCAGCCGGTGTTTTCGCGGTTGTCGTTCACGGCGGAGCGGGTGGCGCTGTACTCGGCGCGCGACTCCGTCGGCGGTGGGCCCTACATGGTGGAGGCGGCCTATCCGCTGGGCGAGGACGACGAGATGTGAGCCCCCGAAAGGGGGATGGTGGTACAATCGAACTGGTATAGGGTGGTGCGACTGTCCTCCCTAAGAGGCGCGCGCCCACGCCGTTCACCTCCACCTCCACCTTCGACCTTGGCGTGGGCGCTTCCTTATCTGGCGATCGGCTTGAGCGGGTTCGGCTCGCCGGCGGTGGGCCTGACGGAAAATTACTCTAAAACCGAATCGACAACGCTATTCCCGAGTAATTTCGGATATTTCCCGACATCATTGCAAGATTTGGGAAGGGAAAGATTCGCGCATTGTCTGGCTCGATGCAGATCCAGCTATCAGGGCCTGTTTGAGCAGAGTAATTTGACAAAAATCGAGAAGAATTAGGAGATATCCTACCCTTCCACCTCATCCTGAGGTGTTGGCGATCAGAGATCGCACGCGATCGCAGATCGACTGACCTCGAAGGAGGGCTCCAGAAGCCTCGGCGATCCCTGGAGCCCTCCTTCGAGGCTCACTTCGTTCGCACCTCAGGATGAGGTTAGAGGGTAGGATGATCCCGCCGGCCTCAAATCTTGGGTGGAAGTCCTGCTCAAACAGGCTCTCAGCATGAGATTAGAGGCTGAGATGAACATAACATCATCCAGATGATTTGTAGAAAATACTGTTCAAGCAGGCTCGCAGAGCGTGCCTTGATTGGTCTGCGTCCCGGATCGATCGGCGCAACCGCGCATTGAGGCTCTCAATTTCGGGACGGCGCGGCCAATCCTGCCGCACCGCCCCCTACAACCGCCGCAACGCCACGCTCTCGATGCGGTGGCTCGCGCCCTTGGCGAGGATCAGGCTGGCGCGCTGGCGCGTCGGCACGATGTTGTCGCGCAGGTTCAGCAGGTTGATGCGGTTCCACAACCCGTCGGCGATGGTCAGCGCCTCCTCCTCGCTGACCTCGGCATATTTGCGGAAGTAGGAGAGCGGATCGCGGAAGGC
This sequence comes from Methylobacterium aquaticum, assembly GCF_016804325.1. NCBI lineage: Bacteria > Pseudomonadati > Pseudomonadota > Alphaproteobacteria > Hyphomicrobiales > Methylobacteriaceae > Methylobacterium > Methylobacterium aquaticum. The sequence goes on from NZ_CP043627.1 coordinate 3,261,372, forward strand.
GGTGTGGCGCAGGCGCAGGAAGCGGTTGACGTACCAGCGGTGCAGGTCTTCCTCGTGGGCGTCGAGATAGACCGAGAAGTCGAAGAAATCCGACACGAAGGGAATCGCGGTGCCGTCCCGCGGCAGGCGGGCGGGCTGGAGCACGTTCAGCCCCTCGACGATCAGGATGTCGGGCCGGTCGACCACCGTGGTCTCCCCCGGCACCACGTCGTAGACGAGGTGGGAGTAGAGCGGTGCCGCGACGTGGCGCTTACCGGCCTTGATGTCGGCGAGGAAGCGCAGCAGCATCGCGCTGTCGTAGCTCTCGGGGAATCCCTTGCGCTCCATCAGGCCGAGGCGGTTCAGCTCGGCGTTCGGGAACAGGAACCCGTCGGTGGTGACGAGGTCGACCTTCGGGGTGTTGGGCCAGCGGGCGAGCAGCGCCTTCAGCACCCGGGCGGTGGTCGACTTGCCGACTGCCACCGAGCCGGCGACCCCGATGATGTAGGGCACCTTCACCTCGCGCTCGGCGAGGAGGAAGCGCTGGGTCGCCTTGAACAGGCCTTGCGTCGCCGCGACGTAGAGCGAGAGCAGCCGCGACAGCGGCAGGTAGATCGCGATGACCTCTTCCAGCGAGATCGGATCGTTGAGGGATTGCAGCCGCATCACGTCGTCGGCCGTGAGGGTGAGCGGCGTGTCGGCGCGCAGGTGCGCCCATTCCTCGCGGGCGAAGACCCGGTAGGGCGAGAGGTGGTCGGTCGCCTCGTCGAGGCTTGCCGCCAGCTGCGCCGCGCCGAGGGTCGGGGCCGGACCGCCACCGGTCATGCTGGCATCGGTCATGCTGGCGTTGGTCATGCCGGCCTCCTCGCCGCCTTCTCGGCGATGCCGCTCTGGGCCGTGCGCCGCTCCAGTTCCGCCATCACCGCGTCCAGCGGCACCTCCGCGGCCCTGAGGACGACCAGCAGGTGGTAGAGCACATCCGCCGCCTCCGCCGTCAGCCCGTCGCGGTCGCCCTGCACCGCGGCGATGGCCGCCTCGACCGCCTCCTCGCCGAGCTTCTTGGCCGGCCGGGCCGGCCCGCCCGCGACGAGCTTGGCGGTGTAGGATTCCTCCGGCGAGGCCGCGGCGCGCTCGCGGACGATGCGGTCGAGGTCGGCGAGGGTGAAGGCGGTCATGCGGCTGCCAAATGATGTGTCCGGGTCAACCCTGGGGCCGGCCGTGCAGGGTGGTCAAGCGGTTCCCTTGCCAGGTCCCGCAATGATTGCCGACGATCAGGGCGTGGGATCGAGCCGCATCGCCAGGCCCGCCGCCGCCATGTGGGCCTTGGCCTCCGCCACGGTGTGCTGACCGAAATGGAAGATCGAGGCGGCGAGGACCGCGCTCGCCCCGCCGTCGCGCACCCCCGCCACGAGGTCGTCGAGACCGCCGACGCCGCCCGACGCAATCACCGGGACGTTGACCGCGTCGCTGATCGCCCGGGTGAGCCCGATGTCGTAGCCCGAGCGCATCCCGTCGCGGTCCATCGAGGTGACCAGCAATTCGCCCGCCCCCTTCCCGGCCACGAGGCGGGCGAAGTCGATCGCGTCGATCCCGGTGGGCTTGCGGCCGCCATGGGTGAAGATCTCCCAGCGGGCCGGCTCGCCCTCGCCGGAGACGCGCTTGGCGTCGATCGCCACGACGATGCATTGCGCGCCGAACTTTTCCGCCGCCCGCGCCACCAGGTCCGGGTCGTTCACCGCCGCGGTGTTGATCGAGACCTTGTCGGCCCCGGCGAGCAGCAGGGTGCGGATGTCCTCGACCTTGCGCACCCCGCCGCCGACGGTGAGCGGCATGAAGCAGGCCTCCGCCGTGCGGCTGACCGCGTCGAGCAGGATGCCGCGCGCCTCGTGGCTCGCCGTGATGTCGAGGAAGCAGAGCTCGTCGGCCCCGGCGCGGTCATAGGCCTTGGCGGCCTCGACGGGATCGCCGGCGTCGCGCAGTTCGAGGAACTGCACGCCCTTGACGACGCGGCCGTCCTTGACGTCGAGGCAGGGGATGATGCGGGTCTTGAGCACGGGCGCCGTTTCAGGAGTTCGAGTCGATGGGGAAGTCGCGCGTGAGCATGTCGTCGCGCGTGTAAGGGCATGTCTCGGGAAAGGTCCGCAGCGGGAGACCGGTCTCCCGCGCGGCATCGACCCGGGCGCCGCGATAAGCGCGGGCCATCGCGTCGTCGAGCCGGCTTTTCAGGCCGGGGCTGTCGGCGAGAATGTCGGCCGCCTCGTCGCGCTGGTCACGGATCGACAGTGCCCAGCTCCTCGTCTGCCGCGCTGGCTGGTGGTCGAATTTCAGCATATGCAGCAATACGACCCGCCAGGCGCTGACGAGGCTCCTCAGTTCGGAGCGCCCCAAGCTCTCGATCTCCTCCGCCAGATGCTCGCGGTCGAGGGCGGAGAGGTCACCGGCGCGCAAGGCCGCGGCCTGCTCCATCGCCCAGCCGTACATGTCGTCGGCATAAGCCGTTGCCGGGCACAAGGCCGATCGCGCCGGCTCCGGCTTGGATTTACGGGTCACGGCTGTCACGTTGTCACACGCCTTTCGGAAAGCCGTCGCCATCCTATCACGCGGCAAACTCGTCCGCCTCAACCTGCCCGGGCGCATGCCGTCCGCGCGATGGCGATCGGCGCCTGCATCGAGTCGATCCGGCCGTCCTTGACGTCGAGGCAGGGGATGATGCGGGTCTTGCGCACGGGATGCTGGCTCTACTCGTAGAGGAAGGGGATTGACATCGCCTCGTCGCGCGTGAAGGGACAGTCGATCGGAAATATTGCCGGAGCGAGGCCGGTCTCGCTGATCGCATCGTGCCGCGCCTGCAGATAGGCGCGCTCGAATGCTTCGTCGAGACGCGACTTCAAGCTCGGGTTGTCGGCGATCGTCAAGCTCACATGCTTGCGATGTGTCGAGATCGAGACGGCCCAACTCGCGCAGCGATGGCTCGGCTGATGCTGCCACTTGAGCATGTGAAGCTGGACCAGGGCGTAGAAGCTGACGAGGCGATTGAACTCCGACCGGCCCAAGCTCTCGATCTCCTCGGCCAGGTTCTCACGATCGAGCACCGACAGATTGCCGGCGCGCAGAGCGGCAGCCTGCTCCATCGCCCAGCCGTAGATGTCTTCGGCATAGGCGGTCATCGGCAGCGGGGGAGCCGGCCGAGCAGGAGCCGGCTTGGATTTACGGGTCGCGGCGGTCACGTCGTCTCACGCCTCCGGATAGCCGCCTCGATCCTATCACGAGGCGGGCTCCTCCGCCTCACTCCGGCGCCTGGGCACCCTTGCCCTGCGCCGCTTTCACCCGCGCGATGGCCGCCAGTGCCTCCTTCGGGTCGATGCGGCCGTCATAGAGGGCGCGACCGGTGATGGCGCCGGCGAGGCTCGCGCAGTCGGGCTCCAGGATGCGGTGCACGTCCTCGATCGAGGCGAGCCCCCCCGAGGCGATGACCGGGATCTTCACCGCCTGGGCGAGGCCCAGGGTCATCGGGATGTTGAGGCCCTTGAGGATGCCGTCGCGGGCGATGTCGGTGTAGATGATCGCGGCGACGCCGGCATCCTCGAAGCGGCGGCCCAGCTCCTCCGCCGTGACCGTCGAGGTCTTGGCCCAGCCCTCGACCGCGACACGCCCGTCCTTGGCGTCGATGCCGACGGCGATCTTGCCGGGGAAGCGGCGGGCGGCCTCGCGCACGAAGGTCGGGTCCTTGACTGCGGCGGTGCCGATGATGACCCGGCTGACGCCCTTGGCGAGCCAGCCCTCGACGGTGCGCATCTCACGGATGCCGCCGCCGAGCTGCACCGGGATCGTCACCGCGGCGAGGATCGCGTCGACCGCCGCGGCGTTCATCGGCGCGCCCGCGAAGGCGCCGTCGAGATCGACCACGTGGAGCCAGGGAAAACCCTGCTCCTGGAACGTCCCGGCTTGCGCCGCCGGATCGTCGCTGAAGACGATGGCCTGCGCCATGTCGCCCTGCACGAGGCGGACGCAGCGCCCTTCCTTGAGATCGATGGCCGGAAACAGGATCACGCGTCGTCACCGCAAGGCTTGAGGATGGGGGAGCCCGGCGCCGTCAGGGGCGCCAGCGCAGGAAGTTGCCGATCAGCCGCAGCCCGAGGGTCTGGCTCTTCTCGGGGTGGAACTGGGTGCCGGCGATGGTGCCGCGGGCGACCATGGCGGTGACCGCGCCGCCGTAATCGGCGGTGGCGACCACGTCGCCGGGCTCGGCGGGCGCGAGCGCGTAGCTGTGGACGAAATAGGCGTGCAGCCCGTCCCCGCCGGTCGCGATGCCGTCGAGGAGCGGGTGGGCGCGGTTCGCCGCGAGGGTGTTCCAGCCCATATGGGGCACCTTCAGCCCGGGATCGGACGGCCGGATCGGCGCCACATCGCCCGGAATCCAGCCGAGGCCGGGCGTGACCTCGTATTCGAGGCCGCGGCTCGCCAAGAGCTGCATGCCGACGCAGATGCCGAGGAACGGCCGGCCGCGGCCATGGGCCGCCTCGGTCATCGCCTCGACCATGCCGGAGACCGCGTCCAGGCCCCGCCGGCAATCGGCATAGGCGCCGACGCCGGGGAGCACGACCCGGTCCGCCGCCGCGACGATCTCCGGATCGGAAGTGACGACGATGCGGGCATCGGTCCCGGTTTCGCGGGCGGCGCGCTCGAAGGCCTTGGCGGCCGAGTGCAGGTTGCCCGAGCCGTAATCGATGATGGCGACTTTGTCCGCGCTCAACGGAGGTCCTCCCGGGTCGCGGTGGTCGATGTGGAGAGTTCGCTCACCGGGGGCTCTGCGCCTCCGGGAACAGGCCCAGAGCCGGGCTCGCGGCGCGGCCATTCGCCGGGGTCGCCGGCCGGGGCGCCTCGGATCCGAGGCGCGCGCCCTCGGCGCGCAGCCAGCGGGCGACCACCTTCACCTCCGCCTCGCGCACGTCCGAGGCCGTCACCGCGTCGCGGATCGGGCGGCCGGTGCGGGCATAGGTCCAGCGCCGCAGCGACGAGGCCTCGAGCCCGATGAGCCAGGACAGGAGCACCGCGATCACGAAGCCCACCGCAGGGTGCAACCCGAGCGTGAGACCGACGGCCCAGACGACGATCTCGGCGGCCAGCACCAGGAGGCCGGCGAGCCAGAGGCGGTGCCAGAAGAACCACAGGGCCGAGAACCAGAAGGCCGGCCACACGAAGGCATCCGGCACCAGCTTGGCGCGGTCCAGGGCCTCCGGCTCGCCGGGATCGACCTCGTCGGGAACGTGCAGGGTGTAGGTGGTCATCCGGCTCCCCCCGGGTTTCCGTCGTTGCGGCGTCTGCGGCCCTAGAGCGAGCCCTTGGTCGAAGGCACCCGGCCCCCTTCGCGGGGATCGACCTCGACCGCGTGCCGCAAGGCACGTGCCAGACCCTTGTAGCAGCTCTCGGCGATGTGGTGCTGGTTGTCGCCGTACAGCGTCTCGACGTGCAGCGTGATCCCGGCATTCATCGCGAAGGCCTGGAACCACTCGCGCACTAGCTCGGTGTCGAAGACGCCGATCTTCTCGCGGGCGAACGTGGTGCGGAACACCAGGAACGGCCGGCCGGAGATGTCGACCGCGACCCGGGTCAGTGCCTCGTCCATGGGCAGGTGCAGGTCGGCGTAGCGGCGGATGCCGCGCTTGTCGCCGAGCGCCTGGGCGAAGGCCTGGCCCAGCGCGATGCCGCAATCCTCGGTGGTGTGGTGCTGGTCGACATGGAGGTCGCCGGTCACCTTGACGTCGAGGTCGAACAGGGCGTGCCGGGCCAGCAGCTCCAGCATGTGGTCGAGGAAGCCGACGCCCGTCGCGATGCTGGCCTTGCCGGTGCCGTCGAGGGTGAGCGCGACGCTGACGTCGGTCTCGGCGGTGCGCCGGTCGACGCGGCCGGCGCGGGGGGAAGAGTCGGTCATCGCGGGTGTCTGTCGCCAACGGAAACGGGCTGCCTTGTTAAAAGGCAGCCCGCGGAAACGCCAGGGGGGTTCTCGGCCGGGTCCCCGTCTCTTGTCCCCGGCCCCCCAAGGCTGTTCGAGAAAAAGAAGTGGTGCGGGTCATTCCCTCCCCCTCTGCGGGGAGGGAGTACCCGCGCCATGTCTGTCCCGGCAGCGAAGGCGAAAAAGCCTTACCGAGCCGGCTCGGGCTCCCCGTGGTGGTCGTCCACCCCGCGCCAGCGGTTGATCCGGATCGAGATGTTGCGGATCACCACGTAGAAGACCGGGGTGAGGAACAGGCCGAAGATCGTGGCGCCGAGCATGCCGAACAGAACCGCCGTGCCCAGCGCCTGGCGCATCTCGGCGCCGGGACCGGTGGCGAAGGCGAGCGGCACCACGCCGAGGATGAACGCGAAGGCGGTCATCAGGATCGGCCGCAGGCGAAGCCGGCAGGCCTCGACGGCGGCGGCGACGGGGCCGCGGCGCTCGCTCTCCTCGATCTGATTGGCGAACTCGACGATCAGGATCGCGTTCTTGGCCGCGAGGCCGATGAGCACGATGAGGCCGATCTGGGTCAGGATGTTGTTGTCCTGCGCCCGGAACTGCACGCCGGCTAAGGCCGCGAGCACGCCGGTCGGCACGACCAGCAGGATCGAGAGCGGCAGCGCCCAGGATTCGTACTGGGCGGCGAGCACCAGGAAGACCAGGAGCACGCCGAGCGCGAAGACGTAGATCGCCGTGTTGCCGACCGCCTTCTCCTGGAACGCGATGTCGGTCCACTCGAAGCTCATGCCGTCGGGCAGTGTCTGGCGGGCGAGCTTCTCCATCGCGTCGAGGGACTGGCCCGAGGAGATGCCCGGCTTCGCGTCGCCCTGCACCGGGATCGAGTAGAACAGGTTGAAGCGCTGGACGATCTGGGGCCCCGAGATGTCGCGGATGCTGGCGAGCGTCCCCATCGGCACGAGCGCGCCGGTCGAGGAGCGGACCTTCAGCCGCTCGATGTCCGACTTCTCCATCCGGTACTTGGCGTCGGCCTGGGCCCGGACCTGGTAGACGCGGCCGAAGGTGTTGAAGTCGTTGACGTAGGCGCCGCCGAGATTGACCTGGAGCGTCGAGAACACGTTGGCGAGCGGCACGTTCAGCATCCGCGCCACGGTGCGGTCGATGTCGAGGTAGATCTGCGGCGTGTCGTTGCCGAAGGTGGTGAAGACGCGGGTGAGCGCCGGGTCGCGGTTGGCCGCGCCGATGAGGTCGCCCGAGACCTGGAGCAGACGGGCGATGTCGGAGCCCTCGCGGCTCTGGACCTGCATCTTGAAGCCGCCGGCATTGCCGAGGCCCCGGACCGGCGGCGGCGGGATCGCGATGATCCGCGCTTCCTGCATCGGCGCGGTCTTGGCGAGCACGGCCTGGAGGATCTTGCCGGCGGTCAGGCCCTTCTCCAGCCGCTCCTTGAAGGGTTTGAGCGGCAGGAACATCACCGCGCCGTTGGTGGTGTTGGTGAAGGTCGCGCCGTCGAAGCCGGCGATGACGACGGTGTTGCCAACGCCGTCGATGTCGAGGGAGCGGCGCGACACCTCCTGCACCACCGCGGTGGTGCGCTCCAGCGACGAGCCCGGCGGCAGCTGCACCACCACCAGCAGGTAGCCCTGGTCCTGGAGCGGGATGAAGCCGGTCGGGGTGGTGCGCACGAGGTGGAGCACGCCGTAGATGACGCCGGCATAGAGCAGCAGCATGGCGAGCAGCGGTACCAGCCGCCCGGTCAGGAAGCGGATCGCCGCCGCATAGGCATTCGCCGTGGCGTCGAAGGCGCGGTTGAAGGTGCCGGCCGCCCAGGCGCCGAACCGGGCCAGGAAGAAGCGCGGCCGGTGGTGCTCGGAATGGGGCTTGAGGAGCAGCTTGCAGAGCGCCGGCGACAGCGTCAGCGAGTTGAACATCGAGATGATGGTCGAGGCCGCGATGGTCAGCGCGAACTGCCGGTAGAACTGGCCCGAGATGCCCGGGATGAAGGCGGTCGGGATGAACACCGCCGACAGCACCAGCGCGATGGCGACGACCGCGCCGCCGACCTCGTCCATGGTCTTGTGGGCCGCCTCGCCGGGGGACAGCCCCTCGGCCATGTTGCGCTCGACGTTCTCCACCACCACGATCGCGTCGTCGACCACGATGCCGATGGCGAGCACGAGGCCGAACAGCGTCAGGTTGTTGAGCGAGAAGCCGAGCAGCGCCATCACCGCGAAGGTGCCGATGAGCGAGACCGGGATCGCGATGATCGGGATGAGCGCGGTGCGCCAGCTCTGGAGGAAGACCAGGATCACCACGACGACGAGGACGACCGCCTCGCCCAGCGTCTTGTAGACCTCGTGCACCGATTCCGCGATGAACTCGGTCGGGTTGTAGGCGATCTTGAACTCGAGGCCGGGGGGGAAGTCCTTGGCCAGGGTCTTCATCAGCGCCTGGACCTGCTCGGCCGCCTCGAGCGCGTTGGTGCCGGGCCGCTGGAACACGCCGATGCCGATCGCCGGCTGGCCGTTGAGGAACGACTTCGTCGTGTAGTCCTTCTGGCCGAGCTCGACCCGGGCGATGTCGGAGACCCGGACCAGGCGCCCGTCGGAGGCCTTGACGATGACCTTGCGGAACTCGCTCGGATCCTGGAACCGCCCCTGCGTCTGCACGGTGAGCTGGAACGCCTGGCTCGCGGGGCCGGCGGCGCGCCGAGCGCGCCTGAGGCCACCTGGACGTTCTGCTCCTGCAGCGCGTTGATCACGTCGGTGGTCGAGAGCTGATAGGAGGCGAGCTTGTTCGGGTCGAGCCACAGCCGCAGCGCGTATTCCGAGCCGCCGAACACCGTGATGTCGCCGACGCCGTTGAGGCGCAGCAGCGGATCGCGCAGGCGGAGATAGATGTAGTTCGCCAGATAGTTCTGGTCGAAGGTGCCGTCGGGCGACAGCACGTGGACGACCATCATCAGGTCGGGCGAGGACTTGCGGACCGTGACGCCGAGGTTGCGCACGTCGCCGGGCAGGCGCGGCTGGGCGACCGAGAGCCGGTTCTGGACCAGCACGTTGGCGATGTCGAGGTTGGTGCCGAGCGCGAAGGTGACGGTCAGCTGCATGTTGCCGTCGTTGGTCGACAGCGACGACATGTACAGCATGTTGTCGACGCCGTTGATCTCCTGCTCGATCGGCGTCGCGATGGTCGCCGCCACCGTCTCGGCATTGGCGCCCGGATAGGAGGCGCGCACCACCACGGTCGGCGGCACGATCTCGGGATATTGCGAGACGGGCAGCGAGATGTACGAGACGTAGCCGATGATCAGGATGACGATCGAGGTCACCGAGGCGAAGATCGGCCGGTCGACGAAGAAATGGGCAAAACGCATCGGTGGGCCTCTCGCGCCCTCACGCGGGCGGGGCGCCCCTCGCGGGGCACTGGCGTCCTGACGGGAGCGCCGCCCGGTCGGGGCGGCGCGTCTTGGGATTACTCGCGGACCGGCGGCAATTCCTTGACCTCGGGCGTCACCTTGGCGCCCGGACGCACCCGGGTGAGGCCGACGATCACGATGGTCTCGTCGCCTTTCAGCCCGTCGCGTACCACCCGGTAGCCGTCGATCTTGGGGCCGGGGCGGATGTTGCGCGGCTGGACGACGTTGTCGGGCCCGACCACGTAGACGAGGCGCTTGTCCTGGTTCGCCGCGATCGCGTCGTCGGGGATCAGGACGCCGCGATAGGGCTTGGAGGCCGGCATGCTGACGATGCCGAACAGGCCCGGCTTGATGAACCGGTCCGGGTTCTCGACGGTGGCGCGCAGGAGCACCGTGCCGGTCGCCTCGTCGATCCGGTTGTCGACGAAGTCGAGCATGCCCTTGCGGGTCGGCTTGGCCTCCCCGGTCAGCGCCACCAGGATCGGCGCGGTGTGCTCCTTCTGGGTCGCGCCCATGCCGATCTTGAGCGTGTTCTGGTAGGCCAGGAACGAGCGCTCGTCGACCGTGTACGAGAAGTAGATCGGGTCGAGCGAGACGATGGTGGTCAGCATCGTCTGGTCGGTGATGACGATGTTGCCCTCGGTCACCAGGCGCTGCGAGATCCGCCCGTCGATCGGGGATCGCACCTCGGTGAAGTCGTAGTTGAGCTGGGCCTGGCGCAACGCCGCGGTCGCGCTGTCGACGTCGGCCTGGGCGGTGAGCGAGTTCTGCCGGCGCTGGTCGGTGACCTGCTCGGAGATGTTGCCCGACCGGCTGAGCGTCTGGGCGCGCTCGAGATCGGTCTGGGTGAAGTTCAGCCGGGCCTGGGCCGAGGCCAGGGCCGCCGTCGCCTGGTCGAGGGCCGCCTTGTAGGGCCGCCGGTCGATGGTGAAGAGCAGCTCGCCCTTCTTCACCACGGCGCCGTCCTGGAAGTGGATCTTTTGCAGGTAGCCGGTGACCCGGGCCCGCACCTCGACGTATTCGATCGCGTTGAAGCGGCCGGTGAAGTCGTCGTGCTCCACCACCTCCTTGACCACGGGCTTGGCGACCGTGACCGTCGGGGGCGGACCGCCGGGGGCCTGGGCCCGCGCCGGGATCCCGGCCATCAGCAGGAGCGCCGGGATCACCGCCGCCAGCCTCAGCCTGCGCATACTCGTTCTCCCGTTCATCTCGTGCATGCCGCCCGCCGGACGCGCGAGACGATGGGCCGGGGCGCATCCGCGTCGAGGGGCTTGGCCGTCACGGGAACCGCGCCGGCTCCGGCGCGGCCCTCCCGGGGCCGTGAAGGTGTCCGCCGCCCCTTCGGGCGGGATGATGCGTCAGTTATTCCACGGGCTCGCCGGCATTGGCCCAGTCCTTGAACCCGCCGACGTAATGCTCGCTCAGGGGGATGCCCTGGCTCTGGAGGTATTGCAGCGCCCGGGCCGAGCGCATGCCGGCGGCGCAGGACAGGACCGGCCGGCGGCCGTCCTCGGCGATCAGTGCCTGCAGCCGCTCGACGTCGAAGGCCGAGAGCGGAAAGGACACGGAGCCCGGGATGTGGCCGGATTCGAATTCGTTGGGCTCGCGCACGTCGATCAGCAGGACGGAGCCGTCCGACAAGCCGCGCTTCACCGCATCCCGATCCAGATCGACGATCGCCATTGTGTCACCCGAACGTCGGCCCCGCGCCGACCCATGATCATAGTCGGTGCGCCCGACACTTGTCACCGCGACGCGACGGAGCGGTGACGAATGCGATAAATCATCATCGCTCAGCGTTGCAAGAGCGACCATCCACAGGCCGGCCCTCGTCTTGTGCGCTGCCGCACAGGGCGGATTCGGCCTGGAGCGCCCGGCTGTGTAGGAACGGGGCGACCGTGTCCCGGACTTCAGGCTCAAGGCTCCATGCGCCCCCATCCCGTCGCCCTCGACCTCACCCGCCTCGTCACCCGCCTGAGCCATGCGAGCCCGACCGGGATCGACCGGGTCGACCTGGCTTACGCCCGGCACCTCCTGGGGCAGCCCGGCCCGCGCTTCGGCCTCGTCTCGACGCCGCTCGGCCCGAAGGTGCTCGACCGGGGGCAGATGGCGGGCCTCGTCGAGGCGGCGGTCGCGGCCTGGACCGAGGAGGTCGCGGCCGGCGACGATCCGGTCTACCGCGACCTCTCGGGGAGGCTCGGCCTGCCGGTGCCGGCTCCCGGCACCTCATCCGGGAAGCCGGAGGGTGCGCGCGAACGCCGCCGGCGCCAGCTCGAGGCCTGGCTCACGGTGCTGCGGGCGCCGGGCACGGACAGCGTGCCGATGAACGCGCTCTACCTCCACACCTCGCATCTGCGCCTCGACAAGCCGGCGCGGTTCGACTGGCTCTACGACCGGCCCGACATCCGCCCGGTCTTCTTCATCCACGACCTGATCCCGATCGAGTATCCCGAATACGGCCGCGACGGCGAGGCCGAGCGGCACCGGGTGCGGATGGAGACGGTCGCCCGCCACGCGCAGGCCATCGTGGTGAACTCGGCCGATGTGGGGGAGCGCTTCGCGGCCCATCTCGCCGGCCTCGGGCGCCGGGTGCCGCCGATCACCGTCGGGCCGCTCGGGATCGAGGCGGCCTTCCACGGTGCGCCGTCCGCCGCTCCGGCCCGGCCGTTCTTCCTGGCCTGCGGCACGATCGAGCCGCGGAAGAACCTCATCAGCCTCCTCACCGCCTGGCGCGAACTCGCGGCCCGTCACGGGGAGGCGACGCCGCGTCTCGTCGTCGTCGGTCGCCGGGGCTGGGAGAGCGAGAACGTCGTCGACCTGCTGGAGCGCTGCCCGGCCGTGCGCGCCCGCGTCATCGAGGCCTCGGGCCTGTCGACCGCCGGACTGGTGCGCCTGATGGGGAGCGCCACCGCCCTCCTGATGCCCTCCTTCGCCGAGGGCTACGGCCTGCCGGTGCTGGAGGCCGCCGCCTCCGGCCTGCCGGTCGTCGCCTCCGACATCCCGGTCCATCGCGAGATCGCCGGCGCCTTCGCGGAGTTCCTGCACCCGCTCGACGGGTTGGGCTGGATGCGGGTGGTGGAGGACCTGGCGGCGCCGGGCTCTCCTTTGCGCGCCGAGATGGCGGGGCGCCTCGCGGGCTACCGGGCCCCGACCTGGGCCGACCATTTCGCCCGGGTTGATCCGACGCTGGCGGCCCTGGCGGGGTGAGGGTCGGGGGCGGTTTTGCGTGTCGGCTGCCGCAAGGCTAAGGTTGGGGCACGATTTCTACGCGGCCCTCATTGCCCTGCCGCGGACGAGAGCGCGATCCCCCCTCTCCCGTGTGGGAGAGGGGCCAGGGGTGAGGGTGACACGCTTCAGCAGAGAACGCTGAATGTGGTGCTGGCAGCAGGACGGTCCGAGCCTGACACAGGACCGTAGCACCCTCACCCCTACCCCTCTCCCACACGGGAGAGGGGATCCCGCGCGAACTCGTCCAGGGTAGCGCGGTCACGGCTCATCCTGGACCCACCCCCATGACCGACTCCCCCTACCCCCGCGATCTCGTCGGCTACGGCCGCACCCCGCCCCACGCGCAATGGCCGGACGGCGCCCGCATCGCGGTGCAGTTCGTCATCAACTACGAGGAGGGCGGCGAGAACTGCCTGCTGCACGGCGACCGGGCCTCGGAGGCGTTCCTGTCGGAGATCGTCGGCGCGCAGGCCTGGCCGGGCCAGCGCCACATGAGCATGGAATCGATCTACGAGTACGGCTCGCGGGTCGGGTTCTGGCGCCTGCACAAGCTGTTCACCGGGCGCAACCTGCCGGTGACGGTCTACGGCGTCGCCACCGCCCTCCAGCGCAACCCGGACGCGGTCGCGGCGATGCGCGAGGCCGGCTGGGAGATCGCCTGCCACGGCCTCAAGTGGATCGACTACCGCGACTTCTCCTACGAGGAGGAGAAGGCCCATATGAGCGAGGCGATCCGGATCCACACTGAGGTGACCGGCGAGCGCCCCCTCGGCTGGTATACCGGCCGGACCTCGGAGAACACGCTGAAGTTGGTGATGGAGGAAGGCGGCTTCCTCTACTCGGCGGATTCCTATGCCGACGACCTGCCGTACTGGGTCGAGGGACCCCGCGCGCCGCAACTGGTGGTGCCCTACACCCTCGATTCGAACGACATGCGCTTCGCGACGCCGCAGGGCTTCAACGCCGGCGACCAGTTCTTCGCCTACCTGCGCGATTCCTTCGACGTGCTCTACGACGAGGGCGCCGAGACGCCCCGGATGCTGTCGATCGGCCTGCATTGCCGCCTCGTCGGCCGGCCGGGCCGGATCGCGGCGCTCGCCCGCTTCCTCGACCACGTCGCCGCCCACGACGACGTGTGGGTGACCCGCCGCATCGACATCGCCCGCCACTGGGCCAGGACCCACGCGCCGGCCGGCCTGACCCCGAGCCGGATGGGCCGCGCCCTGTTCGTGGAAAGCTTCGGCGACGTGTTCGAGCACTCGCCCTGGGTGGCGGAGGGCGCCCACGCCACCGGGCTGTCGGGGATGCAGGATTCGGCCGACGGGCTTCACGCCGCGATGGTCGAGGTGATGCGGGCGGCCGAGCCGGAGCGGCAGCTCGCCCTCATCCGCGCCCATCCCGACCTCGCCGGCCGGGTGGCGGCCGCCGACCTCGCGCCGGAATCCCGCGCCGAGCAGGCCTCGGCCGGGCTCGACGCCCTCGATGCCGAGGGCCGCGCCCGCTTCCTCGAACTCAACGAGCGCTACCGCAACCTCCACGGCTTCCCGTTCGTGATGGCGGTGCGGGGCAAGGGGCCGGAGGAGATTCTCGCCCAACTCGGCGAGCGTCTGGACAATCCGCCGGAGGCCGAGCGGGCGCGGGCACTTTCCGAGATCGAGACCATCGCGCTGCTGCGGTTGCGGCAGCGGCTGCCGTCGCTGCCGGACGTGTTCTCGGCGACGGCGTGATCTTTCGGTGCAGGCACGACGGTCGCCACGGATCAACCCTACCCCCTTTGCGGGCGAGCGTGTTCGCGCAAAGGGGTCGGCAAGGCGCCTGTCATCTGTTTCGCCGGAGGCTGATCCCTGATCGGAGGAGTCCGGTACGGGATCTCAGCCCCGGTGGGTTTGGCGGTCCTTGGCTCGCTGAAGGGGGCCTTCCTTCTATCACGCTTGGTCGCGGAGGGCCCTCGCCGGTTGCCTGTGAGGCGCCTTGGCGGGGATCGGGCGGGGGGGCCGCGCTTCAGGATGGGGTGGACCCGTTCTGACGGGCGCCATACCTGGCATCGTCCCGCCGCCTCTCCTTCGGCCTGTTCCGTCAGCCACCCTTCCCCACAGAGGGGGAAGGGGTCACGCGCAACAGCCGGCGGCGCCTACTTTCCGAAATCCACCTTCGCGCCCCGCTCGACGTGTTTCGCCAAGTCGCGCGCGTCCCAGTTGGTCAGCCGGACGCAGCCATGCGATTCGGTCTTGCCGACCTTCTCGGGCTCCGGCGTGCCGTGGATGCCGTAGCCGTCGTTCCCCGAGAGGTCGATCCAGACCACGCCGACCGGGTTGTTCGGGCCGGGCTTGATGGTGAACTTGCGCTTCGCCTCGACGCCCTGGAATGCGTATTTCGGGTTGTAGGTATAGGTGGGATCGAATGCGACGCCCTCGACCTTCAGGACGCCGCTCGGCGCCGGCTTCTCCTCGCTGCCGATCGAGGCCGGGTAGAGGTGGACCAGCGCCCCGTCCTCGCCGTAGGCCCGGACCTGGAGCGCGTCCTTGTCGACCTCGATGCGGGTGACCTTCGGGGTCTCGGGCAGTTCCTTGGCGGGAATGCGCCCGGTCTCGAGCGGCGGGACCGCCGCGACCG